>NZ_CP107549.1:952631-1270175 GCF_025837155.1 Pseudomonas sp. Z8(2022) | reverse complement strand
CGGGGGAAGGTGATTGGCAGCTTGCCGGAGGGATTGTGTTCACCGAACAGCACATCGGCGATGGCATGGCCGCCTTCGATGCCGCTGTACCAGGTTTCCAGCATCGCATCGGCGTTTTCCTTCTCCCAGCCGAGCGCCAGCGGCCGACCGTTCATCAGCACCAGCACCAGCGGCTTGCCGGTGGCCTTGAGCGCACGCAGCAACGCCTGCTGGCTGTCCGGCAGATCAAGGCGGGTACGGCTGGAGGACTCGTGGGACATGCTCCGCGCTTCGCCCACCGCGGCGACGATGACATCGGCCTGCGATGCCAGGCGCACGGCCTCATCCAGCATTGTCTGTGGCGTGCGCTTGTCCGGCACGACTTCCGGGCGGTCCCAGTTGAGCTGGTTGAGGTAATCGATCACGTGCACATCGTCGGTGACGTTGGCCCCCACGGCGTAGAGCAGTTTGCCCTGCCCCTCGAGCGCCGCTTCCAGGCCCTTGCGCAACGTAACTGCCTGCTCGGCCACACCGACCGCCGACCAGCTGCCGAGCATGTCCACCGGCGAGTCGGCCAGCGGACCGATCAGGGCGACGGTAGCCTTCCTGCTCAGGGGCAGCGTGTCGCCATGGTTTTCCAGCAGTACCAGGGAATCACGCGCCATGGCCCGGGCATCGGCGCGGTGCAGACGGCTTTCGGCATTGACGTCGGGCGGGTCGTCCTCGGCGCGGCCGATACGGCGGAACGGATCGTGGAACAGGCCGAGGTCGTACTTGGTGTTCAGCACATGGGTGACGGCTTCGTCCAGCACGTTCTGCGGCACCGCACCGCTGCGCACCAGCGCCGGCAGCTGCAGGTCATACAGGGAGTCGGCCATGCTCATGCCGACACCTGCGGTGACAGCCAGGCGAGCGGCCTCGCGACCATCGGCGGCCACGCCATGACGCAGAAGTTCGGTGATCGCGCCGTGGTCGCTGAGCACCACGCCCTTGAAACCCCAGTCGCGGCGCAGCAGATCACGCAACAGCCAGGTGTTGGCCGAGGCCGGTACGCCATTGATCGCGTTCAGCGCCACCATCACCCCGCCGGCACCGGCATCGATGGCGGCGCGGTAAGGCGGCAGGTAATCCTGATACATGCGCATCGGGCTCATGTCGACCACGTTGTAGTCGCGCCCGCCCTCCACCGCGCCGTACAGGGCGAAGTGCTTGACGCTGGCCATGATGCGTTGCGGATCAGCGGGATCGTCACCCTGGTAACCACGCACCATCGCCTCGGCAATGCGCGAAACCAGATAGGGGTCCTCGCCGAAGCCTTCTGAGGTACGGCCCCAGCGCGGATCGCGGGAAATATCGACGGTCGGGGCGAAGGTCATGTCGAGGCCGTCGGCACTGGCTTCGAAGGCGGCGATCCGGGCGCTGTTCTCGATGGCCGGGATGTCCCAACTCGAGGCCAGGCCCAGGCCAATGGGGAAAGTAGTGCGATGGCCGTGAATGACGTCGTAGGCGAAGAACACCGGAATGCCCAGGCGACTGCGCAGCGCCGCCTCCTGCATCGGACGGTTGTCCTGGCGCACCACCGAGTTGAAGGTGGCACCGATACGCCCCGCCGCCATCTCCTCGCGGATGCGTTCGCGCGGCATGTCGCTACCGATGCTGATCAGGCGCAACTGGCCGACTTTTTCCTCAAGGGTCATGCGCCCGAGCAGATCGGCGATGAAGGCCGACTTGTCATCGACAGGCGGAGCAGCGGCCAGCAGGCCGGGAGTGACCAGCACAGAGGCGAGAGCGAACCGGCGCAGGAATTTCATCGGGAGGGGCATCCGGGATGCGGGTGAGTGTTCCAGCGAACGCCACGATACTCCGAGTATTCACACTGCGCGTGGGTCGCAATAAAAAAATTCGGGCACCAGCCAAAGGTGCTCCAGAGATTAGGACCCCAGACTTGCGCAAACTTGCGCATTTTTTTCGCGACCACTGGTTTTGCCGGTCGACAGGCGTAGCATGGCTGAATCAGGAGAAGCTGATGGCGCAATTCGAACGTCTGCAGGTATTTCAGAGCATGAGCCGCTCGCCCAACGCCCGGTTGCATGCGATGGCCGAGCTGGGCAACGGCATGGCTGCAGCCCGCTGGAGCAATGCCCACGACGCACGCGACTACCTGGCCCCCAGTCATCACACGCTGTCCTGCTACCTGGCCGGAGGCACCGGCACCTTTCGCCGCGAGCAGCCCGGCAACAAGGGCGCGCCGGACAAGCTGTGCATCCTGCCGGCCGAGCACCAGTCGGCCTGGATCATCAACGGCGAGATTCAGCTCGCTCACCTCTATGTCGAGCAGGAGCAGTTCGCGCTCGGTGCGGTCGCCCTGCTCGACCGTGAACCACGCAGTCTGCAACTGGAGGAAGCAACCTTCCTTGAAGATGCCGAGCAGGCGGCGCGTTTTCGCCAGCTGTGCTCCCTCGACTGGCAGGAACCGGGTGAACGCCTGCTGGCCAGCAGCCTGGCCCACCAGTTGCTCGACCATGCCCTGCTCAACCAGGTTGGCCAGCGTCAGGGCCTGCGCCTTAAGGGCGGTCTGGCTCCAGGCCAACGCCGGCGCGTACGCGACTTCATCGAGCAGCATCTGGAAACGCCGCTGCCGCTGAGCCAACTGGCGGCGCTCTGCGCCCTGTCCGAATACCATTTCGCGCGCATGTTTCAGAGCAGTTTCGGTCTGCCACCGCATCGCTACGTGCTGGCAAGGCGTCTGGCTCGCGCCTGCCAGATGCTGCGCCAGTCACAACCCGCGCTCAGCGAAGTGGCGCTGGCCTGCGGCTTCGCCAGTGCCAGCCATTTCAGCAACCGCTTCCGCCAGGGGCTGGGCGCCACGCCGGGACAGTACCGCGCGGCGTTTCTCTAGTCCGCCATCATTGCCACGCCGGGTTACGCACGCCCTACTCGTCGGCAATCTCTGCGCCCCGCCTGCTAATCGCCGCACAGCTATGCGAAAATCTGCGGCTTTGCATTGCCACGGCCCAGTCATGCGCCCATTACCTATCCCTCCGGGGCGTCGTTGATGCCTCTGGATATTCACCAGTTGCGCCAGGAAGACTGGCGTTCGGAATTCGGCGCCGGCGACCTGCGCCGCGGCCAGGGTTACGCCGAGGAAAAACGCAGCAAACTGCTCACCCTCAAGGACAACAGCCTGCTCGCCAATTGCCGTGGCTCGGCCGGGCAGACCTATCAGCAGCGCATCACCCTGCACCCCTACGGGCGTAAATGGAGCGTGACCGGCCACTGCAACTGCCCGGTCGGTTTCAACTGCAAGCATGTGGTCGCCGCCCTGCTCACCCTGGAAGCCCGGCAGCGCGCGGGCAGCGACCTCTCGGACATCATCGTGGCGGACAGGGAACTGGCGGAAACGCGCCTCGAAGGTACCGCGCCCTCCGCCATCCTCAGCCTGGGCAGCCAGGTGCGCGTGCATTTCGACGCGCGCAAGGGACGCATGCATGAGCAGACCCAGCACCGCGCCGCGCTGGCCTTCGACTACGCCGGGCACAAGGTTTTCGGCAAGCCGGCCAAGGATCTGGTCAAGCGCCTCGACGAACACACCAATCTGCGCCTGATTCGCGACGGTGCGGCCGAAGCCGGTCTGCGCAAGCGCCTGGAAAGCCTCGGCCTGCAGGTGGCGTTGCGCCAGAGCGAAGCCCTGCCGGCCGAGGCTGGTGAGCCGTTCGAGCTGGAGCGCGAGCGCGACTGGCTGGATTTCGTCCAACATCACCTGCCGCAACTGCGCGCAGAGGGCTGGCAGATCCACATGCGCCCGGACTTCCAGTACAACCTCGCCGAGGTCCAAGACTGGTATGCAGAAGTCGAGGAAGACCCACAGCAGAACTGGTTCGATCTGGAACTGGGCATCGAAGTCGAAGGCCAGCGTCTGAGCCTGCTGCCGATTCTGCTCCAGGCCATTCGCCGCACACCCTGGCTGCTGGCACCCGAAGCGCTGGCCCAGCGCGCCGACGAGGATCGCCTGCTGGTCAGCCTGCCGCAGGGCGGCAAACGCATCGCCCTGCCGTTCGCCCGCCTCAAGCCTCTATTGGCCACGCTTGGCGAACTGTATTTCCGCGACCCTGGCGAGGACCACCTGCCACTGCGCCTGGGGCGTGCCGACGCCGCGCGTCTGGCGGAACTGGCCCATGGCCCGGAACTGAGCTGGCAGGGCGGTGATGAACTGCGCGGTTTCGCCGAGCGCCTGCAGAACCTGGCAGTGCGCGAAATTGCTCCGCCCGAGGGGCTGCAGGCCGAACTGCGCACCTATCAGGTGCAGGGCCTGAACTGGATGCAGACCCTGGCCGAGTTACGCGTCGGCGGCGTGCTGGCTGACGACATGGGCCTGGGCAAGACCCTGCAGACCCTGGCGCACATCCTCTGCGAGAAGCAGGCCAGGCGCCTCGACAAGCCCGCACTGATCGTCATGCCCACCAGCCTGATCCCCAACTGGCAGGACGAAGCGGCGCGCTTCACCCCGCAGCTGCGTGTGCTGGCCCTGCACGGCAGCAAGCGCAAGGCGCTGTTCGCGGAGATCGCCGAACACGATCTGATCCTCACCACCTACGCCCTGCTGCCGCGCGACCTCAAGGCGCTGAACCAGCAGCGCTACCGCCTGCTGATCCTCGACGAAGCGCAGAACATCAAGAACCCGCGCAGCAAGGCGGCCAGCGCCGCCGCTCAGGTGCAGGCCGATCTGCGCCTGTGCCTGACCGGCACGCCGCTGGAGAACCACCTGGGTGAGCTCTGGTCGCTGTTCCACTTCCTCATGCCGGGCTGGCTGGGTGACGCCAAGGCCTTCACCCGTGACTACCGCACGCCCATCGAGAAACGAGGCGATGCTCAGCGCCTGAATCATCTGAACGGGCGCATCCGCCCGTTCCTGCTGCGCCGCACCAAGGAACAGGTGGCCAGCGAACTGCCGCCGAAGACCGAGATCACCCACTGGGTCGAGCTGACCCAGCTGCAGCGCGACCGCTACGAAACCCTGCGCCTGGCGATGGATCAGAAGGTACGCGACGAGATCGCCCGCCAGGGGCTGGCGCGCAGCCACATCGTGATCCTCGAAGCCCTGCTGCGCCTGCGCCAGAGCTGCTGCGACCTGCGCCTGCTCGGCGAGGATCACGGCGCACTGAACGCCAGCGACTCGGGCAAGCTCAGCGCCCTGCTGGACATGCTCGAGGAGCTGGTCGACGAAGGCCGCCGCGTGCTGCTGTTCTCCCAGTTCACCTCGATGCTGGCCCTGATCGAAACGGAACTGCAGACGCGCAAGATCGCCTACGCCAAGCTCACCGGCAGCACCCAGGACCGACGTACCCCGGTACAGCGCTTCCAGGCCGGGGAATTCCCGGTTTTCCTGATCAGTCTCAAGGCCGGCGGCAGCGGCCTCAACCTGACCGCCGCCGACACCGTGATTCACTTCGACCCCTGGTGGAACCCGGCCGCCGAAGCCCAGGCCAGCGACCGCGCCTACCGCATCGGCCAGGACAAGCCGGTGTTCGTCTACAAGCTGATCGCCCGCGGCAGCGTCGAGGAGAAGATCCAGCAGCTGCAACAGGCCAAGGCCAGCCTGGCCAAAGGTGTCCTCGACGGCGGCAGCCAGGGCCAGTGGCAGTTGGACGAGGATGATCTGGCGGCGCTGTTCGCGCCGCTCGACTGACGTCCCGCTGGCAGCTTAGTCGGACATATCGTCGCGCTCGGCTTCGGCATCCTCGCGGTTGCGCGCCTTGCTGCGGGGGTGCGGGCCGGCCACGGCCGGAAAACGTGACGAGGCGTAGCGCACCACCAGAATCGCCAGAGCCAGCAGCAGGATCGCCCCGGACACCATCACCACGCCCCAGCTCGGCTTGTGCGTGTGGGAAATGTCGGAAATCAGCAGACGGGTCAGCGCCGTGATCGCCACGTAGATCATGAAGCGGATCGGCATGTGGTTGGTTTTGAAGTAGATGCCTACCATCGCCGCCAACTCCAGGTAGATGAACAGCAGCAGAATGTCATCGACCGTGATGTGACCCTTTTCCAGCATGCCGATGAAAGTCATCACCCCCGCCCACGCGGTGATCGCCCCGATGGCGAACAGCGCCAGGTAATGGAAGGCCTCCATCAACAGATTGCCCAGCGACTCCGCCAGGCCATGCATGCCTTCACGCAGACGTTCCGCCCAATTCATCTTTTCACTTCTCCCCAAAGCACGCATGACGTTCAGGCATCGGAAACGATGCCCGCTGTCGAGCATGCAGGAAAAACACCAGCTTGAGGATGAGGCAGGGATGTGACGGAACGACACAGGCCAATGGCCGGCATCGGTCGCGACTTCTATCCTCTGTGTCGGAGGCAATACTGGCCAAACGGCAGCGAGTCCTTTATCCTCGCCACCACTGTATAAAAAACCAGTTAAATCCCTACGACACATATGAAGGCAGACGAGGTGATGAATGGCCGTCGAAGTGGTGTACCGCAGCAGCCGCGATCCGGAGCGCTTGTTCATGGATAAGGCCGAAGCCGACCGTTACGACAAGATGCTGGAGCTGGCCGAGCGCCTGAGTCAGGTACTGCACAAGGCGGTGCCATCCTTGAGCGAGGAACAGGGCGAAGAGCTGGGTATCTTCATGGCCAAGAACCGCGATGTATTCGCCAAGGCGTTCAAGAGCCAGCCGGACGCGCTCGACGAACTGGAAATCGACACCGCCAGCGAATGACCAGGAACCGCGGCCCCGTTCCTCCAACGGGGCTTCGACCTATGCGTTACTGACGGGATACTGCGCTGCGGCCTGCTCCAGCCAGACCGGCAAGTCTCGCCGCTTGACCCCTTCACGCCGGGCACGGGCCAGTTGCTCCAGCATGTACTGGCGCTTGTGCTCGTCGCCTTCGGCGAAAGACAGCGCAAGATCACGATCGCTCCACTGACGAATACGGCGAAACAGCCACCAGTGAAAGTAAAGGCCGGCTGCGGTAGTGACGACGATGATGAAATAGTCCATGGTGACTCCTCCCCTCATCACGCTAATCGAGCCCGCGGATACCGCCAAGTGCGGCATTGCCGCAGGCGACGGAGGCCAGCTCCATGATCCGGTGCAAGCGGGTCTATCTCGAGGCAGAAGCCAGTGACGGCCAACGCGTACTGATCGACCGATTGTGGCCTCGTGGCTTGTCCAGGGAGGCCCTGGCGCTCGATGAATGGCTACCCGATGTCGCTCCTTCCAGTGAGCTGCGCAAGTCCTTCGCCCATCGCGCCGAAGCCTTCGATGAGTTCCGCACCGCCTACCGCCGTGAACTGTGCGCCCACCCCGAGCACTGGCAACGCCTGCTGCACTGGGCGGCAAGCGGCACGCTGACGCTGCTCTACGCGGCGCGCGACGAGGCGCACAACAACGCACGCGTACTGGCCGATTTCCTCGAAGATGAACTGCAGCGCCATGACGCGCCCAGCTCGCCGGTGTGTTACCAGGGCGAATTCGACGGTCATTGACCGCGCCGCCCTGCAGGATCGCCCCGGATAACGGCTAGGTGCCGTACAGTAGGCGCTCGGCGAGGTAGTCGGCGACTCGCGCCGGGGAACGTTTTTCAGCCTGGGCGTGGGCATAGATTTCGGTCAGCCGCCGGCTGATCTGCGCCAGGTGCGCGGTGATCGCCGGCAGCGCCTCGCCGCGATGTCGCAGCGCGACATAGATCAGCCCACCGGCGTTGAGCACGTAATCTGGCGCGTAGAGGATTCCGCGCGCCTCCAGCTGGTCGGCCACATCAGGACTGGCCAGTTGATTGTTGGCGGCACCGGCCACCGCAGCACAACGCAGATGAGCGACCGTCTGCGCGTTCAGCACCCCGCCCAGGCCGCACGGTGCAAGGATGTCGCAAGGCGTCGTTAGCAGCGCATCACTGGCAATCGGGTGCGCGCCCAGTTGCTCGACGGCCAGTTGCACGCAACCGGCATCGAGATCGCTGACCAGCAGCTCGGCGCCAGCGGCGTGCAGTGCTTCGGCCAGGGCGAAACCCACATTGCCAAGCCCCTGCACGGCCACGCGCAGCCCTTCCAGATCATCGCTGCCCAGGCGCGCCTGGGCCGTGGCGCGGATACCCGCGAACACACCCAGCGCCGTGTGCGGCGACGGGTCACCCTCGCGCGTGGTGCTGGTGACGTGACTGGTGTATTGCGCGATGCAATCCATGTCGGCGCTGGAGGTACCGCTGTCGATGGCAGCGATGTAACGCCCGTTGAGCGTCTCGATGAACCGTCCGAACGCCTCGAACAGGGCAGCGCGGCACGGCAGATGGGCCGGCCGGATAATCACCGCCTTGCCGCCACCATGCTCGATGCCGGCAAGCGCCGCCTTGTAGCTCATGCCCTGAGCCAGACGAATGGCATCGTCGATAGCGCTCTGCTCATCGGCATAGGCCAGGTAACGGCAGCCGCCGAGTGCAGGCCCGAAGCGGGTGTTGTGAATGGCGATAACGGCCTTGAGGCCGCTGGCCGGATCCACGGCCAGGTGCAGGGCCTCGAGGCGGGCGGCTTGCATCATGCTGAACATGGCTGCGCTCCCGATCGGACTTCAGCGCCCAGTATAGGAGAAGCCCACTGGACGACACCCCCGCCAGGGGCTACAAGAACAGAAGTCAGCGGAGAATGCGATGAGCCCACGCCAAGCCTGCCTGCAGTGCCTGCAACGCGATCCCCCCGCCCTGTTCGAGGCGGCGCTGTGGATTGCCGCCGAACACGATGAGCAGCTTCAACCCGCTCAGGCATTGAACGATCTGCACAACCTGTTGCTGCAGGTCAGCGCCGGACTCCCCGCCATGCCCGCCCGCGAACTGGCCCAGCCGCTGCTGCGCAGGCTGGCCGAACTGGATTTTCAGGAAGACGACGAAGGCGTCACGCGTCCACGCCACGCTCTGCTCCATGAAGTGCTGCGGCGCCGACGCGGGCAGCCGCTGGCTTTGGCCCTGATAGCCCTGGAGATGGCGCGCCATCTGGACATTCCGCTGCAAGGCGTGAACTTTCCCGGGCATTTCATGCTGCGCGTACCAGGTGCTGACCACCTGCTCGACCCGTGTGGCGGGCGCCGCCTGTACACCCGCGACTGCCGTGAGCACCTCCATCGTCAGTTGGGAACGGGCGTCGAACTCAGCGCCGAGCACCTGCAAACGGCCGACGCCCCGACCATGCTGCAGCGCTTGTCGCGCAACCTGCGCCTGCTGCATCTGCAGCACGACGCCCCCGAGGCGGCGCTCAAGGATGCCGAACGTGTCCTGCTACTCGGGCCGGCAAACCTGGGCGACCATCTGGCCCGCGCCGACGTTTACCGGCAACTGGACTGCCCGCAGGGCGAACGCTACGACCTGGAGCGTGCGCTGCTGTTCTGCGAAGAAGACGGCCTGCGCCTGAAACTGAGCGAGCGGCTGCGCAACCTGGCCCGTGTCCCGGCGATGCACTGATTCGCAGCTGGGGAATATCAGGCGGAAGCCGCCAGGCTGTGGAAGCTGAAGTAGTAACGCAGGGCGTCGATCATCTCGACATAGTCGGCAGGTGGCGCGACCAGCGCGAAACCGGAATCGTAGACACCTGGAGTGACGTCTTCACGGCACCACTGGCAAGTGGCGGAGAAGTCGATGAAATGCATGCCATGCTGGCCGGGAATCTTCAGACGCATGTCGAAACGCGCGCCAACCAGCATCGGCAGCTGACTGATCAGCATCAGGCCGTCGAGAGAGACATTGCCGATGGAGCCCATCGGTTTGTCGGTGATGCGGTTGAACACCTTCAGATAGTAGGGCAGTTGATGGCGTTCGATTCGGCGCTGGCTACGCATGATGGCAGTTCGCTACAAAAGGTCTTGAGTATGGCCCCACTGCGGCCGCTAAACCACCCTCAAGTACAGCGTTGCGCTATCCACTCGCGCAACTGGCGACGAGCGGCATCTGTTTCCTTGTCACTGTAGTAGATGCGCTCGCCATCGGCGCCCTCACGGTAGTAGCTATAACCTTCGGGAATCTGTGCCAGGCGCTGACGCAGATCGCGGCATTCGTTGTTGCGCTCCTGGCGCCGCGTGGCGGCCGTGGCCTCTGCCTGCTGCTGTTCTTCGCGCCGCGCATCGTAGAACCGCTGAGTGCGCGCCTCCCGCTCACGCGTCTGGGCATCGCGCTCGACCACCTGCGGCTTCACCTTTACCGTCTCAGCTCCGGCTACGGGGCGCTCGCTGAAATGCACGCGGCCCTGCTCGTCCGTCCAGCGATAGATTTCAGCCGTCGCCAGAGTCGGCAGCAGCGCGGCGATCAGCAGCAAGTGACGCATGTTCATCCTCCATGGAGCCCATGCGCCAGCTTATACCGCGCCGCGGCGCCGAGAAATGCTCAGAGCGGCGCGGGGATGGTCTTGGCCGCAGGGGCCGGGCTGTGATGCCCCAATTGCTCCAGGGTCTGCAGGCGGGCACGCGCACGGTAGGCATATTCGCTGGCCGGATAGCGCGTGATGATGAACTGATAGGTTTGTGCCGCGTCGACGAACAGGCTTTCACGCTCCAGACACTGGCCACGCAGCAGGGAAATCTCCGGCTGCAGGTAATTGCGCGAGCGGCTCTTGCGCTCGGCTTGCGACAGCTCCAGCGCGACCTGGGCACAATCCCCTTCGTTGTAGGCGCGATAGGCGTTGTTCAGATGGTGGTCGAGCGAGACACGGGTGCAACCCGTGGCAGCCAGGGCCACGGCCAGAATGATCAGGGTACGCATGGGAAAGTCCTCCAGTGAGCAGTGTATCGACCGCCCGGAGAAAAACTGAACAGCGCCGACCTGCCGGCAGCGCCCTGGCATTAGCCGGCGTGCTGACTAGACTCCGTCGCATCGCCCCTTCCAGCCCGCGCGCAGGCGAGCTGCTGACAACCCTTCGTCTGCCTGCTCCGTCTGCTTGTGCCGTTATCCAAGGGCGACTGAGTGCCAGGGCATGCGCTGACCCATGTCAATGCCGCGCATCGCCATCAGGTTTGTAATACCCGTATCCACCCAGGCGAGGCTGCCACCATGAACCTGCAACGACTGTTGGTCGTCATCGACGCCGAACACCAGCAACAACCCGCCCTGCAACGGGCCGTTGACATAGCACGCCAGGTCGGCGCCGAGCTGCACCTGCTGAAGGTTGAGTACCACCCAAGCCTGGAGACCGGCCTGCTGGACAACCGGCTGCTCAACCGTGCCCGTGACGCCATCCTGCAGCAAAGCTGCGAAGATCTGCGCGCCAGTGTCGCCCACCTGAGCGACGAGGGTTTCAAGATCCAGGTGGACGTGCGCTGGGCCAAGCGCCGCCATGAGGAGATACTCGCCCGCGTTGCCGTACTGCAGCCGGACATCCTGTTCAAATCGACCTACCCCAGCAGCGCACTGCGCCGTCTGCTGCTGAGCGACACCAGCTGGCAACTGATCCGCCGCTGCCCGGTGCCACTCTGGCTGGTGCACGATGCCAAGCTGCGAGGCCAGCGCCTGTGCGCGGCGCTCGACCCACTGCACAGCGCCGACAAGCCCGCAGCCCTGGATCATCAGCTGATTCGCACCGCCCAGGCCCTGCAGGCCGCCCTTGGTCTGCACGCCGAATACCTGCATGCGCATGCGCCACTGCCACATTCGCTGCTGTTCGACGCCGAGGTAGCGCAGGCCTATGACGACTACGTGAAACGATGCAGCCGAGAACACCGTGAGGCCTTCGACAAGCTGATCGCCCAGTACGCCATCGATCGGGCGGATGCCCATCTGCTGGACGGTTTTACCGAGGAAGTCATTCCGCGCTTCGTGCACGAGCACAATATAGGCCTGGTGGTGATGGGCGCCATCGCCCGCGGTCACCTGGATAGCCTGTTGATAGGCCATACCGCAGAGCGGGTGCTGGAACGCATCGAATGCGATCTGCTGGTGATCAAACCGGAAGGCAAAGGGTAGTGCACGGGAACAATGACTACAGCTGAACGTCGTAGTAGCCTCCCTGACATAGTTCACTAGGGAGTTCGTGCATGACCTTTCGCCGCACCAAAATCGTCGCCACCCTGGGCCCGGCCAGCAGCTCGCCGGAAGTGCTGGAGCAACTGATCCTCGCCGGTCTCGACGTGGCCCGTCTGAACTTCTCCCACGGCACGCCGGACGACCACAAGGCGCGCGCCGCGCTGGTACGCGAACTCGCCGCCAAGCACGGCCGCCACGTCGCCCTGCTCGGCGACCTGCAAGGCCCGAAGATCCGCATCGCCAAGTTCGAGAACAAGCGCATCGAGCTCAAGGACGGCGACCTGTTCCGCCTCTCCTCCAGCCACTCGCGCACGGCGGGCACTCAGGAAGTGGTCGGCATCGACTACCCGGCGCTGATCCAGGATTGCGACGTCGGCGACGAACTGCTGCTCGATGACGGCCGCGTGGTGATGCGCGTCGAACTCAAGGGCGCGGACGAGTTGCACTGCCGCGTACTGATCGGCGGCCCGCTGTCCGACAACAAGGGCATCAACCGCCGTGGCGGCGGCCTGACCGCACCGGCGCTGACCGAGAAGGACAAGGCCGACATCAAGGTCGCCGCCGAAATGGACCTGGACTACCTCGCCGTGTCCTTCCCGCGCGATGCCGCCGACATGGATTACGCCCGTCGCCTGCTCAACGAGGCAGGCGGCACTGCCTGGCTGGTGGCCAAGATCGAACGTGCCGAAGCCGTGGCCGATGACGAAGCCCTCGACGGCCTGATTCGCGCCAGCGACGCGGTAATGGTCGCCCGTGGCGACCTGGCCGTGGAAATCGGCGACGCCGAGCTGGTCGGCATCCAGAAGAAGATCATTGCTCACGCCCGTCGCCTGAACAAAGCCGTGATCACCGCCACGCAGATGATGGAGTCGATGATTCACAGCCCGATGCCGACCCGCGCCGAAGTCTCCGACGTGGCCAACGCCGCGCTGGACTACACCGACGCGGTGATGCTGTCGGCCGAAAGCGCCGCCGGCGAATACCCAGTCGAAGCCGTGCAGGCCATGGCCCGCGTCTGCCTGGGCGCCGAGAAGCACCCGACCAGCCAGAAATCCAGCCACCGCATCGGCCGTCAGTTCGAGCGCTGCGACGAGAGCGTCGCCCTGGCGACCATGTACACCGCCAACCACTTCCCTGGCGTCAAGGCCATCATCAGCCTGACCGAAAGTGGCTACAGCCCGCTGATCATGTCGCGCATCCGCTCGTCGATCCCGATCTTCGCCTTCACCCCGCACCGCGAGGCCCAGGCCCGCGTAGCGCTGTTCCGCGGCGTCTACACCGTGCCGTTCGACCCGGCCTCCCTGCCGGCGAACAAGGTCAGCCAGGCTGCGGTAGACGAGCTGCTCAAACGTGGTGTGGTGCAGCCGGGCGACTGGGTGATCCTGACCAAGGGCGACAGCTACCATGGCACCGGCGGCACCAACACCATGAAGATCCTGCACGTCGGCGATCCGATGGTGTAACGCTGGCAGCAACGAAAAAGGCCGCTCATCGAGCGGCCTTTTTCATTTTCAGCGGTCTCGTTTCATTTCTGGTTGTAGCTCTGGATCAGGTTGGCGTACGCCGGCAGGTGGCCGCCGAGAATGCCGCCAAAACCTTCAACATCGTTGCGCCAGTCGCGATGCAGTTCGCCACCGACACTGAACCAGTTGACCAGTTGCGCACCGGCATGAGCCATACGCGCCAGCGCGGCGTCACGCACGGCTGTGTTGAACGTTCCGGAGGCATCCGTCACCACGAATACGTCATAGCCGGCCTCCAGCGCAGAGAGCGTCGGGAAGGCTACACAGACGTCGGTGACCACACCCGCGATGATCAGCTGCTTGCGCCCAGTGGCCTTGATCGCATTGACGAAATCTTCGTTGTCCCAGGCATTGATCTGCCCCGGCCGGGCGATATACGGCGCATCCGGAAACATAGCCTTGAGTTCCGGCACGATCGGGCCGTTCGGCCCGGTCTCGAAACTGGTGGTCAGGATGGTCGGCAAATTGAAGAACTTGGCAATATCCGCCAGGGCCAGAATGTTGTTCTTGAACTCGTCAGGCGAATAGTCGCGCACCAGCGACAGCAGACCGGCCTGATGATCGATCAACAATACGACGGCATCGTCCTTGTCCAAACGCTTGTAAGTGAAGGCCATGGGGAAACTCCTGTTCAGATGATAAGACTCATGCCTCAAGATCACAGCGATCCCGAAGACCGTTGAGCCTAGTCGCAAGTCCAGCCGGCATCGACCGCGCGGCGGGGAAATAGCTTTTCGCAAAAACCGAACAGCGCCCCTTGATATAGGGGCGTTATCCTCACTGCAGTCATTTTCGGGAAATCGCCCATGAAGCTGGATCTGCAGGAAATCGAAACCTTTCTGCGTGTCGTGGAGCTGGGGGGCGTCAGCAGGGCAGCGGACGACCTGGCGCTATCGAAGTCGGTGGTCAGCAAGCGTCTGAGCGACCTGGAGCAGCGTATGGGCGTCAAACTGCTGCTGCGCTCCACACGCCGCGTCGTGCCGACCGACACCGGCCTGGCCTTCTATCAGCGGGCCAAAGAAGCACTGCAGGAACTGAGCGAAGCAGCCGAGACGGCGAGCCTCCACGACCGCGGCCTGTGCGGCCGCCTGAACGTACTGGCCCCCATGAGCTTCGGCACTCTCTGGCTCGCGCCGCTGATCGCCCGCTTCATGCGTCTGCATCCGCAGCTACAGATCAGCCTGTATCTGGAGGATCGCATCAGCGACTTCGAGCGCGAAGGTTATGACGTCTGCGTTCGCGTCTCACGCATCGGCGACAGTGCCCTAATCGCTCGCGAACTGGCCCGCAGCGCACGGATACTCTGCGCCAGCCCCGAGTATCTGCAATTGCACGGCATACCGGAAAATCTCGAGGCGCTGCACGCGCATGACTGCATCGGCTACAGCAACGTCGCTTCGCGACAGTTCTGGTCATTTCAGGGCGAGGATGAACACGGCGAGCTGTCCGCGGCAGCACCGCGCGGGCGCTTTTCCACCAACAACGGAGAGGTCATGCGCGAGCTGGCAGCAGCCGGCCAGGGTATTGCGCTGCTGCCCAGCTTCCTCATCCATCAGCAACTGCAAGACGGCTCGCTGATCGAGGTGCTACCCCAAGCGCGGCCCAAGCCCTATTCGATCTATGCGATGTACCCCCGCTCCCGCAGGGCTTCGCGCAAGGTCCTGGCGCTGTGCGACTTTCTCCAGCAGAGCCTGGTCGACGCGCCTTGGGAGCAATGAGAAGAATCAGGAAAACCGCGAGAAATCCGCCTTGCGCCGCTGCATGAATGCCGTCAGCGCCTCGATGGCCTCGGGCGAACGTAGGCGTTGGCCGAACAGCGCGCCCTCCTCCTCGATCACGCGGCGCAACTCTTCGCGCCCTGGCGCGCGCAACAGACGCTTGCTGTCGACGACAGCCGATGGCGCCAGCTGAAGAAAACGCAGCGCGGCCTCGCGCGCCTTGCCCAGTGCGGCCGCGCCATCGTCCAGCGCCTGGTTGGCGATGCCCCACTGGGCCGCCTGCTCACCGGAAAAGCTCTCGCCGAGCAGCAGCAACTCGGCCGCACGTGCATGCCCGAGCAACTGCGGAAGGATCAGGCTGGAGCCGTATTCAGGGCACAGGCCAAGGCTGACGAAGGGCATCTTCAATTGCGCATCACGGGTGACATAGACCAGATCGCAATGCAGCAGCAAGGTGGTACCAATACCGACGGCCGGGCCGGCCACGGCGGCCACAACCGGTTTGCTGAAATCGAACAGCGCGCGCATGAACTGGAACACTTCACTGTTCAAGCCGCTTGGCGGCGCCTGAATGAAATCGGCCACATCATTGCCGCTGGTAAAGCAGCTCTCGCCACCGGTCAGCAGCACCGCACGTACCGACCGGTCGGCGTCGGCCTCGTCCAGAGCTGCGGCCATGCCGGCATACATGGCGCGGGTCAGCGCGTTCTTCTTGTCTGGACGGTTCATGCGCAGGGTCAGAAGACCGCCGTCACGTTCGATTTGCAGGTGTTCGCTCATTACAGCTCCGTTGTTGTCGCGGTGTCAGCCAAGACCGTGCACCAGCAGGGAAAGCGTATCGGCACCGGCCTTGCGATCCACGGAGATCGCCTGGTACTCGGGCGACTCGGTAAAGGCACGGGCGGCTTCCGCATCGGGAAACGCCATCAGCACGACCTTGTCGCGCTGCCAGTCACCCTCCAGTACCTGCGGATGCTCGTCGGCCGCCAGCAGGCGCCCGTCGAAGCGGCGGAACACTTCCATGAAGCGGGCCTGATAACGGTCATAGGCAGAGCGGTCGGTAAACCGCAGCTGGGCGAGGACGTAGACGGTCATACCGACTCCCTGCCGGCATCGCAGCCGGACTATGCGCGTGGTAGAAAGACGTCGGCCAGTACCTGGTTGCGCGGCACGCCGATCAGAAACAGGCGGCGGGCGAAGGCTTCCACGCTGGCGGGTGAGCCGCAGACTAAGGCGATGGTTTGCCGCGAAACAAGCCGCAGATCCGCCAAAACCGCCGCCTGCTCGGACGCCGTTGCCAACTGCACCTGCAGATTCGGATGAGCTGCAGCCAGCGCCTGCAGGGGCTCGGCGAGGTAATGACCAGCATCGTCATGCGCCTGGTGAATGACTCGTATCGGCCCCTGGTGATCCTGACGCAAGGCTTCGCGGAGAATCCCGTAAAGAGGCGCCAGCCCGGTACCAGCGGCCAGCAGCCAGAGCGGGCGCGTCTGCCAGTCAGAGTCGTAATGCAGTGCGCCGCCACGCAGCTCGCCCAGGCGCAGCACATCGCCAACCTGCAGACGCCGCGCGGCATCACAGAAGGCGCCTGGCTGCCGGCAATCGATATGAAACTCCAGCCAGTCATCCTCGCCCGGCACGCTGGCTAGCGAGTAAGGCCGGGCAACACCCTGCCCGCTCCACAGCAGCAGATGCTGACCGGTGCGGTAGCGCAGCGGCCGCGACGGCTGCAAACGCAGGCGCAGAACCTGTGCACCGGGCCAGTCCAGGTCGACCACCTTCGCAGCCAGGCCATCGCGCTGCGGATCGAAGGGTTCGACCTGCAGATCGCCGATCACCTGGCACTGGCAGGCCAGGCGCCAGCCCTCGGCTCGCTTGTCCAGCGCCAATGCCTCGGGCCGCAGGTCCTGCGGTTCGCCGTCGACACAGCGCACCAGGCAGGCGTGACAACTGCCTGCGCGGCAGCTGTAGGGCACTGCCACGTCAGCGCCAAGCAAGGCGTCGAGCAGGTTGGTTTGCTGGGCTACCTGCAGTAGCCGGGCACCCACGCGCAGTTCAGGCACCCGTACGCTCCCAGCTGGCATCGCAGCGATTACGCCCGCCGCGCTTGGCCTGGTAAAGCGCCTGATCGGCGCGCTGCAGGGCGTCGTCGAGGTCATCGCCGGCGGTCAGCATCGTCATGCCGACGGAAAGGCTGAGGCACTCGACCTGCACCCCCACCGGTTCGGCCTTGGCGAATGCCTCGCGCAGCCGCTCGCAGCAGCTGGTGAACTGATCGGCATCGGTATTGGGCAGTAGCAGCACGAACTCCTCACCGCCGTAGCGGGCAATGATATCGCCGTCGCGCAGACAGGCGCGGGCCACCGCGGCGAAGGTCTGCAGCACCCGGTCGCCAGCGGCATGACCGTGAGCATCGTTGATCCGCTTGAAATGGTCCAGGTCGATCAGCGCCAGACCGTGCTGGCGCCCACGCCCGAGGTATTCCAGCTCACGGCTGGCCAGACGCAGGAAATGACGGCGGTTGAACAGACCGGTCAGCTCATCGGTGGCGACCAGCTCCTCGAGCTGGCGCATCATTCCGCGCAGGGTGTCCTGATGCGCCTGCAAGGCGAAACGGCGCTGGCGCATGCGCTTGCGCATGGCCTGCACATAGCTGGAGAACAGACACAGCCAGACCAGCAGAATGAACAGCACCCACACCTGCAGCCAGGCCATGCTGGAATCCACCAACTGCATGCGGTAGGCCTCCACCAGCACCATCGCGGTGAAGCCGAAGAAGGCAAAGGCGGCGCAGCGCGCGAATACCCTGGGCGCCAGCTGGAACACGCCGAACAGGAGGATCAGCACGTAGAAGACCATCATCACGCCGCGGGCGCTGTCGTACAGCCCAAGCACCAGCGGCTGCCAGGCCAGTGCGACCAGCACCTGAGCCTCGGTCAGGCTGGGGTCCTCGAAACGCAGGTTGCGCCCGGAAAGAAACAGCCAGAGGAACACCAGCTGACTGCCGAACACCCCGACTGTCAGCCAGGCGGCCGAGCTGAGCGAGCCGAGAAACATTCCGTTGAATACAGCGAACCAGCAGACGAGGGCCATCATCGCGTAGGTAGCGAAGGCCATGGCGAAGCGTTTGAGCAAGAGATTCTGCAGGCTGCGTTGCACGCCCCTGCGCTTAGTTGAGCTCATGGGCTCCATCCCATACTGGCATCTAGCCGTTACTCTACCCCTGTGATCACAGCTTGCCTAGCGAGCCGACAACCCATGCAGCCAGCATCATCGACCTTAGGCGGCTGTGCCCTGTACGACCGGCGCGGTATACTGCCGCGCCTTTTTCGTTGCCGCCCTGCGTGGCGGCCACTAAGCCGAGCGTCGAGGACGACGTAGAAATCGTCCCCCGACAGTTTTTCGCCGTTGCGCCGGGTCGTTGTCCGGCGCTTCCTTGTAGATGTTCCCTGATAGAGGAGCGCCCCAATGACCGTGATCAAGCAGGACGACCTGATTCAGAGCGTTGCCGACGCACTGCAGTTCATCTCCTATTACCACCCCGTCGACTTCATCCAGGCCATGCACGAGGCCTACCTGAAGGAAGAGTCGCCGGCCGCCAAGGACTCCATGGCGCAGATCCTGATCAACTCTCGCATGTGTGCCACTGGCCACCGCCCGATCTGCCAGGACACCGGCATCGTCACCGTCTTCATCAAGGTCGGCATGGACGTGCGCTGGGACGGCGCCACCATGAGCGTCGACGACATGATCAACGAGGGCGTGCGTCGCGCCTACAACCTGCCGGAAAACGTCCTGCGCGCCTCGATCCTGGCCGACCCGGCAGGTGCCCGCAAGAACACCAAGGACAACACCCCGGCGGTGATCCACTACTCCATCGTCCCTGGTGACAAGGTGGAAGTGGACGTCGCGGCCAAGGGCGGCGGCTCCGAGAACAAGTCGAAGATGGCCATGCTCAACCCGTCCGACTCCATCGTCGACTGGGTGCTGAAGACCGTGCCGACCATGGGTGCTGGCTGGTGCCCGCCCGGCATGCTCGGCATCGGTATCGGCGGCACCGCCGAGAAGGCCGCGGTGATGGCCAAGGAAGTGCTGATGGAGCACATCGACATCCACGAACTGCAGGCGCGCGGCCCGCAGAATCGTATCGAGGAGCTGCGTCTGGAGCTGTTCGAGAAGGTCAACCAGCTGGGCATCGGCGCTCAGGGTCTGGGCGGCCTGACCACCGTGCTTGACGTCAAGATCATGGATTACCCGACCCACGCCGCCTCCCTGCCGGTGTGCATGATCCCCAACTGCGCCGCCACCCGTCACGCTCACTTCGTGCTCGACGGCTCCGGCCCGGCCTCGCTGGAAGCGCCGGATCTGGACGCTTACCCGGAAATCGTCTGGGAAGCCGGCCCGAGCGCGCGCCGCGTCAACCTCGACACCCTGACCCCGGAAGACGTGCAGAGCTGGAAACCGGGCGAGACCGTCCTGCTCAACGGCAAGATGCTCACCGGCCGCGACGCTGCGCACAAGCGCATGGTCGACATGCTGAACAAGGGCGAGCAACTGCCGGTGGACCTGAAAGGTCGCTTCATCTACTACGTCGGCCCTGTCGATCCGGTCGGTGACGAAGTGGTGGGCCCGGCTGGCCCGACCACGGCCACGCGGATGGACAAGTTCACCCGTCAGATCCTCGAGCAGACCGGTCTGCTGGGCATGATCGGCAAATCCGAGCGCGGCCCGATCGCCATCGACGCGATCAAGGACAACAAGGCCGTGTACCTGATGGCCGTCGGCGGCGCCGCTTATCTCGTGGCCCAGGCGATCAAGAAGTCCAAGGTGCTGGCCTTCGAAGAACTCGGTATGGAAGCCATATATGAGTTCGAAGTGAAGGACATGCCGGTGACCGTCGCGGTCGACACCAACGGCGAGTCCGTACACATCACTGGCCCCGCGATCTGGAACAAGAAGATCGCCGAAAGCCTGGCGGTGGAAGTGAAGTAAGCGTCAACGCTGCAAAGCAAAAAGCCCGGCCTGCATATGCCGGGCTTTTGCGTTTTCAGGGCATGAATCCGCAGCCCGTCAGGCGTCCTGCAACAGTTGCCGGCCACGCGTCAGGTAACTGTCCATTTCAGCCTGGGGCACCATGCTGCCGCCGGTCGCCCAGACCAGATGATTCGCCTGCGCCATGCGCTGTGGCGTCAGCCCCATGCGCTGGCGATAGCCCTGCTGCTCGCCCAGCACGTGCAGTAGCCCCGGCATCCCGGCCAGCGCCGAAGGCTCCAGACGCTGGCCCTCGGTCTGTTCCAACAACGCCAGGTAACGGAACAGTTGCTCGTCGCTGACCGTGTAGTAGCCGTCGATCAGGCGATGCATGGCGCGGCCGACGAACCCCGATGGCCGCCCCACCGCCAGGCCATCGGCCGCAGTACGGTTGTCGATGCCGAAATCCTGCACCGCCAGTTCTTCATGCCGGCCGGTATGCACGCCGAGCAGCATGCACGGTGAATGGGTCGGCTCGGCGAACAGACAGTGCACCGCATCGCCGAACGCCAGCTTCAGGCCGAAGGCCACGCCACCGGGCCCACCCCCGACGCCACAAGGCAGATAGACGAACAGCGGATGCTCGGCATCGACCACGACACCGGCCGCCGCCAGCTGCTGCTTGAGGCGTTCGCCGGCCACCGCATAGCCGAGGAACAGATGCCTGGAGTTCTCGTCGTCGACGAAGTGGCAGCGCGGATCGGCCTCGGCCTGCCGCCGCCCCTGCTCCACCGCAACGCTGTAGTCGCTGGCGTACTCGACCACGGTCACACCATGGGCGCGCAGCTTGTCCTTCTTCCACTGACGCGCATCGGCGGACATATGAACCGTGGCCTGGAAGCCCAGACGTGCACTGATGATGCCGATGGACAATCCCAGGTTGCCGGTGGAACCGACCGCCACCTGATAGCCGCCGAAGAAGGCGCGCATCGCGTCACTGTCGAGGCAGGCGTAATCGTCGTCGAGGCTCAGCAACCCGGCGCCCAACGCCAGCTCCTCGGCATGCTTGAGCACCTCGTAGATGCCACCGCGGGCCTTGATCGAACCGGAGATGGGCAGATGGCTGTCACGCTTGAGCCACAGCCCACCAATGCCATTTGGTGCCTGGATCTGCTCACTCAGCAGCGCCTGCATCTGCGGCAGGTGCAGGATGTCCGACTCGATGATGCCGCCGCTGCCGGCCGTCTGCGGAAAAACCCTGGCCAGATAAGGCGCGAAACGCTCGAGGCGGGCGCGGGCATCAGCCACATCGGCAGCATTCAAACCGACATCGCCCAGCGCCTCGGCAGCGGGCGCCACAGCCGGGTTGAACCAATGGGTCTCGCGCAGGGCGATCAGCTCGTCGAGCAGCGGAAACTCCGCGCGCCATTGCGCGAGCGACTGACCAAGGATCATGCGGCATTCCTCATAGCAGGCAGTGAACAGCTGCGCATTAGACGACGCCCGAGCTGATCAGGCAAAGGCGCAGCAGCGGAAAGCCAGGCGGAACGATAGCGGCCAGGTGATGGCCTAAGCTGAAAATCATCCAGGAGTTGCCATGACCTTTTCCATCATCGCGCGTTGCCCGCGCACAGGCCAGTTCGGCGTCGCTGCTGCCACCGCCATGCCCGCCGTCGGCAAACTGCTCAGTCATGCCACAGCCGGTGCGGGCGCGGTGGCAACTCAGGCGCAGGTCAATCCCTATCTGGGTCTGGACGGGCTGGACCTGCTGCGTCAGGGGCTCTCGGCGCAGGAAGCACTGCAGCGACTCAGGAGCAGCGATCCCTGCATGGAGCTGCGCCAGTGCGCCCTGATCGACGCCCGCGGCGATACGGTCTGCTGGACTGGCGATAAGTGCATTCCCTGGGCCGGCTCGCTGACTGGCGAGCAATTCTCCGTACAGGGCAATCGCCTGGTCGGCCCGCAGGTGCTGGAGGCGGTCGCTCGCGCCTACCGCGAGCATGAGAGGCGCCCGCTGATCGAGCGCCTGATCGAAGCCCTGGCGGCCGGTGACGACTGCGGCGGCGATCGCCACGGCGAATCCTCGGCGGTGATCTACGTGGTCGATCAGGAGCAGTACCCGCTATGGGACATCCGCGTCGACCATCATCTCGACCCGATAGCGGAATTGCGCCGCCTGCATGATGTATTCGCCCGCGACGTGCTGCCGGAGATTCTCGCCATGCCGACCCGTGACAATCCGGCAGGTAAGGCGGCGGAAGACTCGGTCTAACGCGAGGTGGTGCCGAAACGCCGCCGGTAATCGCCAGGAGACAGGCCCACCAGGCGAGTGAAGACCTTGCGAAACGCGCCACTGTCGCGATACCCCACCTGCCAGGCCACCTGGTCGATGCTCTGGCGGGTGAACTCAAGCATTTCGCGCGCCTTGCTCACGCGTAGCTGTTGGCAGTACTCGGTGGGTTTTAGCCCGGTGGCGGCGCGAAAGCGACGCAGAAAGGTGCGCTCTCCCAGCCCGGCACGCGCGGCCATATCGGCCAGGCTCGCCTCAGCGCCCTCCTCCCCCTGCAACCAGCGCTGCACGGCGAGTACTGCGGCATCGCCATGATCGAGGCTGGGCGCGAAGCTGCTGAAATGGCGCTGCGATTCGCGGTTCAGGTCCACCACCAGAAAGCGCGCGGTCTCGGCAGCTATGGTGGGCCCCAGCAGGCGAGTAACAATGGCCAGACCTAGATCGGTCCAGGCCATCAGACCACCGGCGGTGATCAGGTCACCGTCATCGATCACCATGCGTTCGGGCAATACCTGCACCTGCGGAAAACGCGCCGCCATCTGCGCTGCCAGTGCCCAGTGGGTGGTCACCGTGCGCCCATCGAGCAAACCGGACTCGGCCAGTGCAAAGGCGCCGGCACAGACCGAAGCCAGCAGCACGCCGGCGCCGTGCTGTGCACGCAGCCAGTCACGGTACACGGCAGCGAGCGGCTGCTCGGCAGCATCGTCCAGACAGGGCGGCAAGATCACCACCTGCGGCGCACCCTCGGCCTGCGGCAGGCTGTCGAACATGCGCTGAAGCTGTCCTGTTTCATCGGCCTGCCAGTGACTGACCCGCAGCCGAGGCAGCCCCTCACGCCCCTCCCCGGTGGCCATGCGGTTGGCCACCGCGAACAGATCGCCCAGGCCATACACCGCTGCCAGCTGGGCACCGGGATAGAGCAACAGGCCGATCTCCAGACAGCGTTCGCTCATTGTCAGTTTTTCCCCGCAGATTGTCGGCCGCGCCCATCCTCGCAGGCTCGCCAGAGCGATAAGGTTTGCCGCACATCATCCCACGGAGACAACCATGAGCAAGCGCGCCCTGATCCTGATCGACATCCAGAACGACTATTTCGCCGGCGGCAAGTGGTCGCTCGAAGGCATGGAAGGAGCAACCGCCAACGCCGCCCGCGTGCTGGCGGCAGCACGCCAGGCGGACGATAAGGTGATCCATGTACGCCATGAATTCGAAAGCGCCGACGCGCCCTTCTTCGTCCCCGGCAGCGCTGGTGCGAACATCCATCCGCAGGTGCAGCCCCTGGCGAGCGAAGTGGTGGTGCTCAAGCATCGGGTCAACGCCTTCCTCGGCACCGACCTCAAGGCTCAGCTGGACGCCGCCGGCATCGAGCAGATCACCCTGGTTGGCGCCATGAGTCATATGTGTATCGACGCTGCAGCACGTGCCAGCAGCGACTTCGGCTACGCCACCACGGTGATCCACGATGCCTGCGCAACGCGTGACCAGGAATTCGAAGGGCAATCGATTGCGGCTGCTCAGGTTCACGCCGCCTATATGGCCGCACTGGCCTTCGCCTATGCGAGTGTGGTGTCCACGGAGCAGTACCTGGCCGGCTGAATCAGCTTGCCCCGAAGCGCTCCAGCTGCATCTCGTGCAAACGGCTCAGCGTGCGGCGGAAGGCAAAGTCGAGATAACCCTGGGTGTACAGCTCCTCCAGCGCCACCTCGGCCTCGATGTACAGCGGCACACGGCGGTCGTAGCACTCGTCGACCAAGGCGATGAAGCGGCGTACCGCATCGTCATTACGCGACAACGCCGGCAGTTGCCGATCCCCTGCATCGACCCGCTCGGCACCGTCCTCGGTGCCTCGGGCGATGCGCCCCTCACGCTGCTCGCCGCCCAGGCGCGGCACTTCGGCGAGCAGAATGGCGGGAAAACGCTCACACAGTTCGATGAAATCGGCTGCGGCCAGCGGCTGTTCGCACAGATCGCGGAAGCGGCACCACAGCGCCGCCGGGCTATGCCCCAGGGCATCGATACGGCGATGGCTGAGTTCCACAGGCTCGCGACTGATGACCTGCCTCTCGCTCAAACGGGCGAACTGCTCAGCCAGCACCTGCGGCTGCTGTACCCAATAGCGCCGGACCTGCGCGCCCGGATGCAGACGATGGTCCTGTTCACCGTCCACGGTCACCACCCGCATGTGCGCCTTGAGCGCGGCGATGGCAGGCAGGAAGCGCTCACGGTTGTAGCCATCGGCATAGAGCTGATCCGGCGGCTGGTTGGAGGTGGCCACCAGCACCACGCCCTGCGCCACCACCAGGCTGAGCAGGCGGCCAAGCAGCATGGCGTCGCCGATGTCGCTGACGAACAGCTCGTCGAAACACAGCACGCGCACCTCTCGCCCCAGCTCCTCAGCCAGCAGACGCAGCGGATCGGCGTTGCCGGTGAGCTGAAACTGGCGGCGATGCACCCATTGCATGAAGTGATGAAAATGCTGCCGACGCGCCGGCACACGCAGGCTGTTGTAGAAGCTGTCCATCAGCCAGGTCTTGCCACGCCCGACCGGTCCCCAGAGGTACACGCCAGGAGTCTGCTCACCACGGTGCACGGCTTCATGGCAGTGCTGCAGCGCTTCTACGGCACGGCGCTGCGCGGCATCGGCGACAAAACCGCCTGCCAGCGCCCGTTCGTAGGCAAGCAGCGGCGAATCCGGCGTCTGCGGGGCGTTCATCGCAACACCAGCCGGCCGTCTTCGAACTGCCGGGGCCAGTCGCGCCGGGTGAATACCTGACCCTGCTGGCGCACACGGCGTACCTCGGCCAGATCCAGCTCGGCGATCAGCCAGTGACTGCGCGCGGGGCACAGCTCCTCGCTTTCGGCGATCACGCCATTGGCCGGCATGCCGTAGTCCGACGGCACGTACAGCGCGGCGCGGCCGATATTTTCGTCCAGCGCCGGCGACCAGGGTGCCAGGCCGACCGTGGGCGACTGCAGCACGGCGATCTGGTTTTCCAGGGCGCGCGCCTGGGCACCGATGCGCACGCGATAGAACCCCGCTTCGGTATCGGTGCAACTGGGGGCCAGGATCAGATCGACGCCAGCCTCGGCCAGGGTGCGCGCCAGCAGCGGGAATTCGTTGTCGTAGCAGATAAGGATGCCCAGCCTGCCCAACGCCGTGTCGAACGCCTTGAGCCCGCTGCCAGCGGCGATCTGCCATTGCTCCAGCTCGAAACGGGTCATCATCAGTTTGTCCTGGCTGCCCAGGCAGCCGTCCGGGCCGAACAGCCAGGCACGGTTGCGGTAAACGCCGTCATCATCCAGCACGGCCACCGAACCGGGTTGCAGATGGATCTTCAGCCGCCGCGCCAGGCCCTCGCACAGTTTCAGCCAGCGCGGCAGCAGCGCCTGGATCCCGGCAATTGAACCGTGCAGATCGCTGCGCTCGGATTCCGGCAATTGCCCAGTGAGCACCAGGCCAGCGTACTCCGGCAGCAGTAGCAGCTCGGCGCCCTGCCCGGCCGCGTCCTCGCACAGCGTGGTCAGGTGCCCGGCGTAGGCTTCCCAGCTGGTCAGCAGATCGATGTGATATTGGCAGGCGGCAACCTTGATCATCAGGTGAGTTCCTTGAGCCAGAACGACATGGGTTTGGCCGATTCCTCGGCTTCGTCCAGGTCGCGCCAGTGGTACTGGGTGTGCAATTCGGGATGATGGCGATAGCCGCGGCGTGCCCAGAAGGCGTCCAGTGGCTGATAGTCGGCGGGCCGACGCGGGTGATCGGCGGGGCGCCGCACGGCGCAGAAGGCGCACCAGTCGAAACGGCCCAGTTTACGCGCATGCGCCTCACGCTCGGCGAAGAAGCGCACGCCCAGACCACGCCCGCGCCAGTCCGGCAACACCACCGATTCGGCGCAGTAGAAAATCCGCGCAGCATCCCAGCCCGCCGCAAGGAACGGCTGCTGGAATTCCGCGGTTTCGTCAGCCAGCGGCAGCGCCGTGGAGGCGCCGACCACACGCCCCTGGTCACGCACCAGCACGCACAGGCTATCGGCGCTGCGCACATAGGTGTCGAGGTACTCGGCCTCGTAGTCGAGGCTGCCGTCGTAGAGGTAGGGAAACTCGCGGAAGACCATTATCCGCAGGTGCGCCAGGTCTTCGATGTAGGGCGCTATCTGTGGCCCCCGGAGCAATTCGATGTCCATCTGGAGTCGCTCGCCAGCAGCAGGGTGACGCCGGCGGCTATGCCGGCACGAAAGCGCGAACTTATCATGCGCGCCAACCCACCACTAACCACGCTACGAAAGGAACTTAGCCATGACCGCCACCGAACTGGTTCAGGCCTACTACGCCGCGTTCAACGCCGGCGACATGCCCGCCTTCCTCGACCTGCTGACCGAGGACGTGGTGCACGACATCAACCAGGGCGAACGCCAGGTCGGCAAGGTCACCTTCGCCGCCTTCATGGACAAGATGAACCGCTGCTACCGCGAGCGTCTGACCGACATCGTGATCATGCAGAGCGCCGAAGGCACCCGCGCCGCCGCCGAATTCGTGGTACGTGGCGAGTACCTGGCCGACGACGAAGGCCTGCCACCGGCCAACGGCCAGACCTACGTACTGCCGGCCGGCGCCTTCTTCGAGATCAAGGACGGCAAGGTCGCGCGCATCAGCAACTATTACAACCTCAACGACTGGGTTGCGCAGGTAGGCTGAACGCCTCCCTCTGCACGCGGGCGCTCCGGGGCGCAATATGAGCGTCCCCAGCAACAACAATAGACTTACTCGATTGCAAAGATAGAAGCAATCCGCTTTATCAATCGAATCGCTTCTTCGATCATGCACGCCTGTCACTCACCTTTACAGGAGTACCTCGCATGAGCCTGATCAAGCGCATCTTTCAGCCAGCCCGCCCGACCCAGCAAGCAGCCGCGCCGAGCGCACAGGAACACCCGAATTTCTGGATGTACCAGTAACTCAGCCGCCTGCACCGACCACCCGCAGCGGCGCCTGGCGCCCGGCCTTCTGTGCCAGGTAGCGGGTGCAGCTGACGCGCAGGAACGAGGCGAAATTGACCACTTCGCCGCGAAAATCCATGACCTCCTCGTACAGCTTGGCGATCAGCTGGTTGGTGGTCATGCCGTCGACTTCGGCGATCTCGCGCAGGATGTCCCAGAACTGGTTCTCCAGACGCAGCGTGGTCACCACACCGCGGATACGCAATGAACGCGAGCGCGACTCATACAGAATGGGGTCGGCCTTCACATACAGTTCGCACATCGGCTTGGTCTCCTCATGAGCGTCGCAGCCCGGATGCAGCCGGGTAAAATGATGCGCCTACGGATGGCATCCGGGCCACGTCGGTTACAGGCGAATTTCCGTGCCGAGTACCTGGAGAAACGCTGCCAGCCAGGCCGGATGCGCAGGCCAGGCCGGCGCGGTGACCAGCTTGCCCTGCACGTGTGCCTGATCCACCGCAATGTCCACGTACTTGCCACCGGCCAACGTCACTTCCGGCCCACAGGCAGGATAGGCACTGCATTCGCGGCCTTCCAGCACACCGGCGGCCGCCAGCAGCTGGGCACCGTGGCAGACGGCGGCAATGGGTTTGTCGGCTGCGGCGAAAGCCTTCACCAGCGCCACGACTTCGCCATTCAGACGCAGGTACTCCGGCGCACGGCCACCGGGAACCACCAGCGCGTCATAGTCCTCTGCACGTACCTTGGCGAAGTCGAAGTTGAGCGCGAAGTTGTGACCCGGCTTCTCGCTGTAGGTCTGATCGCCCTCGAAATCGTGGATGGCGGTGCGCACCGTCTGCCCGGCGACCTTGTCCGGACAGACTGCGTGCACGGTGTGGCCGACCATCTGCAGTGCCTGGAACGGCACCATGGTTTCGTAGTCCTCGGCGTAGTCGCCGACCAGCATGAGAATCTTCTTGGCAGCCATGATCGTCTCCTGAAGGTAGGTGGAACGAACTCATTATTCGCCGCTGTTCATTCCGACAGGTAACAGCCGGGTACTACTGCCGGGGGCGGCCCGAGACCAGAGTCTAGCTTGTCCGTCACCTCGCCGATCGCGCGTCAGAAATGCCGCCTGCCAACGAAAAAGGCCGACATCGCTGTCGGCCTTTTTTACCTGCTTACCGCTCAGAGCGCGTATTTCTGCAGGTTCGCCATCATCTCCTTGAGCGCCTCGACGTTATCCGCCGGATGCGCTGCACCTTCGAAGTCACAGATGCGCTGCCACTGGGCAGCTACGTCTTCGGGGCTGAAACCGGCCCTGGGATCGAAACCGGCGCCCAGGCTACGTTCCCAGCGCACCTTGCCGACCCAGCCACCTCCAACCTCGAACAGGCCACCAGTGTCCTGGCAGGCCGCGCTGCCGAGGTACACCACCAGCGGGCTGACCAGCTCGGGCTTGAGCTGCTCGAACACCTGCGGCGGGATCAGGCCTTCGGTCATGCGCGTGGCGCCCGTTGGGGCGATGGCATTGACCAGAATGTTGTTCTTGCGGCCTTCGATGGCCAGGGTGCGGGTCAGGCCGTAAAGACCGAGCTTGGCCATGCCGTAGTTGCTCTGGCCAAAGTTGCCGTAGATACCGGAGGTGGACGAGGTGAAGATCACACGGCCGAAATTCTGCTCGCGCAGATGTGGCCAGGCGGCGTGCGTGGTCTTGTAGGCGCCTTCGACGTGAACCTTGTAGACCAGGTCCCAGTCGGCGTCTTCCATCTTGTGGAAGCTCTTGTCGCGCAGGATGCCGGCATTGTTGACCAGCACGTCGATGCGGCCGAAATGGTCGAGCGCGGTCTGTACGATCCTGTCGCCATCGGTAACCGAATCATGGTTGGCCACTGCGGTGCCACCGAGCGCGCGGATCTCTTCAACCACCTTGTCGGCGGCCGAGGCGTTGGCCCCTTCACCGTGGGTACTGCCGCCCAGATCGTTGACCACCACCTTGGCGCCATGGCGGGCGAACAGCAGCGCATGGGCACGGCCCAGGCCTCCGCCAGCACCGGTGACTATGACCACTTGATCTTCGAAACGGATGGCATCGCTCATCAACAGCTTCCTCGGGCAGGTTGTGAATGCTCCCGAGTGTCAGGCAGCCCCGCGTGCTTAACAAGGCGCGCGGGGCCCCTGAATGACGGTCGATAATGCGACCTTATGCGTGTCAGCTACCGGCGCCCGAACCGGAGCCGGAACCATTGCCGCCGCCAGTACCGGCACCACTGCCGGTGCCATCGCCCGAGCCACCGCCATCACTACCGGGATTGCCGTCGGTATTGGGACCCTGAACAGGCGGGATGCCGTTGCCTTCATCGCCGGGATTCATTGGCGCCTCCCCCGGAGCGGACGGCATGGTCGGCCCCGGAGAGCTGGTGCCATCGGATTCGGTTTCGGCAAGGGCAGGCAGTGCCATCGCGCCCATGATCCCGCTCAACAGCAGTGCAGATAACTTCTTGTTCATGTTGTTCATGAGTGACCTCGACTTTTCTGTGAGTGACACAGTTAGTGAGTCGCCCAGCGCCGAGGAGGTTCGAGAAAAATTATCGCGACGTTCAGGTCGGACGGATCAGGCTCAGGTGGTTGTACAGGTGCAACACATGCGCCAGGGCATATTCAGCATGATCCAGAGCGCCGTAGGCGAAGTGCGGCTGCAGCGCTCCCCGGTGCCCGGCGAAACGCTCGAAGGCCGCCTGCAGACGCTGCAGCGCCAACGCCTGACTGGCCGGCTCGGTCAGTTCGGAGGCTCCGGGAATCGCTTCATCCAGCGGGTGACGCATGGCGCCGCGCGAGCTGAACACGGCGAACGCCGCAGGCCCGAGCGTATGGCGAAACCAGGCGGGCTTCAGCTCGGGGTAGCCGTCGATGGAATAGTCGATACTCTGCGCGCAATGATTGAACACTTCGCTCGGGCTCCAGCCGCGCAGACTCTGCAACGTCTTGCCCTGCAGCCCGGCCAGGACCTCGCGCGCGCCATCCAGGCTGACCGCAGCCGCCCGCGAGCCGGTAGGCAATGCCCAGTAGCCGGCGCCAAGCACGGCAACTCCGCTTGCTGCCGCGCCTTTGAGCAGGGTACGTCTACGCATGTGAGCTCCTTGCATCACGAAACTGCAAATAGTGCTCGAGCACCGCAGCCGGGGCCTCGAGTTGTGGATAGTGACCGATACCCTCAAGCAGAACGGTGTCCGCGTCGGCGATCAGCTCCCGATAGCGCGCCACCATGTGCGCACCGGAAATAGGGTCGAAGGCACCATCGATCACCCGCATCGGCACGTCAGTCGCCTGCATGGCAGTGACCCAGCGCTGCCGTTGCTGGCGCCGCTCGGGCATGTAGCGAATCAGCCGATGCATGACGGCCGGGCCGTTGTTGCAGGCCACCAGTTGCCAGAGTGCATCCAGCTCGGCGGCGCTGGCCTGGGTGCCTGGGCCGAAGATGCGCGAGAAACCCTGCTCCAGCTTGCGCCGCGAGAACAGCCGGCCGATCAACGGCCCGAGAGGACCGAGCAGCAGCTTCTGTACGCGCACCGGATGGTGGGTTTCGGGGAACAGACCGCCATTGAGGAACACGCAACTGGCCAGTTGCAGGTGCCCGTCCTGATGCCGGGCGATCAGCTCCTGCGCCACGCTGTCGCCATAGTCATGGGCCAGCACGTGCAACGGGCGCTGTTCGTCAATATGCGCCAGCAGCAGCTGTTGCAGATCGGCCTGCTCCAGCAGGCTGTAGGCATGGCCGCGCGGCTTGGCCGAGTAGCCGAAACCGAGCATGTCGCAAGCGATCAACCGATAACGCTCGGCCAGCGGCGCCCACAGGCGATGCCAGTCCCAACTGGCGCTGGGAAAGCCATGAATCAGCAGCAGTGGCTCGGCCGCCGGGTCACCGGCGATCCAGTAACGGATCGCGTGACCGCGAAAGTCCAGCGTCTGGCCTTGCGCGCGCCATTCATCCAGAGCGATGCCTGGCAGCCCACTCACTGGTCGTAACCCGGCATCTGCTGGTCCAGCTTGCGCAGCAGCGCCGGCCAGGGCAGCGAGCCGCCCATGCCCTGCGGCGTTTTCATCACGCCGGCGATCATCGCCCGTGCACCGTCGAGAATCTGCTGCGGAATATGGATCAGCTCGGCACCGCCGCTCTGCGCCATGACCTGGATCTCGCAGGCCCGCTGCAGGGTGAACATGCCGAGGAAGGCGTCGGCGATGCTGCCGAAAGCCGTGAGCAGGCCATGGTTGGGCAGGATCATGAAGTTCTTGTCGCCCAGGTCTGCCTGCAGCCGCGCCTTCTCGTCATGGTTCAGCGCCACCCCTTCATAGCCGTGGTAGGCCAGGCTGGCGAGGACGAACAGCGACTGCTGCGACAGCGGCAGCAGCCCCTGCTTCTGCGCCGACACGGCAATCCCCGCCGGGGTGTGGATGTGCAGCACGCAGCCCACGTCGTGGCGCACCTCGTGTACCGCACTGTGGATGGTGTAACCGGCAGGGTTGATGTCGAACGGGCTGTCCATCAGCTTGTTGCCCGCCAGATCGACCTTGACCAGACTCGACGCGGTGATCTCGTGAAACATCAGGCCATAGGGGTTGATGAGGAAATCTTCGGTCCCCGGCACCTTGGCAGAAATATGGGTGAAGATCAGGTCATCCCAACCGTAGAGCGCGATCAGCCTGTAGCAGGCCGCGAGATCGACGCGGGTACGCCATTCGGCTTCGGATACCTGATTCTTCACGGCAGGGAGTTTCAGCGGAGCATTCACGGCGACACCTCGATGTTCTTGTTGATCGGTGGTGTCCGCAGTCTAGCCATGCGCCTGCACGGCGGTAGTTGCCCTGGCAGCCATCTTGATGGCTTTGCGAGTCACGACGCTGTCACGCCGCGGCGCGATAAGGACATATTCGCCGCCCTTATCGCGGCCACGCCAGCTCCGGGCTGACGCGCCCGCCAGTGCAGGTCAGCCCTTCAGCGCCGCCGCGAAGGCTTGCAGCCAGGGCTCGGCATCCGTCTCCGGGGTCACGGTTTCGCTGGAGTCCAGGCGCAGCATCTCGACCACCTCACGCAGACCCAGCTCGGCATAAAGCTCGCGGATAAGCTCGCCACCTCCGCAGAAGGTGTCGTAGCTGGAGTCGCCCAGCGCCAGCACTGCCGCCGGTTTGCCAGCCCAGGCCGGCAGACGGTCGCGGATTTCGCTGTACAGCGGCAGCAGGTTGTCCGGCAGCTCACCCATACCCGTGGTGGAGGTCACGGTGAGCAGAGCATCCGGCGCGAAATCCAGCAGCTCGTCGAGACTCATGTTCGCTTTGTGCCAGGCCTCCAGCCCGGCGGCCTTGAGCTGACGCTCGGCGTGGCGTGCGACTTCTCCGGCCGTACCGTAGACCGAGCCCGAGACAATGGCGACTTTCATGACAACTCCGGAAACAGTAAAAACGCCGCGCATTATGCCGCAAGTGGACAGTGCGACCCGATGTTTTAGAATCAGCGCACCTCTGTATGCGGATATCGAATCCATGATCAATGCCAAGTTGCTGCAACTGGTAGTCGACGCCTCCAACGACGGGATCGTGGTGGCCGAGCAGGAGGGCGAAGACAATATTCTGATCTACGCCAATGCGGCATTCGAACGCCTGACCGGCTACAGCTGCGACGATATCCTCTACCAGGACTGCCGCTTCCTGCAGGCAGGCGATCGCGCGCAGATCGGCCTGCAGGCCATTCGCGATGCTGTCAGGGCGGGCAGGCCCTGCCGGCAGATCATCCGCAACTATCGCAAGGATGGCAGTGCGTTCTGGAACGAGCTGTCGATCACCCCGGTGCACAACGAGAGCGACCAGCTGACCTACTACATCGGCATTCAGAAGGATGTTACCGAGCAGGTCGAAGCCAAGCAGCGCGTGCGCGAACTGGAGACCGAAGTGGCCGAACTCAAGGCCGAGCTGGCGCGGCTGAAAAGCTGACGAACGGATAAAACTATCGTCCGGTACGGCAGTCACAAGGGTTAGCCCCCTTGCCGTGCTAAAAAAACAATGCAAAGCGACCCGCTGCTGACTCAGGACGAGCTGGACTTCATCCAGCAGATTCTCTCCAAGCCATCGCATACGCGACGCCCGAGTGCTGCGCCGCAATTGGCGCTGGGCGAAAGGCTCAGTGAGCTGTTGAATCGCCTGGGCAATGAAGAACATCTGAGCCTGAGCACCCACAGCGACAGTCAGCACCTCAGTTTCCCTTTGCGCCTGATTCAGGATGACCAGAGCCAGTCGCGCCTGGAGCTGGGTGCGCCGCTGATCTTCGAGCAAGGGGTGAACGAGCGGCCGTGGCGACTGGCCCTGCCGACGGCGCTGGCACTGCTGGATAGCAAGGAACGCCCCAGCGGCCTGCGGGCGCTGGAGCTTTCCAATAACGGCATGCTGGTGGAGTACGACAAGTCCGGTGCGCCAGCCAAGGATCAATTGCTGCAACTACTCCTGCCCAGGGAGCAGCGCGTACAACTGCGTGCGCGCCTGGCCAGACGCGTCAGCAAGACGCGTTACGCCTACCGCCTGCAGACCCTGCATGCAGAGGATGAACAGACCTTGCGCCAGTATCTGTTCGATCAACATTGCGAGCAGCAAACCGTAACCGTCGACTGAGCCTGTGGCGCAGGCCCTCTCAGGTGTCGAGATGGCCCGCCAGGAACTGCTGCAGACGACGCTGCATCAAGCGCCCCTCGTTGCCCAGACAGGCGATGGACGAGCCGGCAAGGCTCTCCTCGGCCAGATCGGAGCTATCCCCCGCGAGCAATACCGGACATTCCAGACCGAGCGCCAGACGCAGCAATTGCCGCGGGAACTCTTCGCCTGGCGGCTGATTGCTGAAGCACACCAGCGCCTGCGGACGCATGCGCTCGCAGATCAGCGCCAGATCGCTCATCGGCACACCTGGCCCCATAACCGTGATCTCGATGTCCGGGCTGCCGAGCAGCAAGGCCGCAACCAGCAATTCCAGTTCGCGGCAATGGCTGGGTAACGCCACCAGCAGCACGCGGCTCCGGCCTTCCCCTCGGCCCAGCTGCAAACGCTGCCAGCAACGCCCACGCAGGAATCCGTCGAACATCAGCCACTCGCCACGCTGGCCCACTTCGTCCTGGCGCAGCAGCAACTCCTGCCAGACCGGCATGAGAATGTCCTGAAATACCACCGGCAGCGGATAACAGGAGAAAATCTGACCATACAGGCGCTCGAGACGCGGTTCGTCGAAATTCTGCAGCGCACTGCGCAGTTGATCCTGCCACTGGCTCCAGTCGTCACCACTGACTTCGTCATAGGCCGGCTTGGCGACACTGCGGCTACTGGCACTCTTGGCCAGAATAGAGCCAACCTTGCTGACTGCCACGCCGCGCTCGATCCAGGCCAGAATGCTGCGCACGGCGTCGATGTCGGCCTGCGAATAAAGGCGATGACCGCTGTCGGTACGCGTCGGCCGGATCAGGCCATAGCGCCGCTCCCAGGCGCGCAGGGTGACCGGGTTGACCCCGGTAAGACGGGAAACCTCGCGAATGGGGAACAGTTCTTCCTGCTTCAGAGCACTGGACGCGAGCGATGTGACGGAGGCGAGTTCAGGCATGGCTTCAGGCATCACGGCAATGAATTAAGCGGGGATTGTACCCCCAGCGTCGGTGAGCTCACATTGTGCAGAAACTATACAAGACGCGCCATTGCATAATTGTCCCTGATCGACTTCGCGATGCCCGTTTCCGGACAGAGCTATCAGCTGTTCCGCTCCCAACGCCCCAATCTGGTACAGCCGACGCACCCTGACAGAACATCTTGCCGACGTTGCGGCGTCGGCCGCTCGAGCCGAGGCCCGTCGTCAGGCCGGGCTGACTAATTTTTCCAAAACGGGAATAATCCTTGCTGCATTTTCATCGAACACACCACCCCGTGTTCGGTTGCGCCGATGCCACACCCCGGCTGACGGCAAAATTCGAGGAGATACACAATGTCCCCCGTGACCCTTATGGTGGCGCGCCGCGTCGCCAACGGCCGTTATCACGACTTCATCGCCTGGCTGCGTGAAGGTGAGCACCTGGCTACCGACTTCCCCGGCTATCTTGGCTCCGGCGTACTGGCACCACCTGCCGGAGACGATGAATTCCAGATCGTTTTCCGTTTCAGCGACGAACAGACCATGGCCTCCTGGGAGCATTCCGCCTCACGCCAGGCCTGGCTACAGCGTGGCGCAGGACTCTTCGCCCAGCCTCATGAAAAGCGCGCTGTAGGGCTCGACGCCTGGTTCGGCAGTGCCAACCGCCAGCCACCCCGCTGGAAACAGAGCGTGGCGATCTGGCTGGCGTTCTTTCCGGTTTCCCTGGCCTTCAACCTGCTTTTCGGGCCCTGGCTCGGCGACCTGTCACTGGTCACTCGCGTGCTGCTGTCGACACTGGCACTGACGCCACTGATGACCTACCTGTTCATCCCCCTCTCCACCCGCCTGCTGGAGCCCTGGCTGCAAGGCAACTACCCGCAGCGTCTGAGCAGGCGAGCCGCCAGTATCGGTAAATCCTGAGTACGCACACAAAGCTTGCTTCTCTCCCGAAACGGCCAGCCTTCGCTGGCCGTTTTCGTTGTACAAGACATCAATACCTGTACAAAATAAATCCACGCACAGGCCATGTACAAACTCAAACCAGCGCCAAAGATCTTGAAAAAACCTTTAAAACTCAAATGAATAGGCTTTGAAACCGAACCTGATAGCAAAACCACATGACACACATGCTTGTACAACCTGCAGCTCTGGTATAGCTTTACCCACGGCCTGGTGAATGCCGCCTGCCACTGGTCAGGTATCCCGAGGCGGTACGAGCCAGGCCTTTCTTTCGTTTGCACAGGTCGCATATGAGCGCTGCCAGCTTTCCCATCCTGATCACCGGTGCCGGCCAGAGGGTCGGGCTGTACTGCGCCGAACGTCTGCTCGACGAAGGCCAGCCGGTGATCGTCAGCTACCGCGAGGAGCGCGACAGCATTGCGCAGCTGCGTGAACGGGGCGCCATTGCCCTACATGCCGACTTCAGTAACGAGAGCGGGATTCTGGCCTTTATTGACGGCCTCAGGGCACAGTGCAGCGGCCTGCGCGCAATAGTGCACAACGCCTCGCAATGGCTGGACGAGACGCCGGGCGAAGAAGCCGAGGCCTTTCGCCAGCTGTTCAACGTGCACATGCTCGCCCCTTACCTGATCAACCTGCATTGCAGCGAACTGCTGCTGCAGTCGGCGCAGGCGGACATTGTTCACGTCAGTGACGACGTGGTGCGCAAGGGCAGCGCCAATCGCCCCGCCTATTGCGCCAGCAAGGCCGGGCTGGAGAGTCTGACTTTGTCTTTCGCCGCCCGCCTTGCGCCACGCATCAAGGTCAACGCCATCGCCCCGGCGCTGCTGATGTTCAACGAGGGTGATGACGAGGCCTATCGGGCCAGGGCTCTGGCCAAATCGGCGCTGGGCATGGAGCCCGGTCCGCAGGCCTTTTATCAGAGCCTGCGCTATCTGCTGGACAATCCCTACGTAACCGGAACGACCCTTACCCTCAACGGCGGCCGCCACCTCAAGTGAGCGACTGTCCCAGGACACTGCCATGAGCGAACCCTTATCCCAGCAATACCGCGAAATCATCAAAGGCCTCGGTGAAAACCCCGAGCGCGAGGGCCTGCTCGACACACCGAAACGCGCTGCCAAGGCCATGCAGTACCTCTGCCACGGTTATCAGCAGTCGCTGGAGGAGATCGTCAACGGCGCGCTGTTCGAGTCCGCCAATGACGAGATGGTGATCGTCAAGGACATCGAGCTCTACTCGCTGTGCGAGCATCACCTGCTGCCCTTCATCGGCAAGGCGCATGTCGCCTACGTCCCCACCGGCAAGGTGCTCGGGCTGTCCAAGGTGGCGCGCATCGTCGACATGTACGCCCGCCGCCTGCAGATCCAGGAGAACCTCACCAAGCAGATCGCCGACGCGATCCAGCAGGTGACCAACGCCGCCGGGGTCGCCGTGGTGATCGAGGCCAAGCACATGTGCATGATGATGCGCGGCGTGGAGAAGCAGAACTCGGTGATGAGCAGCTCGGTGATGCTTGGCGCGTTCCGCGACTCCTGCAACACTCGCCATGAATTTCTGCAATTGATCGGACGGAACAACTAATGCCGCGACTGGAACCCGGGATGGCGCGCATCCGCGTCAAGGATCTGCGCCTGCGCACTTATATCGGCATCAAGGAAGAGGAGATCAACAACAAGCAGGACGTGCTGATCAACCTGACCATCCTCTACCCGGCCGTCGACGCCGTACAGGTCAACGACATCGAGCACGCCCTGAACTACCGCACCATCACCAAGGCGATCATTGCCCACGTGGAAGGCAACCGATTCGCCCTCCTCGAGCGCCTGACCCAGGAAATCCTCGATCTGGTGATGGCTCACCAGGCCGTGCGTTACGCCGAGGTCGAAGTGGACAAACCCCACGCCCTGCGTTTCGCCGAGTCGGTATCCATCACCCTCGCCGGCCACCGCTGACGGCCGCCATCTGGCGGCTTGTCGCTCCCCGGCGAGGCTCTTATCATCGCCGCCATCATCCCCGGAGAGCCCACCATGACCGAGCAAGAACGTCTCGAACTGGAAGCCGCAACCTTTCGCGCCCTGGTCCAGCACCTGCGCACCCGGCCCGACGTGCAGAACATCGACCTGATGAACCTGGCCGGCTTCTGCCGCAACTGCCTGTCGAAATGGTACAAGGCAGCCGCCGATGACCTCGGCGTCGAAGTCAGCGCCGACCAGGCCCGCGAAACCGTGTACGGCATGCCCTATGCCGACTGGAAGGCCAGGTACCAGAAAGAAGCATCGGCCGAACAGAAAGCCGCCTTTGTAAAAGGAAAGCATGAATGACCGCTCTAACCGAACTGCGCAGCCGTCTGCAGCAGGACGATTACGCCTTCAGTGAAACCCTGGCCTTCGTTGCCGAGCACTATGACTATCAACCCAGCGCCTTCCGCAATGGCGACGTGGAAAACGCCGCCGGGCACAACGAGGGCTCCTGCAAGACCCTGGGCCTGGCACTGCTGGAAGGCCTGAGCAAGGAGGAAGCGCTGCGTGCCTTCGGCGAACACTACCGCAGCGTACTGGCCACCCCGCAGGGCAGTGACCACGGCAATATCCGCGCACTGATGGTTCATGGTCTGGAAGGGGTAAAGTTCGAGCAGCAACCACTCAAACCCAAAGCCTGAATCTGTAGCGCAAAAACCTGCTCACTTGTCGGCAAAAGCTGACAGACATCACATTGCATATCGCTTTATGCTGCGCGCCGAAAACTCATTGAACACGAGGGAACGTGTTCTGCGCGCAGCCGCCCTTCCCTCCTGTTTCGCATCCGGCACGGAGTCGAGCGATGCAGCAGACCTTGGTATGGAAACCCAGGCACACCCCCGGCGTGGAAACGCTGGTTTTGAGCCAGGATGCCAACGGCATCCACGCCACCAGCCACCTCATGCAGGTCATCAGGGGCAACAGCATCGTTGCCAACTACCTGATCGATTGCGACGAGCGCTGGCGCTTCCGTCGTCTCTGGCTCAAGGTCGACAATCAGGGGCAACGCAGCCTCAGCCTGCAGCGTGACCTTCGTGGCAACTGGCTGCTCAACGGCGAGCTACGTCCCGAGCTGCAGAACTGCCAACATGTCATGCTCTCCGCCTCGCCCTTCACCCATACCCCGCTGCTGCAGCGCAGCGCGCTGGAAACCGGACAGAGCGACGAGATGCAGATCGCCTTCATCGACCTGCTCAGCTTCAAGGTGGAACCGCGCCGGCAGCGTTACCAGTGCCTGCGCCGCCGCCCCGGGGAAAACCTCTACCGCAGCCAGGCACAAGGCCATGCCCAGGAAGACCTGAGCGTCGACGACCAGGCCCTTTTACTCAATGCCAACGAACAATACCTGCGCCTGAGCCAGCGCGAGCTGAAGGTCAGCACGCTGGTCTGAAAGGCGCGTCAGATGGGCAACTGGCCGAACGCCCAGCGCAACAGGAAAAACACCAGCAACCCGCCACCAATGGTCGCCAGCAGATGCCGCGAAAGCGCCGCGATGGCGATGGCGGCGACGCCCGCCAGCAGGTAGGCGTTATTCCAGGCCAGCGCCCAGTGCTGACCGTCCGGCAGCAACATGCCGGGCACCACGATAGCGGTGAGCACGGCAGTCGGCACGTAGTGCAGCCCCTGTCGTACCAGCGGCGGGAAACGCAGGTCGGGGAAGGCGAACAGGCTGTAGCGGGTGACGAAAGTGATCGCCAGCATGCCTAGGATCAGCAACCAGATATCCATCAGACCAGTTCCTCCTGCAGTACCGGCTTGCGCCGCTCCAACCACACGCCGACGACGATGCCGCTGGCAGCAGCGGCCATCAGGCCGAGCTTGTAGGGCAAGCCGTGACAGACCAGTGCCACGGCACCTGCGACCAGAGCGGCGGCCACCTGCGGCTGATTGCGCAGCATCGGCACGACGATGCCGATGAAGGTCGCCAGCATGGCGAAGTCCAGCCCCCACGCGCCGATGTTCGGCACCGCCTGGCCGAACAGCACACCGATCAGCGTGCACAGTTGCCAGTTGCAGTACATGGCCAGTGCCGCGCCGAGGAAGTACCAATGGCGATAGGTGCCCTTGTCGCCCCGCGCATAACGCTGCACCACCACCGCATAGGCCTCGTCGGTCAGACCGAAGGCCAGTGGCACGCGCCAGCGCTTGGGCAGGTGGCGCACATGGGGCTGCATGCTGGCGCTGTACAGGGCATGGCGCAGATTGACCACAAATGTGGTCAGCAGCACCACGGCGATACCGGCGCCCCCCGCCAGCAGGCTGATGGCGATGAACTGCGCGGAACCGGCGAATACCAGAGCAGACATGCCCAGCGTTTGCCAGGGATCGAGCCTGGCCGCCCCGGCCAGGCTGCCGAAGATGATGCCGAAGGGAATGGCGCCGAGCAGCATCGGCAGCATGTCGCGGGCGCCCTGAGTGAATTCGTGATGACGGGACATGGAACCTCCTTGGGCAGGCGAGCTTAACCAAGAGGCCCAGGCAGGTCTTGAACATTCTTGCTCAGCGGCGCGCTCCACCTTCCGCTCCACCGATGTGCACCGCACCACTCATGCGCTATCAGCCGGCGCCATCCAGGAAACAGCTCTGCGCTCCTTCCAGATCAGGGCTGCTCGCCACCGGCGATCGGCAGGCACGCAACAGCGACAAAACCTCAGATCGGCCTTTGTAGTTCGTAACGAATCCCTGGAGAAAATATCCACCCGGCGACGAACGGCGCATAATGGCAAAGCGCTATATTGCTACAGATCAAAGACCTGTGAATATTCTCGTTTAACCTGACTCCGTAATCAGGATCGCGACGAACGACCTGTACAACCGGACACTTTCATTAAAGAAAAGCCCAGGGCATACGATGCCCTAGGTATGTTCCGTCGTTTCCGGCCGCAGCCTTGAGCAGGACAGCAGGCAAGGTCCGTGAAACACCCCGAGCAGCGATACAACGAAGCACAACAACAACACCGCACCAGCAGAGGGACACGAGATCCCTCACAGCCTGTTCAGACATCGGCCGGAGAGCTGATGCAATCGTCGTAACTTCGTCTGCCAACTATCCAATCCAAGACGATGAGGCCTTGCATAGATGCTGAAGAATGCCCCGCTGAGCGTGAAACTACTGCTCATATTGATCTTTCCACTACTCGGTTTCCTGGCTTTTTCCGGTGTCTATGTCACCGGCAAGTACCAGACACTGACCGAAATGAATCGCACCGTGACCGCCAGCGGCGCGGCACAAAAGATCAGCGCAGTGATCACCGCCCTGCAGCGTGAACGTGGCGCCAGCGGCGTATTCATCGGCAGTAGCGGCAAAAACATGGGGGACAAACTGGCCGAGTTCCGCCGCGGCACCGACCTTGCGGCGAGCAACCTGCGCGCACAGGCACAAGGTTCTACCGGCATGGACGAAACCCTGCGTGCACTCGACGAACTCAACGTAGTGCGGCCGCAGGTCGATGCCCTGTCACTGAGCAGCACCGAATCGGGCTCCCGCTACACCAGCCTGATCAACACCCTGATCGGCTACACCCATTCCCTCGAGGCGAGCGTCGACGATCCGCAGATCCTGCGAGCGCTTGCCGCCCTCAACCAGTTCGTGGAAATGAAGGAGCGCGCAGGGCGGGAACGCGTCCTGCTCAGCCTGACCTTCAATCAGGACCATTTCGATGCCGACCTGCTGTCGCGCTTCAGCCGTAACCTGGGCGAGTTCTCGGCCTATCTGGACGGCTTCCAGCGTCGCGCCTCGAGCAGTTTCCGCAGCAAGCTGGACAACGTACTGCAACAGCCGGATTCGCAGGAGGTGGCGCGCCTGCAACGCCTGGCCTTCGAAAAACCGCTCGGTGAGCCGCTGGGCATAACGGCCGAGGACTGGTTCAGGATTTCCACCATCCGTATCGACCTGATGGGCGAGGTGGAGACCGAACTGAGCCAGAACGTGGCCAACCTGGCGACGCAGGCGCATGACGAGGCGACCGGCAGCCTGTGGCTGACCATCGCCGTCATGCTCGGCGTGCTGTCCGCCGTGGTGGTACTGTCGCTGCTGATCATCGGCAACATCAGATCGGCGGTCAGCGACGTCAACGACACCCTGGTCGCCCTGGCCAAACGTGATCTGACCGCTCACACCCACTATGAAGGCGGCGACGAGTTCGGCGTGATCGCACGCAACCTCGACAACATGGCCCAGCAGATCAAGGAAGTGATCCAGGAAATCGGCGGCGCGGCGGCACAGGTCGCCACCGCAGCCGAGGAGGCCTCGGCCGTGGCTCTGCAGACCAGCCAGAATGTGGCGCAGCAGCGCCAGGGCACGGATCAGGTGGCCACCGCCATCAACGAAATGAGCGCGACCGTGCGCGATGTCGCGCGCAGCACCACCGAAGCCGCGGAGATGTCACGCCGGGTCAACGACAGCACGGTGCAGGGCAAGACAGAAATCGAGAATACTGTACGCCTTGTTCAGGCCCTGTCGACACAGGCCGAACAGACCGCCGGCATCATCATCGACCTCAAGCGCGAGAGCGACGCCATTTCCTCGGTGCTCGACGTGATTCGTGGCGTTGCCGAACAAACCAACCTGCTGGCCCTGAATGCCGCCATCGAGGCCGCACGCGCCGGCGAGCAGGGTCGCGGCTTCGCCGTGGTCGCCGACGAAGTGCGTCAGCTGGCGCAGAAGACCCAGGACTCCACCGTCAGCATCCAGCAGATGATCAGCAACCTGCAGAGCGGCTCCGACCGCGCCGCCAGCTCCATGCAGGAAACTCTGGACAAGGCGCAGACCGGCGCCAACAACGTGGTCAGAGCTGGCGAGCTGCTGGTGGAAATCGCCGACGGCATTGCCAGCATCAGTGATCGCAACATCCAGGTGGCGTCGGCTGCCGAGGAACAGAGCCTGGTGTCCGAGGAGATCAACCGCAACGTCAACGAAATCAACGACCTGGTCATCCAGGTCAGCGCCGCCGCCGAGCAGACTGCGGTAACCAGCCGCGAACTGGCGCGTCTGGCCGACCAGCAGCAGCAGCTGGTGAGCCATTTCAAGGTGGATTGAGGCCGCAGCCCAGCCACTGAGCTACCCTCTGCAACCGAGCGAATCTGCAGGAAATCACGGCCCCGCCAACTGGCGGGGCCGTTTCGTTGTCACATGGCAGCGCAGGCCGGACACCTCTTAGCGCTCCGTCTCGCACAGTTGCAGTCTCGGGCCACCGCAATGTCCGGCGATACACCCTTCGTATCCTTCAAAGCCCTGCCGCGACCTCTGGCCACATTCAGATAACGCTAATTGATCTTATTTAAATTACGCCAGCCTGATACCCTTGGAGCCCTGTTTTCCTGCTCACCCGGATAGTTCCTCGATGTCGCCGTTCCAGCGCTGCCTGCTGCCCTTTCTGTCCCTGATCCTGATCGCCTGCGATCAGCAACCCAGGTTCACGGCGGCAGAACCCGGCGAAGCCCTGTCCGCTGGCGCCGCCACGGTACGCAAGTACGACCACAACGCCTTTTCCCAGCCCTCGGCCAACCTGGCGCCTAGCCGGCGTCTGGACTTCTCCGTCGGCAACAGCTTCTTCCGCAATCCTTGGGTGCCAGCGCCCGCCTCCACCACTGCACGTGACGGCCTGGGTCCGCTGTTCAACACCAACGCCTGTCAGAACTGCCACCTCAAGGACGGGCGCGGCCACCCGCCCGAGCCGGGTGCATTCAGCGCAGCCTCCATGCTGGTACGTCTGTCCATCCCTGCTGCGGCCGAGCATGCCGAGTTGCTGCAACGCCAGGGCGTGGTCGCCGAGCCCACCTACGGCACTCAGTTGCAGGACATGGCCAACCCCGGCGTGGCCCCGGAAGGCAAGGTGCGGGTGAACTACAGCAGTGTGCCGGTGCGTTTCGCCGACGGCACGCTGGTGGAGCTGCGCAAACCGCAACTGGAGATCACCCAGCTCGGTTACGGCGAACTGCATCCGGAGACCCGGTTCTCCACCCGTATCGCTCCGCCGATGATCGGCCTCGGCCTGCTCGAAGCCATCGCCGAACAGGACATCCTCGCCGCAGCCGACCCGGATGACGCCGATGGTGACGGCATCTCCGGGCGCCCCAACATCGTCTGGGACCGCCAGCAGCAGCGCAGCGTACTCGGTCGTTTCGGCTGGAAAGCCGGTCAGCCTACCCTCAATCAGCAGAATGCCGACGCCTTCGCCAATGACATGGGCCTGACCACCACCCTGTTCCCACACGACAACTGCACCGCCGCGCAAACCGACTGCCAGGCCGTGCCCCATGGCGGCGAACCGGAGGTCAGCGACAACATCCTCGCCAGCGTGCTGTTCTACAGCCGCAACCTCGGCGTGCCGGCGAGGCGTAACGTCGACGCCCCCGAAGTGCTCAAGGGCAAGGGACTGTTCCATCAGGCCGGCTGTCAGAAATGCCATACCCCCAGCTTCACCACCTCGGCCGACGCTGCCGAGCCGGAGCTGGCCAGTCAGTTGATCCGCCCCTACACCGACCTGCTTCTGCACGACATGGGCGAAGGCCTGGCCGATGGCCGCGAGGAGTTTCTCGCCAGCGGCAGCGAGTGGCGCACCCCACCGTTGTGGGGCATCGGCCTGACCCAGGCCGTCAACGGCCATACCCAGTTCCTGCATGACGGTCGCGCACGCAATCTGCTGGAAGCCATACTCTGGCACGGCGGCGAAGCCGAAGCGGCCAAGCAGCAGGTGCTGAAATTCGATGCCGACGAGCGAGCCGCACTGCTCGCCTTCCTCAATTCCCTTTAAGGAGCCCGAGATGTTGCACAAGAGCCTGATCGCCTCCCTGCTCGGCCTGGCCCTGGTCGGCTGCGGCCAGCAGGATCAGACCGCCAAGGTCACCGGTGCACTCACCGACGGCGTATTGCTGCCGGCCTACACCAGCTGGCAGGAAGCCGATCGCCAACTGGCCGAACGTGCTGCCGCCTTCTGCGCCGACAGCGCCGATCTGCCCGCCGCGCGCCAGGCCTTTCTCGGTGCAATGAGCGCCTGGTCGGCGCTGCAGCCGCTGATGCTCGGCCCGCTGGCCGAGGGCAACCGCGCCTGGCAGGTGCAGTTCTGGCCGGACAAGAAGAACCTGGTGCAGCGCCAGGTCGAGGCGCTGCTCAAGAGCAAGCCACAACTGTCCCAGGCCGACCTGGCCAGCGCCAGCGTCGTGGTGCAGGGGCTGACCGCCTCCGAGTACGTACTGTTCGACCCCGACATCGACCTGACCCAGGATGAACAGAAAGCCCGCTACTGCCCGTTGCTGCAGGCCATCGGCCAGCATCAGCAGGCCCTGGCCGCCGACATCGTGGCGCAATGGCAGACGGACAAGAGCGGCATGGCCGCGCAGCTCAAGCAGTTCCCCAATGAGCGCTACGCCGACTCCAATGAAGCGGTGGCGGAACTGCTGCGCGTTCAAGTCAGCGGCATCGACGGCATGAAGAAAAAGCTCGGTGCGCCGCTCGGCCGACAGACCAAGGGCATTCCGCAGCCCTACCAGGCCGAATCCTGGCGCAGCAGCGCCAGCCTGGCCAACCTCGCCTCGGCACTGGCCAGCGCCGAGCTGCTCTGGCAGGGCAACAACAAGGACGGCCTGCAATCGCTGCTGGGCAGCGATCAGGCCGAGCTGGTGCAACGCATCGACGCTGCCTACCTCGATACACGCCAGCGCCTGGCCGCCTTCGACCTGCCGCTGACCGAACTGCTGACCAGCGAAGACGGCCGCAAACAGCTCAACGAACTGTACGACAGCCTCAACCGCCTGCACCGCCTGCAGGAAAGCGAGCTGGCCAAGGCCCTCGGGGTGCAGATCGGCTTCAACGCCCACGACGGGGACTGACGGATGCAACGCAGAACCTTTCTCGGTCTCGGCGCCGCAGCGGCCAGCCTGGCGGCTGCCGGTGCATTCGGCGGCTGGACGCTGTTCGGCCCCTCCGGGCAACCGCTGCTGCTGTCGGCTCGAGACGATGCCGATGGCAGGCACTATGCGGTCGGCTATCGCCTCGACGGCCAGCGTGCCTTTGCCACAACGGTGAACGAACGCTGCCACGATGTGGTGCCGCACCCGGCCCTGCCGCTGGCACTGTTCGTCGGCCGCCGCCCGAGCACCGAAAGCTACCTGATCGACACCCGCGACGGCCGCCTGCTGCAAACGCTCGAATCCCCGGCGGGTCGCCACTTCAACGGCCATGCGGTGTTCCACAAGGGCGGCGACTGGCTGTACGCCACCGAGAACGACACCACCGAACCCGGTCGCGGCGTGCTCGGTGTCTACCATCTGGTCGGCGAACGCCTGCAGCGCAGCGACGAGCACAGCACCCATGGCATCGGCCCGCACCAGTTGCTGTGGATGCCTGATGGCGAAACCCTGGTGGTAGCCAACGGCGGCATCCGCACCGAAGCGGAAAGCCGCGTCGAGATGAATCTCGATGCCATGGAAGCCAGCCTGGTGCTGATGCAGCGCGACGGCAGCCTGGTCAGCAAGGAGTACCTGGCCGAGCAGCAGAACAGCATTCGTCATCTTGCGGTGGCCCGCGACGGTACCGTGGTCAGCGGCCAGCAGTACATGGGCGACATGCACGACGCCGTACCGCTGCTGGCGATCAAGCGCCCCGGCCAGCCGTATCAGCCTTTCGCCCTGGACGAGGCGCAGCGCGCAGCGATGAACCAGTACACCGCCAGCGTGGCCATCCATGACGAACTGCGCCTGCTGGCGATGACCGCACCGCGCGGCAACCGCTTCTTCATCTGGGATCTGGACAGTGCCGAAGTGCGCCTCGACGTGCCGCTACCCGACTGCGCAGGTGTCGGTGCAGTAGTCGACGGCTTCGTCGTCACCTCGGGCCAGGGACGTTGCCGCCTGTACGATTGCCGCAGCGCGCGTATCGTCACCGATGCCCTGCAGCTACCGGCCGGCCTGTGGGACAACCACCTGCGCCTGGCCTGAACCGGGCGTGCCGGTCTCAGGCGCTGGCGCGCTCGATCAGCTCGAAGCCGACATCCAGCCGCAGCGGCTGACGCGCGGCCGCCGGCTCGGCAATGCGCGCCAGCAGCGCTTCGGCGATGGCGCAGCCGATACGTGCCCCGTCCACCCGCACGGTAGAAAGCGGCGGATGGGTGTGCGCCGCACTGGAAAGATCGCCGAACCCCAGCACCGCCAGATCCTCGGGGATGCGCAGGCCGCGGCTCAGCGCCTCGGCCATCACCCCCTGCGCCACCGTATCGGAACTGCACACCACCACCTCGCCGGCAGCGCCTTCCTGCAGCAGACGCGCCAGGCCCTCGCGACCAGTCGCGAGCGTCGCCGGCACCGGCAGAATCTGCCCCGCCACCGGCGCAGCGATGCGCCCCTGCAGCGCCGCCACCAGGCTGCGATAACGGCGCAGACCACGCGGGTCATCAATGCTCACCACCGACACCCGACGATACCCCTTGTCGAGCAGATAGCGCGCCACCGCCTGGCCGACCGCCTCGTGCGAAAAGCCGACGAGCATGTCCATCGGGTCCTCGCACAAATCCCAGGCCTCGACCAAGGGGATGCCGACCCGCGCCAGGCGTTCACGGCTCGCCTGGGTGTGCTCGGTTCCCGTCAGCACGATGCCGTCCGGGCGCCGCCCCAGCACCGCCTCGAGCAGGGCCTCCTCCTGCTCCGGGCTATAGCCGGTCAGGCCCAGCAGGGTCTGATAGCCGGCGCCGGCCAGGCGGTCGGTCAGTGCCTGCACGGTGTCGGCAAAGATCGAGTTGGCGATGGTCGGCAGAAAGATTGCCACCAGCCGGCTGCGACTGGATGCCAGGGAGCCCGCGGCGAGGTTGGGCACATACCCCGTGGCCCTCACTGCCTCCAGCACACGCTTGCGGGTCCCATCGCTCACCACCTCGGGACGGCCGAGCGCGCGCGATACGGTGATTGGCGACACCCCTGCCACCCTGGCGACATCGATCAGAGTCGGTGCCGCACTGCTGCGAATACCGGCAGGTTTTCTGCCCATGTCATGCCTCCATCCCGCTTGAGCCACTGTTATACACGGCATCATCGAGATACGTTGTCATACAACTTTAGTCAAAGGCGAAGGAATGATTATGCCCCGCCATGCGCCCGATCCCATCTGCGCGCCTCCGCAATATTTCGCACGAGCACGATAAAGCACCGTGATAGAGCCATCCATTGCAAATCTGCCTCGGCTCCCGATTGGGCTGAGAGCATCCGGCTGGCCCAGGCGACGGACGAAGCGTACGCCTCAATTTTCCCTTTCCGTCACGTTGACATTGATCAGGTTGGTGCTGATAATCGATCCAAGTCATACGACAACGTATGACAACCAATAACAACAAGCAACAAGAGTCCAGGCCCCGCCATGACCACGAACTCCAGCGAACTGCGCCCCTTCAATCGCTTGCTGCTGACCGGCGCCGCCGGCGGACTGGGCAAGGTACTGCGCGAACGCCTGCGCCCCTACGCGAACATCCTGCGCTTGTCCGACATCGGCGAAATGGCCCCTGCTGCCGGCCCCCATGAAGAGGTGGTGCGCTGCGACCTGGCAGACAAGGCCGCAGTGCATCAACTGGTCGAAGGCGTCGACGCCATCCTGCACTTCGGTGGCGTCTCGGTCGAGCGGCCCTTTGAAGAAATCCTCGGTGCCAACATCTGTGGCGTGTTCCATATCTACGAGGCGGCCCGCCGTCATGGCGTGAAGCGCGTGGTGTTCGCCAGCTCCAACCACGTCATCGGCTTCTACAAGCAGGACCAGCACCTCGACGCCAATTGTCTGCGCCGCCCGGATGGCTACTACGGCCTGTCCAAGTCCTACGGCGAGGATATGGCCAGCTTCTATTTCGATCGCTATGGCATCGAGACCGTCAGCATCCGCATCGGCTCGTCGTTCCCCGAGCCGGCCAACCGCCGCATGATGAGCACCTGGCTGAGCTACGACGACCTCACCCATCTGCTCGAACGCTGCCTCTACGTCCCGAACGTAGGCCACACCGTGGTCTATGGCATGTCGAACAACCGCGACCTGTGGTGGGACAACAGCCACGCCGCGCACCTGGGCTTCCAGCCCAAGGACAGCTCGGAAGTGTTTCGCGACAAGGTCGAAGCGCAGCCGATGCCGGCGGCTGACGACCCTGCCCGTATTTACCAGGGCGGCGCCTTCGTGGCCGCTGGCCCGTTCGGCGACGACTGAAACAGCGCAACACCGCCCAGCCATAACAACAAACAGAGCGTCCCAGCCATGACAGCCGAACTGATTGTCGATGCGCGCAACGCCACGGGTGAAAGCCCGGTCTGGCATACAGCCGAACAGGCCCTGTACTGGGCCGACATACCTGCCGGACGCCTGTATCGCTGGTCTGCAGCCAGCGGCCAGACACAGAGCTGGCAGGCCGAGGAAATGCTCGCCTGCATCGCCATGCATCCGGCTGGCGGCTGGATCGCCGGCATGCAGAGCGGCATCTTCCACCTGCGCCTGCAGGACGACGGCAAGGTACAGGCCGAACGCCTGGCAACCGTCGAACATGCCCGCCCGGAAATGCGCTTCAACGATGGCCGCTGCGACCGTCAGGGCCGTTTCTGGGCCGGCACCATGCTGCTGGACATGGCCCAGGGCGCACGCGTCGGGGCGCTGTATCGCTACGACGGCCAGCTGCAACAGGTACTCGATGACTTCATCGTGCCCAACGGCCTGGCCTTCAGCCCCGATGGCCGCACCCTGTACCTCTCCGACTCGCACCCGACCGTGCAGAGCGTCTGGGCCTTCGACTACGACACCGACAGCGGTACGCCGCACAACCGTCGTCTGTTCATCGACATGAAGCAGCATCCAGGCCGCCCCGACGGCGCCGCGATGGATGTCGACGGCTGCTACTGGATCTGCGGCAACGACGCAGGCCTGATCCATCGCTTCACCCCGGATGGCCGCCTCGACCGTTCGCTGGCGGTTCCCGTGAAAAAGCCCGCCATGTGCGCTTTCGGCGGCGCCAATCTGGACACCCTGTTCGTCACCTCGATCCGCCCCGGCGGCGACCTCTCCGACCAGCCACTGGCCGGCGGCGTTTTCGCCCTACAGGCGGGCGTATGCGGTATCGAGGAGCCTGCCTTCAAACCCTGATCCGATTCACCCCGGGCTGCTCGCGGCACCGGACTGCACTGCTGTTCACCAACAACAACAAGACGGAGCTTTCCGCATGAACCTCAAACGCAAGTTGCTTCTCGCCACACTTCCTTTAGCGCTCGGTCTGTCTTCCTTCGTACAGGCCGAGACGACCCTGAAGATTGCCGAAATCCACCCTGCCGGCTACCCGACCGTGGTGGCCATGGAGAACCTCGGCAAGAAACTGGAAGCCGCCACCAATGGTGAAATCAAGTCCCGCATGTTCGCAGGCGGTGTGCTGGGTTCCGAGAAGGAAGTGATCGAACAGACCCAGATCGGCGCCGTCCAGCTGACCCGTGTCAGCCTCGGCTCGGTTGGCCCGGTGGTGCCTGCCACCAACGTCTTCAACATGCCCTTCGTGTTCCGCGATATCGAACACATGCGCAAGGTGGTCGACGGCGAAATCGGTCAGGAAATCCTCGACGCCATCACCAACTCCGACTTCAACATGGTCGGTCTGGCCTGGATGGAAGCCGGTAGCCGCAGCCTCTACACCAAGAAGCCGGTACGCAAGCTGGAAGACCTCAAGGGCATGAAGATCCGCGTGATCGGCAACCCGCTGTTCATCGACACCCTCAACGCCATGGGCGCCAATGGCATCGCCATGGACACCGGTGAGATTTTCAGCGCCCTGCAAAGCGGCGTGATCGACGGCGCCGAGAACAACTCGCCGACCCTGCTCGAGCACAACCACTTCCGTGCGGCCAAGTACTACACCCAGACCCACCACCTGATCCTCCCCGAGCCGCTGCTGATGTCCAAGACCACCTGGAACAAGCTGACTCCGGAGCAACAGGAGCTGGTCAAGAAGCTGGCCAAAGAGGCCCAGCTGGAAGAGCGCGACCTGTGGGTTGCCAAGGAAAAGGCCAGCGACGAGAAGCTCAAGGCTGAAGGCGTCGAGTTCATCGAAGTCGACACCAAGCCATTCTACGACGCTACCGCCCCGGTACGTGAGAAGTACGGCGCGCAGTTCGCCGATCTGATCAAGCGCATCGAAGCCGTTCAGTAATCCACGCGCAAGCGCGCGGCGCCGGCAACCCTGCCCGCGCCGCGCCACCGGTGAAGTCTCATGAAAAACCTGGTTCTGGGCGTCAACGACGTCATCTACCGTGCCTGTATCGCGACCGCCAGCCTGGCCATCGTGATCATGGCCCTGATCATCCCCTGGGGCGTGTTCAGCCGTTACACACTCGGTCAGGGCCTGGGCTGGCCCGAACCCATCGCCATCCTGCTGATGGTGCTGTTCACCTTCGTCGGCGCCGCAGCCAGCTACCGCGCCGGTGCGCACATGGCCGTACAGGTGCTGAGCGATCGTCTTCCCGAAGTCGCTCAACCCTTCCTCACCCTGTTCGTACGCCTGGCCATGGGCGCCATCGCCCTGTTCATGCTGATCTGGGGCTACAAGCTTTGCGTCGCCACCTGGAATCAGTACCTCAGCACGCTGACCTGGATGCGCGTCGGTATCAGCTACGCACCAATTCCCCTGGGCGGCCTGATCACCCTGCTGTTCGTCATCGAACAACTGCTCTACGGCGACCAGCACAAGCGTCGCGTCGTCGATTACGAGAACTGCGAAGATTCCAAGGAGTCCGTGTAATGGATGCCGCCATTCTGCTGGGCAGCTTCATTGCCCTGATCCTGCTGCGCGTCCCGGTCGCCTATGCCCTTGGCCTGGCCACCCTGATCGGCGCCTGGTACATCGACATCCCGCTGCACGCCGTGATGATCCAGATCGCCGGCGGCGTGAACAAATTCTCCCTGCTGGCCATTCCGTTCTTCGTCCTGGCCGGCGCGATCATGGCCGAAGGCGGTATGGCTCGGCGCCTGGTGGCATTCGCCGGGGTACTGGTGGGCTTCGTCCGCGGCGGCCTGTCGCTGGTCAACATCACCGCCTCGACCTTCTTCGGCGCCATCTCCGGCTCCTCCCTGGCCGACACCGCCTCGGTCGGTTCGGTGCTGATCCCGGAAATGGAAAAGAAAGGCTACCCGCGCGAGTTTTCCACCGCGGTCACCGTCTCCGGCTCGGTACAGGCGCTGCTCACCCCGCCCAGCCACAACTCGGTGATCTACTCACTGGCCGCTGGCGGTACGGTGTCCATCGCCGCGCTGTTCGTCGCCGGCATCGGTCCTGGCCTGCTGCTGAGCTTCACCATGGCGGCGCTGTGCCTATGGTTCGCCAAGAAACGCAACTACCCGAAAGGTGAAGTGATTCCGCTGCGCCAGGCGCTGAAGATCTGCGCCGAAGCACTGTGGGGCCTGATGACCATGGTCATCATCCTCGGCGGCATCCTCAGCGGCGTGTTCACCGCCACCGAGTCGGCGGCCGTTGCCGTGGTCTGGGCCTTCTTCGTGACCATGTTCATCTACCGCGACTACAAGTGGAGTGAGCTGCCGAAGATGCTGCATCGCACGGTGCGCACGCTGTCGATCGTGATGATCCTGATCGCCTTCGCCGCCAGCTTCGGCTACATCATGACCCTGATGCAGATTCCGTCGAAGATCACCACCGCGTTCCTGACCTTCTCGGACAACCGCTACGTGATCCTGATGTGCGTGAACTTCATGCTGCTGGCCCTCGGCACGCTGATGGACATGGCGCCGCTGATCCTGATCCTGACCCCGATCCTGCTGCCGGTGGTGACCTCGTTTGGCGTCGACCCGGTGCATTTCGGCATGATCATGCTGGTCAATCTGGGTATCGGTCTGATCACGCCACCGGTCGGTGCGGTACTCTTCGTCGGTGCCGCCATCGGCAAGGTAAGCATCGAGAGCACCGTGAAGGCCCTGCTGCCGTTCTACCTCGCGCTGTTCGCCGTGCTGATGGCCGTCACCTACATCCCCGCCATCTCGCTGTGGCTGCCGAGCGTGGTGCTCTGACAGCAAACCCGGGCAGTGAACGAAACGCCGCCCATCGGGCGGCGTTTTGCTTTAGGGCCTGATTGCAGGCCATGACAAGACAGGATTTGAGTCATGCAAGGTTCCACCCCATTTCCCCGTCACATCGCCGTTCTGATCCTCGCGTCGCTGGCCTGCTCGTTCGCCGGCAACCATATCGCCGCGCGGATCGCCTTCGACCACGACACGGGGCTGCTCCTGGCGATGCTCGCGCGTGCTGGCGTGACCCTGCTGGTGCTGGTCGCGCTGGTGCTGTGGCGACGCGAGTCGTTGAAACTGGGGCCGGCGACCTGGGGCTGGCAGATTCTTCTGGGCCTGCTGATCGCCATCCAGAGTTTCTGCATCTACTCGGCCGTGGCGCGCATTCCAGTGGCGCTGGCGTTGCTGGTGGTGAACCTTTCGCCGATCCTCCTGGCATTGCTCACCTGGGTGCTGGGTGGCCCGGCACCGACGCGCCAGGCGCTGGGCATAATGGGCGTCATCCTGTTCGGTCTGGTACTGGTGCTCGACGTTCCGGGACGCCTGACGGGAAACGCCGTGCTGGACGGCGAATGGATCGCGGGAATTCTGTTCAGCCTGACAGCTGCCGGCGTTTTCGCTGTCGCCCTGTGGGTGACCGAGCATCGCCTCTCCAGCCTCGCCGGTTCGGTACGCAGCATGCTGACATTGGCCGTGGTGTTCAGTGCCTCCACCCTGCTCGGAGCCAGTGGCCTGATTCCCGGTGGTTTGAGCCTGCCCAACGCCAGCGCCGGCTGGATCGCACTGGCCTGCCTGGTACTGCTCTATGGCGCGGCCTTCTCCACCCTGTTCATCTGCATGCCGCGTCTGAACATCGCGCGCAACGCACCGGTGATGAACATGGAACCGGTGGCTGGCATGGTCCTGGGCTGGATGATCCTGGGCCAGGTACTGGGGGTTCTGCAGGTGATCGGCGGCCTGATCGTGGTAGGCGGCATCGTCGCTCTCGCCTATCGCCGTTAGAGAGCGTCATGCGCCCCCGCTTTTTCTCACGGCAGAAACGAACTCGGCGGCCAAGGGCCGCCGAGAGAATTCATCCGTTTTCAGCCGTGCAGCGCTTCGGCCTCGGCCGCTTCGTGCGCCTGGCGCAGGCGCTCGCGACTGTTGGTCAGGTGCAGACGCATCGCCGCCCGCGCAGCTTCGGCGTCCTGACGCGCGATGGCTTCGAAGATCTGCTCGTGCTCGCGCTCCAGACGCGCCATGTAGTGAGTCTGATCGTCACGCACCAGGCCGGCGGAATTGACCCGGGTACGCGGGATGATGCTGGTACCCAGATGGCTGAGGATATCGGTGAAGTAGCGATTGCCCGTGGCCTCGGCGATGCGCAGATGGAACTGAAAATCCGAGGAGACAGCATCGCTGGCGTGCGCGGCGCTTTCATTGATGGCATCCAGCGCTTCACGAATGGCCTTCAGTTGCGCATCGCTGCGGCGCGCGGCCGCCATTCCGGCAGACTCCACCTCGAGGCTGATGCGCAGCTCAAGAATGGCCAGGACGTCGCGCAAGGTGACGATGGTCGCTGGGTCGATGCGAAAACCACTGGCACTGGGCGTATCCAGCACGAAGGTGCCGATGCCGTGACGGGTCTCCACCAGGCCGGCGGCCTGCAAACGCGACAAGGCCTCGCGCACCACGGTACGGCTGACGCCTTGTTCTTCCATGATCGCCGACTCCGTCGGCAGCTTCTCACCGCGCTTGATATGCCCGTCGCGAATGCGTTGCGACAACTCGGCCACCAGTTCCTGGGCCAGGCTGCGGTGCTTGCGACGAGCACGGGGTTGAGCGTTCTGCGTTTCCATGGTGGACGATTTCTCGACTTGAGGCTTTGCCGTAATGATAGCCCAGCAGTTGTACGATGACACTATGAATCGCGACATTTACAGCCAGCCAGGAACGCCAAATGCCTACGACTCTGCTGACCCTGAGCGATAGCCTGACACAACTGACCCTGGCCCCGGAACTGGGGGCAAGTCTGGTCAACTGGAATCGCCTGAGTGATGGCCGGCCGCTGCTTCGTTACAGCGACGAACAGGCGCTGACCGCCGCCAACCCCAGGCGTCTTGCCTGCTACCCATTGCTGCCCTGGTCCAATCGGATCGGTAGCGGCGGCTTCGAGACGCCTGACGGCTGGCAGTCGCTGAGCGCCAATACCGACCATGAGCCGCTGCCGATTCACGGCACCGCCTGGCAACAGCCCTGGCAGGTAGTCGCCGTGACATCCGACAGCGCCAGCCTGCAACTCGATAGCCAGTCGCCGTTCCCCTACCGCGCCACTCTGCATGTCCAACTCGCAGATGGCTGCCTGCGCCTGACGTTACAGGCCACCCATCTTGGCGAACAGCCCAGCTGGTATGGACTCGGCCTGCATCCCTATCTGCCACGCAATGCACACACTCGGATACAGGCGAAAGCCGAGGGCGTCTGGTTATGTGGCGAAGACAAACTTTCCCGTCAGTGGGTAGCACGCCCCCAGGCCTGGAACTTCGACGAGCCAACATTATTGCCGCAGCAACTTGTCGACAATGCCTTCACCCAATGGCCCGGCGAAGCCCGCATCATTCAACAGGACGCCGGTTATCAACTCGTCTGCACTGCCCAGGGTTGTGATGTATTTCTGTTGTTCTGCCCGCAAGAGCAGAACTTCTTCTGCTTCGAGCCCGTGACTCACCCGGTCAATGCACATCATCTGCCACAGCGTCCAGGTCTGCAGTTACTGGCTCCCGGACAAAGCTGCCAACTGAGTTTCAGCTTGCACTATCAGGCACTGGCAGACTGACTGCTGGACTTTCAGAGGACGTTGGAGATAATGATCGCCAGTTGCACAATGCAACTTTTCTCGCAAAAAACTTACAGATAGATAAGTAGCGAAGAAAAAGTAGACGATGCAAAGCGCAAACTTTGCATAACCGTCCGCTTGCCAAGCAAAGCACCCTGATCGATTCCTGACCGCTGCAGTGAAACCAGGCGTTTCACGTGTCGTGTGGGTCGGTCACAACATACAGGTAAAACACGTGACGAAAGACGAACTGCGCGCCGAACTCGAGCGCCAGGCGCAGCGTTACAAGGATGTTTACGGCGGAGAAGTCATTACCTACGCCGCTCAGCCGGACCCTGACCGCAAACCCTGGCGCAAGAAACCCAGCCTGCTCGACCAGGCCTTCGAAAAAGAAATCGAGAAGATCGAGAAAGAACGTCAGAAGCAACAGGAAGCGACCGCCGAGCAATAGTGCAAGGCACTGCAGCTGCGCCCACCGCAGCTGCAGTCGGCGGGTTCTAACGCTTCTTGCTCCCCATCAGCGACCCCATCAGTCCCCGCACCAGTTGCCGGCCAAGCTGGTTGGCGGCCTGACGCAAAGCGCTTTTCATAGCGCCGCCGATTAAATCACCCGCCATCTGCCCCAGCCCCTGCTCCTGGGCAGCGGCCTTGGTCTTCGCGCTCGGCTTCGCCGGAGCTTCAACGGAGGCCTGAGCCGCACGGGCAGTGAGCAGTTCATAGGCCGACTCACGATCAACAGGCTTGTCGTAGCGCCCCGCCAGCGGCGACTGGCGCACCAGTGCCGCACGCTCGAGGTCGGCAAGAGGTCCAACACGCGACTGCGGTGGGGCAATGGCCACACGCTGAACCATCGCCGGCGTGCCCTTTTCCTCCAGGGTTCCGACCAACGCTTCGCCTATGCCCAGCTCCGTCAGCACGCTGAGCGTATTGAATGCCGGGTTCGGGCGAAAACCGTCGGCCACCGCGCGCAGGGCCTTCTGCTCCTTGGCGGTGAAGGCGCGCAGGCCGTGCTGGATGCGCAACCCCAGCTGAGCCAGGACATCATCCGGCAGGTCGCCCGGCGACTGGGTAACGAAATACACCCCGACACCCTTGGAGCGAATCAACCGCACCACCTGCTCCAGGCGCTCCTGCAACGCCTTCGGTGTGCCCTGAAAGAGTAGATGGGCCTCGTCGAAGAACAGCGCCAGCACTGGTTTGTCGGCATCGCCACGCTCCGGCAACTGCTCGAACAGCTCGGCCAGCAGCCAGAGCAGAAAGGTTGCATATACCTTGGGAGATTCATGCACCAGACGCGAGGCATCCAGCAGATGCACACGCCCGCGGCCGTCGCGATCCGGGTGCAGCAGGTCTTCGAGCTGCAATGCAGGCTCGCCGAATAGCGCTTCCGCGCCCTGCTGCTCGAGACCTGCCAGACGACGCAGCAAGGCCTGTGCGGAAGTGCTGGTAAACAGTGCGGCATCATCTCCGAGCACCTGCGGATTATCCTTGAGGTAACCGAGCAGCGCCTTCAGGTCCTTCAGGTCGAGCAGTAGCAGCCCCTCGCGATCAGCTACCTTGAAAGCCGCATAGAGCGCCGCCTGCTGGCTGTCGGTCAGCTCCAGCAGAGCGCCGAGCAGCAGCGGGCCCATCTCGCTGAGCGTGGTGCGCAAAGGATGCCCGCTCTGACCATGCACGTCCCACAGCGTCACCGGGTAGGCCTGTGGCTGATGATTCAGCCATGGCATGCTGGCGATACGCTCGGCAATCTTGCCCTGCGGTGCACCGGCGGCGCCCAGTCCGGACAGATCACCCTTGACGTCAGCGGCGAATACCGCGACGCCGGCATCGCTGAAGCTCTCCACCAGACGCTGCAACGTAACGGTCTTGCCCGTGCCGGTAGCACCGGCAATCAGACCATGACGGTTGGCCAGCCGCAGCGGCTGCCCCACAGACTGACCGTCAACGCCGGCCCCCAACACCAACTGCGCAACTAAAGGCATCTTGCCATCTCCCCGGCTAAAGCTTTAATGCTATTGAACCGATACTAGTAGCAGGACGATAGCGAATCACGCCTTTTCACCCCAGTTTTCCCGGAACCTTCTTGTGCGTGACGGATGACGCCAACCAGACCGCCTCAAAAATCTTCGGAAATGTTCGAAATGACAAAGAACCTGCAGTTTCGCCACAAGATCCTTCTCGCAGCATCGCTGGTCGTGGTGGCTGCCTTCACCCTTTTCAGCCTTTACAACGATTACCTGCAGCGCAACGCCATCCGCGACGACCTGGAAAGCTACCTGCGCGAGATGGGCGACGTCACCTCCGGCAATATCCGCAACTGGCTCTCCGGGCGCATCCTGCTAGTGGAAAACACCGCCGAGACCATCGGCCACGACAGCAGCGAAACAGCGGTTCTTCAGGTACTGAGGCAGAAAACCCTCGGCAGCAATTTCGTCTCCATCTACCTGGGCACCACATCGGGCGACTTCTTCCAGAGCCCTGACGATGAACTGCCGTCCGATTACGATCCCCGTACACGTTCCTGGTACAACGCAGCCCGGAACGCCGGCGGCTCCGTACTCACCGAACCCTATGTCGATGCCGGCAGCAATGGCCTGACCGTCACCATCGCAGCTCCGGCCGGTTCGGTCGGCATCGTCGGTGGCGACCTCAGCCTGAAGACCTTGACCGATATCCTCGGCGCGCTGCAGCTCGACGGCATCGGCTACGCCTTCCTGGTCAGCCGCGACGGGACGATCCTGGTGCACCCGGATCAGTCCCTGGTAATGAAGAACCTCAAGGAGGTCTTTGCGCAGGACACCCCGCAGATCAGCAGCGCCATCAGCGAGGCCAGCCTCGACGGCGCTTCGCGCATCTATACCTTCAGCCAGATCACCGGCCTGCCGTCGGTGGACTGGTACGTCGGGCTGTCCGTGGACAAGGCCAGCGCCTACTCCATGCTCACCGAGTTCCGCGCCTCCGCGATCATCGCCACGATCATCGCCGTGATCCTGATCATTGCCCTGCTCGGTGTGCTGCTGCGCGTGCTGATGCAGCCACTGTATGCCATGGGCCGGGCCATGGAGGACATCGCTCAGGGCGAGGGCGACCTGACCAAGCGCCTGACCATCCACTCCCAGGACGAGTTCGGAGCACTGGGCAGCTCCTTCAACCGCTTCGTCGAGCGCATCCACAGCTCCATCCGCGAGGTTTCCCAGACCACCACCAAGGTCAACGAAGTCGCCAAGCTGGTACTCGGCGCCTCCAATTCCTCGATGGCCAACTCCGACGAGCAGGCCAGCCGCACCAACAGCGTGGCAGCGGCGATCAACCAGCTCGGCGCCGCCGCCCAGGAGATTGCCCGCAACGCCGCTGAAGCCTCGAAACAGGCAACCGACGCCCGCCACGAGGCCGAGGACGGCGGTCAGGTGGTGCAGCAGGCCATTCGCTCGATGAACGATCTGTCGCAGAAGATCAGCGACGCCTGCAGCAAGATCGAAACCCTCAACAGCAAGACCGTGGATATCGGTCAGATCCTCGAAGTGATCAAGAGCATTTCCCAGCAGACCAACCTGCTGGCCCTCAACGCAGCCATCGAGGCGGCACGCGCCGGTGAGGCGGGCCGCGGCTTCGCCGTGGTGGCCGACGAGGTGCGCAACCTGGCCCACCGCACCCAGGAATCGGCGCAGGAAATCGAGACGATGATCGAAGAGCTGCAGGTCGGCTCGCGCGAGTCGGTCACCACCATGACCGAAAGCCAGCGCTACAGCGAGGAAAGCGTGGCCATCGCCAACCAGGCAGGCGAACGCCTCGGCACGGTGACCACGCGCATCGGCGAAATCGACGGGATGAACCAGTCGGTAGCCACCGCCACCGAGGAACAGACCTCGGTGATCGAATCCCTGAACATGGATATCACCGAGATCAACACTCTCAACCAGGAGGGTGTGGAAAATCTGCAGGCAACCCTGCGTGCCTGCGCCGACCTGGAGCAGCAGGCGGCACGCCTCAAGCATCTGGTCGACAGCTTCCGCATCTGACACGGCAGCTGCGGCAGGCGCGAACCCATTCGCGCCTGCAACGAACCAACCTCAGGCGTCCTGCCCGGGGTCTTCCTCCGCATTTTCCTGCTGCCTGCGCCACAGTTCGGCAGCACCGGCGAAATCGGTGCCGGCCGAATCGCTCAGCGCCTCGGGGTCAAAACGGCGCACGCAGCCCTCACCGAGCGTTGGCGGCGCCTTGGCTGTTGCCCGCTCCAATGGATCGTCGTTCAACTGGCCTCCTTGGGCGCGTTGTTGTCGCGCTGGGCGAAGGCCTTGACCGCCCGCAGCACGTCGCTGCGGCTGATCTGCCCGACCAGGCGCCCTTCCTCGACGACCGGAAAGCGCCGGCGGCGCCCCCGTAGGAAACGCTGCGACACCTCGATGATGTCGGTTTCCGGGGACACCGTTTCCACCGCCCGGGTCATGTAGGCGCCGACCGTGCCCCCGGTCGCCTCGTAGTAGGCACCAGAGAGGATGCCGTTCAGGCAGTCGCCCTCCGACAGCAAACCGATCAGCTCGCCATGATCATTGACCACCGGGGCACCGGAAATGCGGTGCTCCAGCAGAAGGCGAATCGCGCTGAACAGATCGGTTTCGACGCGAAAGGTCACCAGATGGCGAGTCATGTAATCGCGCACCTTGATCGACTTGAGCATGGGCATTCTCCTCTGACGTACATCGGGCCGGCCCACGCAGCAAGATCAGTCGAACACCACCGTCTTGTTGTCGTGCACCAGCACTCGGTCTTCCAAGTGATAGCGTAGCCCACGGGCCAGAACCATCTTCTCCACGTCCTTGCCCAGGCGCACCATCTCCTCGATGTCGTCGCGATGGGTAACGCGGACTACATCCTGTTCGATGATCGGGCCGGCATCCAGTTCTTCGGTAACGTAATGAGATGTTGCACCAATCAGCTTCACACCGCGCATCGACGCCTGGTGGTATGGCTTGGCGCCAACGAAGGACGGCAGGAAACTGTGGTGAATGTTGATCACTCGCTGGGAGAATTCCGCGCACAGCGCTGGAGGCAGGATCTGCATGTAGCGCGCCAGGACAATGACATCGGCGCGATGCTCCTTGACCAGACGCTCCACCTCGGCGAAAGCCGGTGCCTTGTCCGTCGGGTCGACCGGTACGTGGAAGTAGGGAATGCCGTGCCATTCGACCATGCTGCGCAGATCGTCATGGTTGGCGATCACGCAGGGAATCTCGCAGTCGAGTTCCTTGCTGTGCCAGCGATGCAGCAGATCGGCCAGGCAGTGCGACTCCCGACTGGCCATCAACACCACGCGTTTTTTCTGCGCCGAGTCGGTGATGCGCCAGTCCATGGAAAACTCGCGAGCGATGGGCGAGAACGCCTGCTTGAAACCATCCAGATCGAACGGCAGAGAATCGGCACGAATTTCGTGACGCATGAAGAACCAGCCACTCTGCGTATCGGAGTGGTGACTGGCTTCGGTAATCCAGCCGTTATAGGTCGCGAGGAAATTACTGACTTTGGCAACGATGCCGACGCGGTCGGGGCAGGAAATGACCAATCTGAACGTGCGCATAACGAAAATCCCAATGGCGGCGCATAAAGCCGGCCATTCTAGCGGCATGGCGGCAAAACTGCAGTAGGCCGTGAGCGCAGACGCCCACGTTCAATCCGCCGCGTAATGCACTGTTCCAGAGCACTGGATACTTGTCCGTCTAATTGCAACAGTCGATTTAATTCAGCTCTCATCGACACAAAGGGTTGCATTGCGCCGTAGTAATTTCATTACCCGCTGTTTACTTGCTATTAGTGCCTGACTATTATTAGCCCACTGTTCACAATCAAAAATTATTCACGCCAAGGTATGCCCATGTCGCTGATCAATGAATACCGCGCTACAGAAGAAGCCATCAAAGAACTGCAAGAGCGCCTGAAGAACCTGTCGCAAGACGACAAACTGAAAAAAGAACTGGAGTTCGAAGGCAAGCTGCGCACTCTGATGGGTGAATATCAGAAGTCGCTGCGCGACATCATCGCTCTGCTCGACCCGGATGCCAAAAGCACCAAAGGCGCACGAGCCAGCAAGCCGGCCGTTACAAAGCGCGCACGCAAGGTCAAGCAATACAAGAACCCGCACAGCGGCGAAGTCATCGAAACCAAAGGCGGCAACCACAAGACTCTGAAAGAGTGGAAAGCCAAGTGGGGCGCAGACGTCGTCGAAGGCTGGGCCACCCTGCTGGGCTAACGTCCGCGCTACACCGCAAAACGCCAGCCATGCTGGCGTTTTTTATTGTCGATATTTTTTACGCTTCGAACACAAGACAGTTTTGGGCAATACGTGATAGCAATTAGCCATGCCCAATTGACTACAGGCCAAGCAAATCGACTGCCGCAATAATTTCCCTGCGAAAAGTTCCCGCCACCTGCACTTGGCTTACAGATAACAGACGAACGGAATCGGCGCACCCGCGCCGTTCAAGCCTATTCATACGACTCAGACAGCTACCTCATCCAAGGCGAAACGCGCACGCAGCGTTTCTGCATATGCCTGCCACTGCTGCAGAAGTTGCAATTGTTCGGGCCTGCAGTCGGCACGCAACTGCTCCAGCGCCGCGTGAAACTGCGCCAGCGTATTAGGAGCACCGAACTCCGGATTGCTCAACCGTTGCCGGCAGAACTCCACCCAGCGCTGACGCTCATCAGGCGACAAACTCTCGGGAAAGTTGCGCGCGCGATAACGAAACAACAACTCCGGTAGTCTCGCATCGTCGAATGGCCATTTGTCGCTTGCCAGGGACTGCGGTTGAGCGCTGCGCACCTGCTCGCACAAACGACGATCACGATCACCGATAAAGCCGTCATAGAGCTGCTGCTCAGGGTCGCCACTGCCTGCGAAGGATTCTTCACGGTAGACGGCAGCCAGCTTTTCCTGCCACAGCGGCTGTCCGCTCTTCAGTGCCTCCATATTGCGCTCGCAGCTCGACCAGTCCAGCTGCAGACGCTGACGATCCGTCTCGCGCAGAACCGAAAGCGGCGCCACCACCGGGCAGCGATTGATATGCAGCAATTTCAACGGTACCGGCGTCTCGCCCTCGGCCAGGTCCTCGCGGCGTGTGTAGAGGCGGCTGCGCAGGGTCTCGGCATCCAGCTCCAGCAGGGGCGACGGATCGGCCTGCAGGTCGCAGACAATCAGTGCATTGCGATTGCGCGGATGCCATGCCAGCGGCAATACCGGCGCCAGGTAGTGACGCGCTGCGGAAAAACGTCCGGAAATATGCAACACCGGCTGCAGCAGACGAATCTGATCCATGACCCGCTGCTTGCTGCGCAACTGATAGAGGAAATCGTAAAGCCGAGGCTGCCGGTCACGCAGCAGGCGCGCCAGGCCAATGGTCGCGCGTACGTCGGACAACGCATCGTGTGCCTGACCGTGATCGATACCGTTGGCCTCGGTCAGACGCTCCAGCTTCAGCGATACCCGCCCCTCTTCTTCAGGCCACTCGATGCCCTCGGGCCGCAGCGCATAGGCGGTACGCACCAGATCGATCAGGTCCCAGCGACTGTTGCCGCCTTGCCACTCGCGCGCATAAGGGTCGAAGAAGTTGCGATAGAGGCTGTAGCGCGTCACCTCGTCATCGAAGCGCAAGCTGTTGTAGCCCGCACCACAGGTCCCCGGTGCCGAGAGCGCGGCATGCACGCGGGTCATGAACTCGCCCTCGTCCAGACCCTGTTGCAGCAGACGCTGCGGATCGATGCCGGTTACCAGACAGGCAGCCGGGTGGGGAAGGATGTCGTCGCTGGGCCGACAGTAGATGTTCAGCGGCTCGCCAATCTCGTTCAGCGCCTCGTCGGTGCGGATCCCCGCCACCTGCAACGGACGATCACAACGCGGATTGATACCGGTGGTCTCGTAGTCGTACCAGAAGATGCTGGAAGTCATCGGCGGCTCCATGGCCAAGGCAAAATTGCCGGCAGTCTATCATCGACCTCCGGACTCGCCGCACCGCCGGCAAAGCATGAACCAGCGCACAGGCACCGCATGAACGGATGCACTGCACTTGAGAATAATGCTGTAACCATTAGCATTGGTGCTCCTTCCCCCACTCTGTACAAGGACGCAGCCATGAGTGACGTGATCACCCCCAATCCCTATGCCGCACCTGCCAGCGACCTGCAACAGTCGCCTACCGGTCAGGTACCGAGCATCGAAGAGGCCCTGGCACGTGGTTACGACTTCAGCATCGGCGAATTGCTGAGCGAGTCCTGGAGCAAGGTCAAGGGCACCAAGGGCATCATCATCGGTGGTTTTCTGGTGTTCTACGTGGTGCTTCTGGCTGCCACCTTCATCCTCGGCGGCGTCGTTGGCATCTTCGGTGCGCTGAGCGACAGCATCGCTCTGGTATTCGTCGGCGAGATCCTGATTTCGCTGCTGGCGTCGGCGCTGGCCTACCCCTTCATGGCCGGCATCAACATGGTCGGCATTCGCCGTGCCGCCGAGCAGCCACTGAGCTTCAACGAGATCTTCAGCCACTTCGGCCGCACCGTGCCGCTGATCATCACGGCGGTGGTGATGATGCTGCTGATCTATCTAGGCATGTTCCTGCTGCTGATCCCTGGCATCTATCTGGGCGTCGCCTACCTGCTGGCCATCCCGCTGGTGGTCGAACGCGGCCTGTCGCCCTGGCAGGCGCTGGAAGCCTCGCGCAAGGCCATCACCCAGCACTGGTTCAAGGTATTCGGTCTGTTCATCGTGCTCGGTCTGATCGTCATGGTCAGTGCCATCCCGCTGGGCATCGGTCTGGTGTGGACCATCCCGCTGATGGTGGTGGCCATGGGTGTGCTGTATCGCACCATATTCGGCGTGCTGCCGGCCGCTCAATAAACCGACGTCACCCGGGCCAGAACACTGGCCCGGTTGCGTTCGTAGCCCGCTGCTCGCTAGCATCGGGCTTTCCTTGATGCAGTCCGCCGATGCCCTCACGCTCAAGCGCAATCCTTTCATCCCCCCAGCCACCTCTGGACACCCGCTATCAGATCGAAACGCCGGAAGGTATCGATCTGCATCTGCGACCTGCCGGACTGGTTCCGCGCGCCCTGGCGTTCGCCATCGACCTGGTCATTCGCGGCCTGATCCTCGCTCTGATGTTCATTGTTCTCGCCCTGCTCGGTCAGTTCGGCATGGGTCTGGGCACCATCCTGCTGTTTCTGGTGACCTGGTGGTACATGGTGCTGTTCGAGGTGCTCAATCAGGGCCGCTCCCCCGGCAAGCAGATGCTCGGTCTGCGTGTGGTGCACGATGACGGCACCCCCATCGGCTGGGCCGCTTCACTGACCCGCAACCTGCTGCGCTTCGTCGACATCCTGCCGTTCGGTTACACCCTGGGCATCATCAGCTGCCTGAACCATCCGGCGTTCAAGCGCCTCGGCGATATTGCCGCCGGTACTCTGGTGGTCTATCGCGACGCGCCGCTGAGCAAGCCGCAGCTCGCCGACGCCGAACCACTATCCGCGCCCTTCCCGCTTAGCCTGGGTGAGCAGCGCGCGATCCTCGGTTTCGCCGAACGTGGCAGCCAATTGTCCGCAGCACGCAGAGCAGAACTGGCTGCGCTTCTGGCCGAACCGTTGCAGGTTCCTGCAGAGCAGGCCGAGCCGCGCCTCAATGGTATTGCCCGTGGCCTGCTGGGGAGTGCACCGTGAAGCAGAGCCTGTTCGAAAGTCGCCATCAGCCTGACTGGGATGTCTTCAACGACCTGCTCGACGCACTCGAGCGCGGCAAGGCCGAGGCGCAGGCCTGTCAGAGCTTCGCCGCCCGCTATCGACAACTCTGCCAGCACCTGGCCCTGGCCCAGGCGCGCGGTTACAGCAGTCACCTGATCGACCAGCTGCAACAGCTGGCGATGCGCGGCCATCAGCAGTTCTATCGTCATCGCAGCCACCTCGGTGCGCAGATGGTCCGCTTCCTGTTCGGCGGTTTCCCACGCCTGGTACGCAGCGAATGGCGCAGCGTCTGCGCGGCCAGCCTGCTGTTCTTCGGCAGCCTGGCCCTGATGGGGTTGCTGACCTACCTCTATCCCGAGCTGATCTTCAGCCTGGTCAGCCCCGATCAGGTCAGCGAGATGGAGCGCATGTACGATCCCGACGCGCGCCGCCTCGGCCGCTTCAGCGAACGGGGCTCCGGCGATGACTGGGTGATGTTCGGCTTCTACATCATGAACAACATCGGCATCGCCTTTCAGACCTTCGCCAGCGGTCTGCTGCTGGGACTGGGCAGCCTGTTCTTCCTGCTGTTCAACGGACTGATGATCGGCTCCGTGGCGGGCCACCTGACGCGCATCGGTTATGGCGAGCCGTTCTGGTCCTTCGTCATCGGTCACGGTGCCTTCGAGCTGACCGCCATAGCCCTGGCCGGCGCCGCAGGTCTCAAGCTCGGATGGGCGCTGCTCGCCCCCGGCCGCCTGCCCCGTGGCGAAGCCCTGCGCCTGGCGGCCGGCACGGCGATTCAGCTGGTCTGCGGGGTGATCCTGTTCCTGCTGCTGGCCGCCTTCATCGAAGCGTTCTGGTCGTCCACCACCTTCGCCAGTCCGAACATCAAGTACATCGTCGGTGTCGGTCTCTGGGTGCTGGTACTGGGCTATCTGCTACTGGCCGGGCGGAGGCAGCATGCGCCTGACTGAAGCCAGCGTCGCCATCCGCCCGCGCAGTGCCTGGGAGGCCATCGATCTCGGCGTACTGCTGGCCCGGCGTCACTCAGGCCTGCTGATGGCCAGCTGGGCACTGGTCACCCTGCCCGTGTTCGCCCTGCTCTGCGCCCTGCTCTGGCAGTACCCGGGCTGGGCCATCGTTCTGTTCTGGTGGCTCAAGCCGGCCTATGAGCGACTGCCGCTGTACATCCTCTCGCAGGCGCTGTTCGGCAATACGCCCTCGCTGAAGCAGTCTCTGCGCGCACTGCCAAAACTGTTGTGGCCGCAACTGCTGGCCAGCCTGACCTGGCGCCGTCTCAGCCCGACACGCAGTTTCGACCTCCCCGTGCAGCAGCTCGAAGGTCTTTCCGGCCGACCGCGCAGTCAGCGCCTGGTAGTCCTCGGCCAGCGTGACAGCGGCGCCGCTACCTGGCTGACGCTGGTCGGTGTGCATCTGGAAATAGCGCTGTGGATGGGCCTGATCGCCCTGTTCTACATGATGCTGCCGCAACAGATGGAGCTGGACTGGAGCTGGGAAAGTCTGATCGCCGCAGAAAACGGTCAGTGGCTCTGGCTGGAGCACCTTTCCAACCTGCTCTACGTGCTGCTGCTGATCCTCTGGGAGCCGGTCTATGTCGCCTGCGGCTTCACCCTCTATCTCAACCGCCGTACCGCCCTGGAAGCCTGGGATATCGAGCTGACCTTCCGCCGTCTGCGCCAGCGTCTGACCGGCAGCGCCTACGCCCTGTTGCTCGGTTGCGCCCTGCTGCTGACGCAGTTGCCCGACAAGGCCTGGGCCGACACGCTGCCGATCGTCAGCGAAGAAGTTGAGCCGAGCGACTCGCAAGGCCCCGATGCGCCTCGCCTGCTCAAGCAACCGCTGACCAGCCAGGCAGCCCGCGCCAGCATCGAAGCGTTGCTCGACGAACCGCCCTTCCAGCACCGCGAAACCGTCACGCGCTGGCGTCTGGGCGAAGAAAAGCCTGCCGAGGAAGCCAACCCGGAAGACGTCGAAGCCTTCCTCGACATGCTCAGGAACCTGCTCAAGCTGGGCGAGTGGTGGAAGAGTCTGGATATCGTCGCGCAGATCTTCGAAGTGCTGCTGTGGGCGGCGCTGGCCGCGTTGCTGGCTTTCATCCTGTGGCGCTATCGCGAGTGGCTGCAGGCCTTTGGCGAGCGCATCGGTCTGCAGACGCGGCGCCGACCGGTGGCACCGCAGCAACTCTTCGGCCTGGAGCTGGCCCCGGAGAGCCTGCCCGATGACGTCGCCAGCGAAGCCGAGCGGCTCTGGGCCGAACAACCGCGCGCGGCGCTGGGCCTGCTCTACCGCGCCCTGCTCAGCCACCTGTTGCACGAGCACCGGCTGCCGCTGAAGCAATCGCACACCGAAGGGGAAGTGCTCGGCCTGGTTGCCGGCCTCGGCCAGCAGAGCCTGGAAGATTACAGTCGCCTGCTCACCCAGCACTGGCAGGCCCTGGCCTATGGTCATCGCCTGCCATCCAAGGCGCTGCGCCAGGGCCTTTGCGAAGGCTGGCGCGGCCTGTTCGGCCAGGAGCGTGCGGCATGAGTCGGCGCGCCGGATTCATCCTCGCCATGGCCCTGCTGCTGGCCGTGGGGCTGATCGCCAGTTATGTGCTGGGCAAACTCGAACCTTATGAAGATGTGGTCGAGCACGGCCCCGCCCCCGAGGTTGCCAGCAGCCCCTATCTGGCCGCCGAACATTTCCTGCGCAAGCAGGGCATCGCCGCCCACCGCGCAGAAGGTCTGGAAGTGCTCGACGGCCTGCCCAGCGAGGGCCAGACCCTGATGCTGCTGGCCGACCGCGGCAACATGACGCCGCGCCAGGTCGAGCGCGTGCTGCAATGGACGGCCAATGGCGGTCATCTGCTGTTCATCGCCGAACGTCTGTGGGACGAAGATGAAGGCAAGAGCGGCGATCTGCTGCTCGACCTGCTCGGCATCCAGCAGTACATGAGCGACGAGCTGGACGACGACGAAACCAGCGAAGCGCAAGCGGAAAACGAGCAGGACGAAGAGCACGAGACCTACCCGCAACTCACCAAGCTCTACCTGGAGAACGAGCAGGCGCCGGCCTATATCGCCTTCGACACCGATTATCATCTGTACGACGCGCAGAACCGTGCGCACGCCTGGGCCAACAGCGAGGCCGCCACGCACCTGCTGCAGCTGTACCACGGCGACGGCCTGATCACCGTGCTCAGTGACCCGTGGATCTGGCAGAACCGCAACATCAACGAGTACGACCATGCCTGGCTGCTCTGGTACCTGAGCCAGGACAGCGCCGTGACCCTGCTCTACCACGCCGACAGCGATGGCCTGGCACGCATGCTTCTGCACCATTTCCCGCTGGCCCTGCTGGTGCTTGCCCTGCTGATCATCGCCACCCTGTGGCACGTCGGCGTGCGCCACGGCCCGCTGCAGGCTCCGGCCAGCCGTGCCCGTCGTCAGCTCGAGGAACACCTGCGCGGCAGCGCCGACTTCCTCCTGCGCCGCAGCGGCCAGCACAGCCTGCTCAAGGGCCTGCAGCAGGACATCAATCGTCGAGCGCGACGCCGCTACCCTGGATTCGAGAAACTCGCCGTCGCCGATCAGTGGCAGGTGCTCGGTCGCCTGACCCGCCTGCCCGCCAAGGACATCAGCCAGGCCATGCGCCCATTGCCGCCGCAGCGTCTGTCCGCCAGTGACTTCACCCGCCAGGTCGCCCACCTGCAAACCCTCAGGAATGCCCTATGAGCGAGATCCCAGAGAACGACAACCTGCCGGTGCAGGAAACCCCGAGTGCCCCGCCAAGCACCCCGCAAGCGCAGCAACGTCAGCGCGCCAGCCAGCTGGCACAGGCCCTGCGCGCCGAACTGCGCAAGGCCGTGATCGGCCAGGGCGCGGTGATCGATGATGTGCTCACCGCGCTGATCGCCGGCGGCCATGTGCTGGTCGAAGGCGTGCCGGGGCTCGGCAAGACCCTGCTGGTACGCGCCCTGGCGCGCTGCTTCGGCGGCGACTTCGCACGTATTCAGTTCACCCCGGACCTGATGCCCAGCGATGTCACCGGCCATGCCGTTTACGACATGCAGAGCGAGCAGTTCAAGCTGCGCAAGGGCCCGGTTTTCACCAACCTGCTGCTGGCTGACGAGATCAACCGCGCACCGGCCAAGACCCAGGCCGCCCTGCTGGAAGTGATGCAGGAACGCCAGGTGACCCTGGAAGGTCGCGCCCTGGCGGTGCAACTGCCGTTCATGGTGCTGGCAACCATGAACCCGATCGAGCAGGAAGGCACCTACCCGTTGCCGGAAGCCGAGCTGGACCGTTTCATGCTCAAACTGCGCATGGATTATCCGCAGCAGGATGAAGAGCTGAACATGGTGCGCCAGGTGACCCGTTCGGCCAAGGCCGACATGCTCGAAGTCAGCCCGCTGCGTACTCTTCTGCAGGCCAAGGACGTCATGGCGCTGCAGAAGATCGCCAGCGATCTGCCTCTGGATGATCAGGTACTCGATTACGCTGTACGGCTGGCTCGTGCCACGCGCAGCTGGCCTGGCCTGGCCATGGGCGCCGGGCCGCGCGCCTCCATCGCCCTGGTGCGCGGTGCCCGTGCCCGTGCCCTGCTGCGTGGCGGCGACTTCGTCCTGCCGGATGACATCAAGGGCTGTGCGCTGGCGGTGTTGCGTCATCGTGTGCGTCTGGCCCCCGAGCTGGACATCGAAGGCCTGTCGGTGGATCAGGTTCTGCAACAGTTGCTCGATCAGGTACCGGCACCACGCCTATGAAACCTTCGCGCCTGCTCCTCGGGCTGCTCGGCGGCCTGTTAGCCGCCGCCGTGCTGCTCGGCGCCCTGCCCCTGCTCGGCATTCGCCTGGCCGACCACCTGATGCCGCTGGCCTGGGGGCTGCTGCTCGCCCTGCTGCTGATCGCTGCCGTCGATGCGCTGTGGCTGCGCCGCCAGGGCTCGCCGCGTCTGGAGCGCGTGCTGCCGGGAAACCTGCCGCTGGGGCGCTGGAGCGAGGTTCAGCTGATCGCCCATCACGATTTCACCCAGACACAGGAAATCGAGGTTTTCGATCATGTGCCTGACGGCATGGCCTTCGACTTCCTGCCGCAACGCATCACCCTGCACCCCGGCCAGCAGACACAAGTCAGCTATCGCCTCAAGCCGCTGATCCGCGGGCATTTCCACTTCGCCCGGTGCGAGCTGACGCTGCCCAGCCCGCTGCGTCTGTGGCAGGCCAAGCGCCTGCTGCCACTGGCTGACGAAAGCCGCGTCTACCCGGATTTCGCCCGTCTCTACGGTGCGCAACTCAAGGCAGTGGACGACTGGCTGAGCCAGCTGGGCGTGCGCCAGCGTCCACGTCGCGGCCTGGGCCTGGGCCTGGAGTTTCACCAGCTGCGTGAATTTCGTGACGGCGACACCCTGCGCCAGATCGACTGGAAGGCCACCGCCCGCAAGCGCACGCCCATCGCCCGCGAGTATCAGGACGAACGTGATCAGCAGATCATCTTCCTTCTCGACTGCGGGCGCCGCATGCGCAGCCAGGACGACGAGCTGTCGCACTTCGATCACGCCCTCAATGCCTGCCTGCTGCTCAGCTACGTGGCGCTGCGCCAGGGCGACGCGGTGGGCCTGGCGACCTTCGCCGGCAATCAGTCGCGCTACCTAGCGCCGGTCAAGGGTCCTGCGCAACTGAACGTGCTGCTCAACGCCGTCTATGACCTCGACACCAGCCAGCAACCGGCCGACTTCAGCGCCGCTGCCGACTTGCTGCTCGCGCGTCAGCGCCGCCGTGCACTGGTGGTACTGGTGACCAATCTGCGCGACGAAGACGATCAGGATCTGCTCGCTGCCGTACGCCGACTGTCACGCCAGCATCGCGTGCTGATCGCCAGCCTGCGCGAGGAAGCGCTGGACCGTTTGCGCCAGACGCCGGTGGAGCAGTTCGACCAGGCCCTGGCCTATTGCGGCACACTCGATTATCTCAACGCCCGCGCCGAACTGCACGAGCGTCTGGCCGCCTACAAGGTACCTGCGCTCGATGCCCGTCCGGGGGAGCTGGGCCCGGAGCTGGTGAGCAGCTATCTGGCCTGGAAGAAGGCCGGCGCACTCTAGAATCCGTTCAAAGTCCGCTGTACACCGTACAGGCGTCGTTGCAGCAGGGCCCAGAATCTTCATTCACGGCACATGGCCTGCGCATCTTCACCTCGCCTGCTTGCAGGTCGCGAGGGCCTGCACAGACGTCTCAAGGCAACTGCTGGCCTGGACGATGGTCGAAAGCACTGCCGCAAAGGCCCTGGCACCGGCTTTCCCACACAGATGTTGCGTGGTTATGGGCGTAGCCGGGTGCTATGATCCCGAGTCTGCGGCGCAAAGGGTACAAACTCGACGCCGCTTAGAGAGGTGTTTGCATGGCAGCTGACGCAGCCGTTGCGGACGCCCTCCACGGGCCGCCCGTGATCGGCCTGGCGCATATCGCACACGACCTGAGTAGGAGATAGACCATGGCTTTTGAATTGCCGCCGCTGCCTTACGAAAAGAATGCTCTCGAGCCGCACATTTCCGCCGAGACTCTCGAATTCCACCACGACAAGCACCACAACACCTATGTCGTGAACCTGAACAACCTGGTGCCGGGCACCGAGTTCGAAGGCAAGAGCCTGGAAGAGATCGTCAAGACCTCCTCGGGCGGCATCTTCAACAACGCCGCTCAGGTGTGGAACCACACCTTCTACTGGAACTGCCTGTCGCCGAACGGCGGTGGCCAGCCCACTGGCGCCCTGGCTGATGCCATCAACGCCGCCTTCGGTTCCTTCGACAAGTTCAAGGAAGAGTTCAGCAAGGTTTCCATCGGCACCTTCGGTTCCGGCTGGGGCTGGCTGGTGAAGAAGGCTGACGGTTCCCTGGCCCTGGCCAGCACCATCGGCGCCGGCTGCCCGCTGACCAGTGGCGACACCCCGCTGCTGACCTGCGACGTCTGGGAACACGCCTACTACATCGACTACCGCAACCTGCGTCCGAAGTACGTCGAGGCGTTCTGGAACCTAGTCAACTGGGACTTCGTTGCCCAGAACTACGCGGCCTGAGTCCAGCTCCCGCAATAGGAAAACCCGGTCCATATGGCCGGGTTTTTCGTTTCCGAGGCTCTCTTGAGAGGTGGGCCGGTCGATTCGTGATGCGGCAGACTGGCGAGGCACCACGACGCCGGGGAGACAACAGGACCAAAGGCACTCAAGTCCGGCGCGATCGCACCGACACAGAACAGTGGCTCGGCATCCTGCACGTACTCGCATCGGGAACGATTCTTGTAGGACAAATAGTGCCACTTGGCATGATGGCCCTTTGACGGCCAGAACTAGATTGCCAATACTCTTGTCTGGCTGACGCCGTAAGCACCGACATAAGGAATTGCCTTTGAAGCTGGAATTGAAGAACAGCTTGTCACTCAAGTTGCTCCGCGTGGTGCTGCTCTCCGCACTCGTTGTCGGGGTGGTTCTGAGTTGTGCGCAAATCGTCTTCGACGCTTACAAGACCCGACAGGCCGTGGCCAACGACGCTCACCGCATTCTCGGCATGTTCCGCGATCCTTCGACTCAGGCGGTGTACAGCCTGGATCGGGAAATGGGCATGCAGGTGATCGAGGGTCTGTTCCAGCACGAGTCGGTGCGCTATGCGTCCATCGGTCACCCCAATGAGCCGATGCTCGCCGAACGCACACGCGACCTGGCACAGATGCCCACGCGCTGGCTGACCGACCCGATTCTCGGTCAGGAACAGCAGTTCTCTACCAAACTGGTCGGTCGCGGTCCTTACAGCGAATACTACGGCGACCTCAATATCACGCTGGACACAGCGCCCTACGGCGAAAGCTTCGTCACCAACTCGGTCATCATCTTCATATCGGGCGTGCTGCGTGCCATGGCCATGGGCCTGGTGCTCTATCTGGTCTACCACTGGCTGCTGACCAAACCGCTGTCGAAGATCATCGAGCATCTCACCAACATCAATCCGGACCGCCCCAGCGAACACAAGCTGCCCATGCTCAAGGGCAACGAGAAGAACGAGCTGGGTCTGTGGATCAACACCGCCAATCAGTTGCTGGCCTCCATCGAACGCAACACCCACCTGCGTCGTGAAGCCGAGAACAGCCTGCTGCGCATGGCCCAGTACGACTTTCTTACCGGCCTGCCCAACCGCCAGCAACTGCAGCAGCAGCTCGACCAGATTCTCGAAGATGCAGGCCGCCTGCAGCGCCGCGTCGCCGTACTCTGCGTCGGCCTCGACGACTTCAAGGGTATCAACGAGCAGTTCAGCTACCAGAGCGGCGACCAGCTGCTGCTGGCTCTTTCCGACCGCCTACGTAGCCACAGCGGTCGCCTGGGGGCGCTGGCCCGCCTGGGCGGCGACCAGTTCGCTCTGGTTCAGGCCGACATCGAACAGCCTTATGAAGCTGCCGAACTGGCGCAGAGCGTGCTCGACGACCTGGAACTGCCCTTCCTGCTCGACCAGCATGAAGTGCGCCTGCGCGCCACCATCGGCATCACCCTGTTCCCGGAAGACGGCGACAGCACCGAGAAGCTGCTGCAAAAAGCCGAACAGACCATGACCCTGGCCAAGAGTCGCTCGCGCAACCGCTACCAGTTCTACATCGCCAGCGTCGACAGCGAGATGCGCCGCCGCCGTGAGCTGGAGAAAGACCTGCGTGACGCCCTGGCGCAGAACCAGCTACATCTGGTCTACCAGCCGCAGGTGGATTATCGCGACCACCGCGTAGTCGGCGTCGAAGCGCTGCTGCGCTGGCAGCACCCGCAACATGGCTTCGTCGCACCGGACCTGTTCATCCCGCTGGCCGAGCAGAACGGCACCATCATCCCCATCGGTGAATGGATTCTCGACCAAACCTGCCGCCAGTTGCGCGAATGGCATGACCAGGGCTTCAGCGACCTGCGCATGGCCATCAACCTGTCCACCGTACAGCTGCACCACTCCGAGCTGCCACGCGTAGTCAACAACCTGATGCAGGTCTACCGCCTACCGCCCAAGAGCCTGGAACTGGAAGTCACTGAAACCGGCCTGATGGAAGACATCAGCACCGCCGCCCAGCACCTGCTCAGCCTGCGCCGCTCCGGTGCGCTGATCGCCATCGACGACTTCGGTACCGGCTATTCCTCGCTGAGCTATCTGAAGAGCCTGCCGCTGGACAAGATCAAGATCGACAAGAGCTTCGTGCAGGACCTGCTCGAAGACGAGGACGACGCGACCATCGTTCGCGCCATCATCCAGTTGGGCAAGAGTCTGGGCATGCAGGTCATCGCCGAGGGCGTGGAAACCGCCGAACAGGAGGCCTACATCATTGCCCAGGGCTGCCACGAGGGTCAGGGCTACCTGTACAGCAAGCCGCTGCCAGCGCGTGAGCTGACCCTGTTCCTCAAGCAGGCAAGGCGCCTGAGCTCAGCTGCGACACTCTGACCTGCGCAAACAAAAACGCCGCGACGAATCGCGGCGTTTTTGTTTGTGTGTGCCGAAGGCCAACACCTCACCAGTGCTGCACACCCAGCAACCAGGCCGTGGCCAATGCCCCGGCCAGACACAGCACGGCGCCACCAGCGGCCTGCCAGTAGAAGTTGCGTGCCAGTTCATCCTCTCCGCTGTTGGAGAGGATGAACGGCTGGCGCTCTCCAGGCTTGCCCATCTGGTGCCGCGCAGGCTCGTAGGCCTTCTGCCGGTGCCGGTCCTCGGCCTCCAGCTGCGCCGCCAGACGTACGCGGTTCCATTCCTGTTCGTCGAGTTCACCGTTGCCGTCGCTGTCGAAGCGCCGCAGCAGCCCCGCGTAGTCCCCCTTCCACTCACGGATCACCTCGCCCTGAGCAGCGTGCCTGTCGAACCCCTGCTGCGCCGCGCCCAGGGTACGAAAGTCGCCAATGGCATAGAGTGGCTGGCCAACGTGAAAGCGCTCTTCGCTGTAGCGATAACGCTGACCACTGGTGAGAAAGCCGAACAGGCCGGTCTTGGCCGGGCCCAGCGGGTGGCGCAGATTGCCCTCCCACACCTCGCGCACTGCAGCCTTGATCTCGGCACCCCGCGGGTCGATCAGGCACTCACCGGTACCATCGACCAGGCGCAGCCAGGCGTCACTGGCGCCACTCTCGATCACCCGCCAGCTGCGCTTCTTGCCGCTGGAGCGGTACTCCTCGATACGAAAGCGCCACCACAGGCATGGCTTGCCGGTCAGCGGCCCGCGAATCTGCATGTCCGGCAACGCTTCAAGCACCCCGTAGAGTTCGACGTAGCCCTGTGCCGCAGAACGAATCTTCGAAGTCGGCGTGTCGAGCAAATGACGCGCCTGCGACCAGCGCCGCAGGCACCACCAGGCACCGCCAAGGCAGGCGCAGAGGGTAATCGTCAGGGTGAAGAAGAAGCCGAAGGGGTCCGCCTGCATCATCGGCAGAAGCTCATTTGAACAGCGACTTCATATCCACATCGGCCATTTCCGCGTCGCTGAACACCAGCAGTTCGGCAGCCGGGAAGTTGAACATGCGCGCAATGATCACATCCGGGAACTGCTCGATACGCACGTTATTGAGGTTGACCGCTTCGTTGTACAGCTCGCGGCGGTCGGCGATGCCGTTTTCCAGCCCGCTGATGCGCTGCTGCAGGTGCTGGAAGCTGTCGTTGGCCTTCAGCTCGGGGTAGTTCTCGGCCAGCGCAAACAACTGGCCAAGGCCGGCGCGCAAACCACTCTCGGCCTTGCCCAGGGCACCGACGTCATGCTGCTCGCGGGCGCTGGCCACAGCGCTACGTGCGGCGATGACCCGCTCCAGAGTCGAGCCTTCGTACTGCATGTATTGCTTGCAGGTTTCCACCAGCTTGGGCAATTCGTCATGACGCTGCTTGAGCAGCACGTCGATGTTCGACCAGGCCTTGCTCACTCCATGCTTGAGGCGCACCAGGCCGTTGTAGAGGGACACCGCGTAGACGCCGAGCAGGGCGAGGACGACGATAACGATCACGGCGGTCAGGCTCATGCAGTTTTCTCCATGCAGAACTGCGTATCAGGTGCTGGCATTCTAGCGGCAGCGATGGCCTTGGGCAGCGATATCCTGCACAAGGATGAATAATGGCCTTTACACATAATGCGAAACATTTGCATTATGTTGCGGTTTTTCAGGTACCCCTGCGTACCGTCCACATTCGTACATGCAAAGGACTCCGCCATGATTCGTATGCCCCTGGCCTCCGCCAGCCTGCTGGCCATCGCCATTTCTCTCGCTGGCTGCGGCGAAGACAAAGCCCCTGCCACCCAGGCTGCAGCGCCTGCCGCCGCCACCGAGAGCGCGGCTCCAGCCACCGCGGCTAAGGTCGACGAGGCAGCGGCGAAGGCCGTGGTCAATCATTACGCCGATCTCGCCCTGGCCGTGTTCAGCGACGCCGCGAGCACCGGCAAGGCACTGCAGGCTGCAGTCGATGCGCTGCTCGCCGATCCGAGCGAAGCGACCCTGAAAGCCGCCCGTGAAGCCTGGCTGGCCGCGCGCGTGCCGTACATGCAGACCGAAGTGTTCCGCTTCGGTAACCCGGTAGTCGACGAGTGGGAAGGCCAGCTCAATGCCTGGCCGCTGGACGAAGGCCTGATCGACTATGTCGCCGACGATTACCAGCACGCGCTGGGCAACCCGGGCGCGCAGGCCAACATCATCGCCAACACCGAGATTCAGGTCGGTGAAGACAAGATCGATGTCAGCGAGATCACCGGCGAGCTGCTGGCCAGCCTGAACGAACTGGGCGGTTCCGAAGCCAACGTCGCCACTGGCTACCACGCCATCGAATTCCTCCTCTGGGGCCAGGACCTGAACGGCACCAACCCTGGCGCCGGCGAGCGCCCCTACACCGACTATCTGGTCGGCGAAGGCGCCACCGGTGGTCACAACGAGCGTCGTCGCACTTACCTGAAAGCCGCCACCGACCTGCTGGTCAGCGATCTGGATGAAATGGTCGAACAGTGGAAAGACGGCGTGGAAGGCAACTACCGCAGCGAGCTGGTCGCCGACTCCGCCGAGAACGGCCTGCGCAAGATGCTGTTCGGCATGGGCAGCCTGTCCCTCGGCGAACTGGCTGGCGAGCGCATGAAAGTGGCGCTGGAAGCCAACTCCACCGAAGACGAGCACGATTGCTTCAGCGACAACACCCACAACTCGCACTTCTACAACGGTAAAGGCATTCGCAACGTTTACCTGGGCGAATACAAGAAAGCCGACGGCACCACCCTGACCGGCCCGAGCCTGTCCGAGCTGGTCGCCAAGGCCGACGCCCAGGCCGATGCCACGCTCAAGGCTGACCTCCAGGAAACCGAAGCCAAACTGCAGGCCCTGGTCGACAGCGCCGAGAAGAACAACGTGCACTTCGACCAGCTGATCGCAGCGGACAACGCCGAAGGCCAGCAACTGGTTCGTGACGCCATCGCAGCCCTGGTCAAGCAGACCGGCGCCATCGAGCAGGCAGCAGGCAAGCTGGGCATCAGCGACCTGAACCCGGACACCGCCGATCACGAATTCTGATCGGACAGCGGGTTGAAAAGCCGGCGCCTCCGCAAGGAGCGCCGGCTTTTTTATGCTGACTGTCACCGTTCGCCAAGAGGCGCGCCCTCAGCCACAATCCGTGCCACGGCGCTACGATATTCGCCAGGGCTGACGCCATAGACCTGCTTGAACTGTCGTGACAGGTGGCTCTGGTCGGCAAAACCCAGCTGCGTCGCCACGGTGACCGCCGTGCAGCCAGTCTTGAGCAACGCCCGCGCCTGTTCCAGACGACGCTGTTTGAGCCATGCGTGCGGCGGCAGACCGGTCGCACGGCGAAACACCCGGGCGAAGTGGAAAGGTGAAAGGTTGACCGCAGCCGCCAGCTCTTCGAGGGACGGCGGCTCGATCAGGCGGTCGGCGAGCATCTGCTTGGCACAGGCTACGGCCCAGGGCTCACGTCCGGGCGCAGCTGGCTCGGCAAGCCTGGCGTGACGCTGGAACAGCAGCAGAATCGCCTCGCGCCAGGCCAGTTGCTGCTGCAGTGCTTCGGCGCCGCCGTCGAGCAGGCGATGCAGTTGCAGGAAGGCGCTGTGCAACTGCGGATCATGCAGCACGCTGAAGGAAAACGACGGCATGCCCGTCTTGGCCAGCCCCAGCTCCTGCAGCGCCCCCAGCACCTGATCATTACCCGGATAGAAGCCGCGATAACGCCAGCCATCCTCGTGCGCCTTGGAACCGGTGTGCACTTCGTCCGGGTTGATCAGCACCATGCTGCCCTGTGGCGCCAGGTGGTCGCTGCCACGGTGGTGAAAACGCTGCGCACCGTGCTCGATCACGGTGAAGACGAAGCCCTCATGGACATGAGGCGCGAAGCGTTGTTCGAGGTAGCGAGCCTGCAACAGCTCGACTCCGCTCAACGCGGATGCCTGCCAGAAGCGGGTCTGCTCGCGGGCTTGCATGCAGCTCAGGCGACGAAGCCCGCCTCCATCGCCTCTCGCAGCGCCGGCCACTCCAGATCGGTGATGCTGTACAGCACGGTATCGTCGAGGCGGCCATCGGCCAGCCGGCGGTGATTGCGCAACCGCCCCTCACGCACGGCACCCAGCTTTTCGATGGCGCGTTGCGAGCGCAGGTTGCTGGCCGCCGTTTTCAACTGCACCCGGACCATGCCCCAGTTGTCGAAGGCATGCTTGAGCATCAGGTACTTGATGGTGGTATTCAGGCCGCTGCCATGCTGATTGCGGTCGATCCAGGTCCAGCCGATTTCACAGGCCGGCAGGGTATGCATGAAATCGGCGAAGCGCGTGGTGCCCACCAGCTCGTCGCCCAGACGAATGACGAACGGCAACGCGCGTTGCTCGCGCAGATCGGTCAGGGCACTGCGATACCAGTCCAGACGCTGGGTGCCGCTCATGTACAACAGCTCTTCGCGATTGGACTCGGCCAATGCCACCAGTGCCGGAATATCCGCATCGGAAAGCGGTTCCAGGCGCAAAGCGCCACGTTGCAAGGTCACCAGCTGCGGCTTGAACATAGGTACTTCCTCGGAATCCTTCCTTGGCATGCTCACAAACGGCCCACGCTATCAGGCCCGACGTTGCGGCACAATCCAGCCCTGTCGCAAAGCCTGTCGTCATCCCTGCGACCTTGGTCGCAGCCGACAGTCCGCGGCTTTGTGCAACACTGATCGATATCAGCCTCGCCCCGGCGGCCAGGCTCATCTAGTTCCTCTGCGTTTCGGAGTCTGCATGTCGCTGTCCCCCGGGTTGATCGCCGCGGTCGCCCTGATCTACATGGCCATCCTTTTCGCCATCGCCTTCTATGGCGACCGCCGCAGCGCGCCCATGCCGCCGAAGATCCGCGCCTGGGTATATTCACTGTCTCTGGCCGTTTATTGCACCAGCTGGACCTTCTTCGGCGCGGTCGGCCAGGCTGCCGAACAACTGTGGTCGTTCCTGCCGATCTACCTCGGTCCGATCATCCTGCTGCTGACCATGCCATGGGTGCTGCAGAAGATGGTGATGATCAGCAAACAGGAAAACATCACCTCCATCGCCGACTTCATCGCCGCGCGCTACGGCAAGTCGCAGTCGCTGGCCGTCGTCGTCGCGCTGATCTGCCTGGTCGGCGTACTGCCCTACATCGCCCTGCAGCTCAAGGGCATCGTGCTCGGGGTCAACCTACTGATAGGCGCACAGGCTCAGGACACCGGCACCAGTGCCCAGGACACCGCCCTGATCGTATCGCTGGCGCTGGCGCTGTTCACCATTCTGTTCGGCACGCGCAACCTCGATGTCACCGAGCACCACCGCGGCATGGTGCTGGCGATTGCCTTCGAATCGCTGGTCAAGCTGCTCGCCTTTCTCGCCGTCGGTGCCTTCGTCACCTTCGGCCTGTACAACGGCTTCAACGACCTGCTGCAGCAGGCGCACGACACCGTCGAGCTGGACGACTTCTGGAACGAAGCGGTGAACTGGCCGGCGATGCTGGTACAGACCGGCATGGCCATGATCGCCATTGTCTGCCTGCCACGGCAGTTCCACGTCACCGTGGTGGAAAACATCGAGCCCAAGGACCTGCGCCTGGCTCGCTGGGTATTCCCGGCCTATCTGGTGCTGGCCGTACTGTTCGTCGTGCCCATCGCCCTGGCCGGCCAGATGATGTTGCCGGCCGGCGTGACACCGGACTCCTTCGTTATCAGCCTGCCGCTGGCCGAGGCACACCCGGGGCTTGCGGTACTAGCCTTCATCGGCGGCGCCTCGGCGGCCACCGGCATGGTGATCGTCGCCTCGGTGGCGCTGTCGACCATGATTTCCAACGACATGCTACTGCCCTGGCTGCTGCGCCGGCAGAGTACCGAGCGGCCGTTCGAGGCATTTCGCCACTGGATGCTCACCGCCCGCCGGGTCAGCATCGTACTGATTCTGCTGCTGGCCTACGTCTGCTATCGCCTGCTCGGCGAAGGTGCCAGCCTGGCGACCATCGGCCAGGTCTCGTTCGCCGCCATCGGCCAGCTGGCGCCAGCCATGTTCGGTGCGCTGGTATGGAAACAGGCCAACCGCCGCGGCGTGTTCGCCGGACTGATCCTCGGCTCGGTATTGTGGTTCTACACTCTGGTGCTGCCGCTGGTAGCACGGGGCATGGGCTGGTCGCTGGAAAGCTTCCCCGGCCTGACCACCCTGCTCTACGCCCCCATCGGCGTGCAGGTCGACCCGCTGACCCGCGGCGTGCTGCTGTCGCTGGCGGGCAACTTCCTGCTGTTCGCCTGGGTGTCCTGGTTCTCGCGCACTCGGGTGTCCGAGCACTGGCAGGCCGGCCGCTTCATCGGCAACGACCTGGGCACCAAACCCAGCAGTCGCAGCCTGCTGGCGGTACAGGTCGAGGACCTGATCATGCTGTCGAGTCGCTTCGTCGGTGAAGAGCGGGCGCGCAAGAGCTTCCTGCGTTTTGCCCTGCGCCAGGGCAAGGGCCGCGACTTCGATCCCAACCAGCATGCCAACAGTGACTGGATCGCCCACACCGAGCGGCTGCTCGCCGGTGTGCTGGGCGCCTCCTCCACCCGTGCGGTGGTCAAGGCGGCCATCGAAGGGCGCGAAATGCAGGTCGAGGACGTGGTGCGCATCGTCGGCGAAGCCAGCGAAGTGCTGCAGTTCAACCGCGCCCTCCTGCAAGGCGCCATCGAGAACATCACCCAGGGCATCAGCGTGGTCGATCGCGAGCTGCGCCTGGTGGCCTGGAACCACCGCTACCTGGAATTGTTCGACTACCCTGAAGGCCTGATCTACGTTGGCCGGCCGATTGCCGAAATCATCCGCTTCAACGCCGAACGCGGCATGCTCGGTGGCGGCGATGTCGAAGAGAACGTCGCCAAGCGCCTGTACTGGATGCGCCAGGGCACTGCCCACACCTATGAGCGGGTATTCCCCAATGGCCGGGTGATCGAGCTGATCGGCAATCCCATGCCGGGCGGCGGCTTCGTCATGAGCTTCACCGACATCACCGAGTTCCGCGAAGCCGAGCGTGCCCTCAAGGACGCCAACGAGAGTCTGGAGCAGCGAGTCGCCGAACGGACCCAGGAGTTGTCCAAGCTGAACCAGGCGCTGACCGAAGCCAAGGCCCACGCCGAGGCCGCCAACCAGTCGAAAACGCGCTTCCTCGCTGCGGTCAGCCACGACCTGATGCAACCGCTCAACGCCGCACGCCTGTTCTCCGCGGCACTGGCCCACCAGGACGACGCCCTGCCCAGCGAAGCCCAGGAACTGGTCAGGCATCTGGACAGCTCGCTGCGTTCGGCCGAAGACCTGATTACCGACCTGCTGGATATCTCGCGCCTGGAGAACGGGCGGATCACCCCGGATCGCCACCCCTTCGCCCTGTCCAGCCTGCTCGATACCCTCGCCGCCGAATTCGGCGTGCTGGCTGCCGAACAGGGCATCGACCTGCGCGTGCACGGCAGCCGGCAATTGATCGACAGCGACATCAAGCTGCTGCGGCGGATCTTGCAGAACTTCCTGACCAACGCCTTCCGCTACGCCAAGGGCCGCGTGGTGCTGGGCGTACGCCGCGAAGGCGGACAGTTGCGCCTGGAAGTCTGGGACCGCGGCATGGGTATTCCCGAGGACAAGCGCAAGGTGATCTTCGAGGAGTTCAAACGCCTGGACAGCCACCAGACCCGTGCCGAGAAGGGCCTGGGGCTGGGCCTGGCGATTGCGGACGGGCTGTGCCGCGTGCTCGGCCATCGCCTGGAAGTGCGCTCCTGGCCGGGCAAGGGCAGCGTGTTCAGCGTCAGTGTTCCGTTGGCGAGAAAACCGGCGCCGAAGGCACAAAGCCCGGTCGTATCGGCGGTCGATGGCCAGCCGCTGCAAGGCACTCAGGTGATCTGCATCGACAACGAGGACAGCATCCTGACCGGCATGTACAGCCTGCTCTCGCGTTGGGGCTGCCAGGTATGGACAGCGCGCAACCGCCTGGAGTGCGAGCATCTGCTCAGCGAGGATGTGCATCCGCAGCTGGCGCTGGTGGACTACCACCTCGACGAGGGCGAGACCGGCACCGAACTGATGGCCTGGTTACGCACCCGTCTGGGCGAGCCCGTGCCCGGCGTGGTGATCAGCGCCGACGGGCGTCCGGAGCTGGTCGCCGAAGTGCATGCTGCCGGCCTCGACTACCTGCCCAAGCCGGTCAAGCCGGCTGCGCTACGCGCCCTGCTCAGCCGTCATCTGGTCCTGCGCGGTTAGGGACAGGCGCCTGCCCTTCACCGCCCGACGCCCAGGACGGCAGCCACGGCCCACTGCGCGACTACCCAAACAGACGGCCGACATCAGTCGGCCCGTTTGACCAGCTCCGCTGCGACAGCGGGCAGAGGCCAGTCACTCTCCCAGTTCGTCCAGTGCCGGCAGATCTGCAGAGCGGTCGAGCAGTTCGCCCGGCAGGCTCTTGCTCGCCCGCGCGCCCAGCAGCTTGAGATTTTCCACACGGCCGACGAGGTTGCCGCGGCCATCGACCAGCTTGTTGCGCGCGCTGGCGTAAGCCTTGTCCAGTTGCTGCAGGCGACTGCCCATCTCGTCCAGATCGGCGACGAAGGCAACGAACTTGTCGTACAGCTGGCCGGCGCGCTCGGCAATCTCGCGCGCATTCTGGCCCTGACGCTCCTGGCGCCACAGACTGTCGATCACTCTCAGGGTCGCCAGCAAGGTAGTCGGGCTGACAATCACCACCTGTTGTTCGAAGGCTTCCTGGAACAGGTCCGGTTCGGCCTGCAGCGCCGCTGCGAAAGCCGCCTCGATCGGCACGAAGAGCAGGACGAAATCCAGGCTGTGCAGCCCCTCAAGGCGCTGGTAGTCCTTGCCGGACAAGCCCTTGAGGTGGCTGCGCAGCGAAATCAGATGTTGCTTGAGCGCCTGCTGTCGAATCGGCTCCTCCGCCGTCGATACATACTGCTGATAGGCGCTCAGGCTGACCTTGGCATCGACGATCACCTGCCTGTCACCGGGCAGGCGGATCAGCACGTCCGGCTGAAAGCGCTCGCCGCCGGCGCCCTTGAGGCTGACCTGGGTCTGGTACTCACGCCCCTTCTCCAGGCCGGCGTGCTCCAGCACGCGCTCCAGCACCAGCTCGCCCCAGTTGCCCTGGGTCTTCTGGCCCTTGAGCGCTTGGGTCAGGCTGGTCGCCTCGTCACCCAGGCGCTGGTTGAGCTGCTGCAGACGCTCCAGCTCCTTGCTCAGGGAAAAGCGCTCGCGCGCCTCTTGCTGATAACTTTCGTCAACACGTTTCTCGAACGCCTGGATGCGCTCCTTCAGCGGGTCGAGCAACTGACCGAGGCGCTGCTGGCTGGTTTCGGCGAAGCGCTGCTCACGCTCGTCGAAGATCTTCGTCGCCAGCTCGGAGAACTGCGCACGCAGCTCGTTGCGCGCGCCCTGCAGGTCATCGAGGCGCTGCTGCTGGTTGTCGCGGTTTTCCTGCAGCTCGGCCGCCAAGGCCGCGCACTCTGCGGTCAGACGACGCAGTTCGGCTTCATTGCGCTCGCGCTGCTGGTTCCAGGATTGCGCGGCCTCGCGGGCGATCTGCCGTTCCTGCTGCAGCAGTTCGTTCTCACGACGCAGGCCGGCCAGCTCGGTCTGCTGGTCCACCTTGATCTCGCTGATCTCGGCCAGCTCGGAGCGGCAGGCATCGAGTTGTGCCAGCAGACCAGCCTGGCTCAGATGGGCATGCTCCAGGCGCTCCTGCAGCAGCGCCTGCTCGCCCTGCTCACGGGTCAGCCTGCGCTGCAGTGACCAGAGCGCGGCCAACAGCGGAACCAGCGCAACGGCGGCACCAATGGCAAGAGAGAGGGGATCGATTGGCATAGACACTCCATGTTGGACCGCCGAGCAGTATACCCAGCCGGCGATTCACAAGGGGCCAGCTCGACTACTCAGCGCGAAAGGCGCTCCAGCTCCAGCTGAGCACCGCGGTCGCCGGCACGCGCAGCCTGACGCAGCAGTTCATAACCGATACGGCGGTCGCGGGTATTGTCGCAGTCGCGGCAGAGCAACTGTCCCAGGCGACTTTGCGCCTGCACACATCCTCTGCGCGCAGGCTGCTTGAGCAGGTTGCCGGCGATGCGCTTGACGCTGGGCGTTTGTCCCAGACGCGGGCTGTCGAGCAACCATAGCGCAACGCGCATGGGCAGGCGGGCAGAACTGGAACGGGTTGCGGTGGATGCAGGAGGTAAAGCGCGAGGCATAAATAACGGGGGGTGGCTGCCGGGGCGCGCCACTGTACTCCTTTTTTCCCGAAGGTAAAGTCTTGCCTCGCAGCCCGATTTCCGCTTCAGAGAAGAGTTCCGCCACAATCCACAGAAGCTGTGGATAACTCCGTGAACAACTTGGGCGAAAGAGGTGCCAGGCCCGATATTCAGGGGCTCTCAGACAAACTGTCGATTTTTTCACCAATGAAAAAAATGCATATTTTTCATTGACTTAAAAATCATCCACGAAAAATCAAGCGTTTAGCGGCGTTTCTGACAGTGATGTGACAGCCTGCTTCAGCATTGTGCACAACTCGCTGCGACATATCCGCGCAGCGCTCTGTTTCGGGGCATCCAAACGGCCAATCGCCAATGGCGGCAATTGCCGCCCTCCGCATCTCGCAGAGGATAACGATGCAGGCCCGCCCCGCTGGCGCACACAACGCCACGCATCGACTTGGCACTCTGCGGTGCTTGGGGTACCGTCCCGCAACGGCATCCGGCAAGGAGAACCCATGAGCCGCCGGCGTTTCTGGCTGAGCCTCTGCGTAGCGATTCTGGCGGTGCTGGCGCTACTGGCCGGCTACGCCGGCTATCGCCTGCAGCGGGCGCTCGACGAGCAGCATGTCGAACTGGACTGGCAGGATATCAGCCTTACCTGGCGTGGCCTGCTGCTGCACGAAGCAAGCCTGGTGCAGCGTCACCAGGGTGAACTGCACGTCCAGGCCGGCCAGTTGCAGCTGCAATGGCTGGCCAGCGAAGCCCCCCACTACCGCCTGACTGCACAAGGCGTGCGGATGGACTGGCGGCCGGAAGATACAGAAGCGGAGAGCCCGGCCGACAGCGACCTGGGTGCCAGCCTGCAAACGGTGCTCAATGCCCTGCACTGGCTTCCGGGGCAAATCGAACTGCGCGATATCCGGGCGCAGCTGCCTTGCAGCAAAGGTCGTTGCACACTCGATGGCGAAGTCGAGCTGCTGCGGCTGGACGATGCCTTGCAACTAAATGTGCGACTGCTGCGTGAAAACCACAGCGCAGTTCTGCAGGCCCACTGGCAGGGCCTCGACGGCGCCCTGGACAGCCCGCGCGAGCTGCAGATGACCCTGCACCTCGACGAACAAAAGCAGATGGAGCTGCGCAGCGACCTGGCCGCTCAGGGCGATGCACTGCAATGGAACGGCAACCTTCTGATCGCAGCGCTACAGGAAATTACCTGGGTCGCCACCTGGCTGAGCGAATGGACGTCACTCGACACCGCCAACCTGCCCGCGACACCGCAGCAAGCCGGCGTCATCGCCCGCTGGCAACTGCAGGTGCCGCAAACCGCCCGCCAGCTCGGCGAACTGCTGGCTGCGCCGGGATGGCTGAGAGTCGACGCCCAGCTGCCGCAACCCTGGCCAATGCCAGGCCTCGGTCTGCTCAGCGGTGAGCTGCAGCTCGACCTGCTCAACACCAACGGTCTGTGGCAAGCGCGCAAGCTGCACGGCAACCTGCAACTCGATATCCAGGAGGCGCCCTGGCTGACCGCATTGCCAAGAGGTTTACAGCCAGGCCGTCTGCAGCTGCAACTGCAGCCGCTGGAACGCCATGCGGATAACGAACTGGCCCTGCAACTGAAGCTCACCGGAGAAGGGGCACTCGAAGTACAGGCAAACGCCGAGCTTGGCCTGCAACAAGCGCGAGACTGGGCACTGGAAGTGCGCCAGTTGCAGCTCGATGCCCGCAGCAGGCGCGTGGACCTGGACAACAATCGAGCCGATGATCTGCACCTCAATCTCGACCTGTCCGGCAATGCCACGGCGCAACGGCTGCAACTCGCGCTCGCCGCCAACTCCCGCCTGGAAATCCAGCGCCTGCGCGGTGCCGATCTGGATCTGCAGCAGGCGCGGCTGTCCCTCGCCGGCCTCGACCTGGCCGGAGCACCGCATGCGCCGACGCTGTCCGGTCCTCTGACGCTGCGCGTGCAGACCCTGAACCACCCGCAACTGCAGGCTCAGGGCTGGCAGTGGCAGGGTCGGATGGAGGCAGACAGCGCTAGCCAGAAGTTCGGTGGAACCCTACTGGCTGATTCGGGCCTGAGCCTGGCTCTTAGCCTGACCAACACCGCCGATGTGCTGGCACTGAACGCCACGCTCGATGAACTCTTCCTGCGCGCCGGCAATCCGCTGGCGCAAACCCTGGCCAGCTGGCCGCCGCTGTTGACGCTGGACAACGGCCGCCTTCAGGGCAATGCCAGATTCGAGCTGCCCGGCGACAAGCCCCTGCAACTGCGGGCGCAGCTCAGTGGCAAGGGACTGGCCGGCATCTACGACCGCAGCACGCTGAGCGGCGTGGATGGCGAGTTGCAGCTGCGACTGGCGGGCGACCGCCTGACGCTGCAGCTGCCGAACCTCAGCGCCAAACAGATCGACCCCGGTATCGAGCTCGGCCCGCTGCAACTACAGGCCAGCTACCAGGCCAGTCTGCAGCATCCGCTGGCCGGCAGCCTCAGCCATCAGCGCGCCGAACTGGGTATCCTCGGCGGCCGTCTGCATCTGGAGCCTGCGACCTGGACGCTGGATCGCCCCAGCCTGTTGCTGCCACTGAAACTCAGCGGCCTGGATCTGCAGGAACTGTTTCGCGTCTATCCGGCCGAAGGGCTGGAAGGCGACGGTCTGATCGACGGAACCCTGCCGCTGCGCCTGGGCGAGACGATCAGCGTCGAACAGGGGCTGATCGAAGCACGCGCCCCCGGCGGCCGCCTGCGCTTTCATTCGCCGCGCATCCGCGCCATGGGTCAGGCCAACCCGGCTATGAAGCTGGTCACCGATGCGCTGGAAGACTTCCACTACGATGTGCTCAGCAGTAGCCTCGACTACGATCCGTCCGGCACACTGCGCCTCGGTATGCGTTTACAGGGACAGAACCCGGCCATCGAACAGGGCCGCCCGATTCACTTCAACATCAACCTCGAAGAAGACATTCCGACCCTGCTGGCTAGCCTGCAGCTGACCGACAAGGTCAGTGACATCATCCAGCAACGGATTCAGCAACGGATGCGCCAGCGTGTCCCCCCGGAATCAAAGGAGTAGCGTCATGCGCACGTACCGCCTCCTCGCAGCCCTGAGCCTGGGACTGCTGTGCCAGGCCTGTACCCCGACGGTACAGCTGGCCATGCCCAACGAGCCGATCAACATCAACCTCAACGTCAAGGTCGAACACGAGATCTACATCAAGGTGGACAAGGCGCTGGACAATGTCTTCAACGAAGACAGCGGCCTGTTCTAAGGAGAAACATGATGACCCGATATATTTCGACCCTGCTCCTGGCGCTGACCCTGAGCCTGCCGGCCTACGCCCTGAACCTCAACCAGGCCATGAGTGCTCTGGGCAATGCCAAGGCCAGCGGCCAGCTGGGCGAGCAGCCCAACGGCTATCTCGGTGTGGTCAAGCCCGGCGGCCAGGCCGACGAGATCGCCCGCCTGATCAACGAGGCGCGTCGCGCCGAATACCAGAAGGTGGCCAAGGACAACGGCATCAGCCTGAGCGACGTGGAAGCCATCGCCGGCAAGAAGGCCATCGAGCGTACGCCCAAGGGCCAGTTCATCCAGCTGAATGGCCAGTGGCTGCAGAAGTAGAAAGCCTGCTGCAGAAACCAAAGAACCCGCCTAGGCGGGTTCTTTTTTGCGAGAAGCAATCAGGCGCTGGCTTTGCTCACGGCATCCTTGATCAGGGTCTGCAGTTCGCCCTTCTCGTACATCTCGGTGAGGATGTCACTGCCACCGACCAGCTCGCCAGCGACCCACAGCTGCGGGAAGGTCGGCCAGTTGGCGTACTTCGGCAGGTTGGCGCGGATTTCCGGGTTCTGCAGGATGTCGACGTAGGCAAACTTCTCGCCGCAGCCCATCACCACCTGGGCAGCACGGGCAGAGAAGCCACACTGCGGGGCGTTGGGCGAGCCTTTCATGTACAGCAGAACGGTGTTGTTGGCGATCTGCTCTTTGATGGTTTCGATGATATCCATGGGGCACCTCAGCATAGACTTCGCGACCCGACGGTCGCCACGGTGGCGCGATTGTAGCGAAAAGCCGAGCATAATGCTCGGCCTTGCCGTCATCCCTAGACCTGTTTACGACCTCGCGAGCTAGAGTCATGCAAGGCGCTACTTTAGTAACAGCCTCCGGCTGGTCAAAACAGGCGAGGAGCGGTCGGAGTCGCGCTCGACCTTACGAGTTGTAAATGAGCAGTACTTACTTCGTTCGCCCTTCGGGCCGCGCTAAAGCGCGTTAGCCGCAAGCGGCTTTCCGAGCCTGTTTTTAACGAAGCAGGGCCGACGCGCAGCAGGTCGTTACGCAGCCACCACCTCCACCGGCACGCCATTGAGCGCGGCATTGCCGGACAGCGCATCGAGGCGGCGCTCATCGGTCAGGTCATTGGCGCTGGCGCCGGGCTGAGCGCGGGCGATGTCCAGCTGCACGCCCGGACGCGCATGCCCCCAGCCGTGCGGCAGACTCACCACACCGGCCATCACCTCATCGCTGGCCGTCACCTCCACCTCGATGCTGCCGACGCGCGAACGCACCTGCACGCGCTGCCCGTCGGCCAGGCCACGGCTGGCCAGATCCGCCGGATTCATCAGCAACTGATGACGCGGTTTGCCCTTCACCAGACGGTGATAGTTGTGCATCCAGGAATTGTTGCTGCGCACATGACGGCGGCCGATCAGCAATAGCTCATGGGCCGCCGGCTGCTCCTGCCCGGCAAAGCGCAGCAGGTCCGCCAGCAACGGCTCGGGCGCCGCCTGCACTGCCTTGCCCTGGGTCTTCAGGCGCGCTGCCAGGTTCGGCTGCAGAGGCCCCAGATCAAGCCCATGGGGATGCTCGCGCAAGCTGGCCAGGCTGAGCTTGTGCGCGCTGCGGTCACCATAGGTGCCGAAGCGCAGGCCCATGTCGATCATCTGCTCGGGGGCCAGAGTCGGTTTCAGCTCGAGGTTGTTGCGCGCGGCGAAGGCCCTGGCCAGACCGACGAAGATTTCCCAGTCATGCAGCGCACCGTCCGGCTTGGCCAGCACAGCCTCGTTGAAACGGGTGACATTGCGCACCGCAAATACGTTGAAGGTGGTGTCGTAATGATCGTGCTCCAGCGGCGCGGTCGGCGGCAGGATCAGGTCGGCGTAACGGGTGGTCTCGTTGATGTAGAAATCCACCGAGAGCATGAACTCAAGGCCGTCCAGTGCCCGTTCCAGCTGGCGTCCGTTGGGCGTCGACAGCACCGGATTGCCGGCCACTGTCACCAGCGCGCGGACCTGCCCTTCGCCGGGGGTGAGCATCTCTTCGGCCAGCGCCGAGACCGGCAGTTCGCCACCGTATTCCGGCAGGCCGGACACCCGGCTCTGCCAGCGGTTGAAATGGCCACCGGAGGTGCTCGCCACCAGGTCCACCGCCGGCGAGGTGCAAAGCGCGCCGCCAACGCGATCCAGATTGCCGGTCACCAGATTGATCAGCTGCACCAGCCACTGACACAAGGTGCCGAAGGCCTGAGTGGATACCCCCATACGGCCATAGCAGACCGCCTTGTCGGCTGCGGCAAAATCACGCGCCAACTGGCGAATGGTGTCGGCCGGCACACCACAGCGCACGCTCATCGCCTCGGCATGAAATTCGGCGATCGCCACGCGCACCGGCTCCAGTCCCTCAACCGGCAGATGGCTGTCACGGGTCAGGCCCTCTTCGAACAGCGTATTCAGTAGCGCCAGCAGCAGTGCGGCATCCCCGCCCGGCCGTACGAACAGATGCTGGTCGGCAATGGCCGCGGTTTCGCTGCGCCGCGGGTCGACCACCACCAGCTTGCCCCCTCGGGCCTGGATCGCTTTCAGGCGTTTTTCCACGTCCGGCACAGTCATGATGCTGCCATTGGAGGCCAGCGGATTGCCGCCGAGGATCAGTATGAAATCGGTGTGATCGATATCGGGAATCGGGATCAGCAGGCCGTGGCCGTACATCAGATGGCTGGTCAGATGGTGCGGCAACTGGTCGACCGAAGTCGCGGAGAAGCGATTGCGGGTTTTCAGCTGGCCAAGAAAGTAGTTGCTGTGGGTCATCAGGCCATAGTTGTGCACGCTGGGGTTGCCCTGATAAATGGCCACCGCGTGCTGCCCGTGTTCGGCCTGGATCGCGCTCAGGCGCTCGGCCACCAGCACGAATGCCTCATCCCAGTCGATTGCCTGCCACTGCTCGCCAATGCGGCGCATGGGCTGGCGAATACGGTCCGGATCATTCTGGATATCCTGCAGCGCCACCGCCTTGGGGCAGATATGGCCACGGCTGAAACTGTCCAGGGGATCGCCCTTGATCGAGCGAATCTGCGTGCTGCCGTCAGCCTGGGTTTCGGTTTCGATGGCGAGGCCGCAGATGGCTTCGCACAGATGGCACGCACGGTAATGGAGGGACTTGGTCATGGCCTGGCCTCTTGTTCTGATCCGAGACGACCGGTCAGGTCGCAGGTCATGAACTATGAGCCGAGCCCGGAGACGACACCAGCAGCGTTCGTCTCATGAATCGGCAGGCATCATGCCAGCCGATTCACGCGCGACGATCCGATTAACGGATGGAGGTCACGGTACCCTTCTTGCCTGTAACGTTGACGTTGACAGTCTTGTATACGAAGTAGTCCTGAACGTTCACTTCGTAACGCGGGGCGACAATTACATCAGCGTTCGAGGCTTTGACCGCCTTGTAGGCCGCTGCAGACTTGGCGGAAGCAACCGGGTCGAGACCCAGCGCGAAACCACCTTCGCCACCACCGTAGGTCACGCCATCGGCGAACTGAGTGTCACCACCCAGCTTGAACACACCGAACAGGATGTTCACCGAAGATTGACCAGAGATGGATTCGCCAACCTTGACGTCCGCTTTCAGGTTAGTGTCGACATTGCCACCCAGGGGCAGAGTCGGCTGGCTAACGTTCTGGCTGGCGCAACCAGTCAGCAGGGCGAGAGCGGAGAAAGCGGCGGCGTAGGCTACGTGTTTCATGCAAAACTCCTTTGCACATATATTCCATGGATGACCCCATTGCGGGGGCAATACATTGCCTTGGGAAAGGCGGCGGCATCCTAGAGGCCCGGTCTAGAGCTTCGCAAGCCAGATTTTTGATTCTGTGACAGCTCGCACGTCGAATTGGCAAAAGGCTTACAAAACGGCATTCTGCGCGCCCGCGGGTGCCAACTTGCGCCACCTCGTCATTTCCTTATAGGATCGCGCCTTCCCCTATTTCGTCGCATTCTGCGGCCTCCCGCCGCAAGCTCTGCTGTTTTTGTCGGTTTTGTCGCCGGACACAGGCTTGCGAACTGTAGTGATAAAGGTAGTTAACGATGAGCGTCAGACACTTCCTCTCGATGATGGATTACACACCGGACGAACTGGTGGGGTTGATCCGCCGAGCCATCGAGCTGAAGGACCTGCGCAACCGCGGCGTGCTGTTCGAGCCGCTGAAGAATCGCGTGTTGGGCATGATCTTCGAGAAAGCCTCGACCCGCACCCGCCTGTCGTTCGAAGCCGGCATGATCCAGCTCGGCGGCCAGGCCATCTTCCTCTCGCCGCGCGACACCCAGCTGGGTCGTGGCGAGCCGATCGGCGACTCGGCCATCGTCATGTCGAGCATGCTCGACGCCGTGATGATCCGCACCTTCGCCCACAGCAACCTCACCGAATTCGCCGCCAAATCGAAAGTGCCGGTCATCAACGGCCTGTCCGATGACCTGCACCCCTGCCAGTTGCTGGCCGACATGCAGACCTTCCTCGAACACCGCGGCAGCATCGCCGGCAAGACGGTGGCCTGGATCGGCGACGGCAACAACATGTGCAACTCCTATATCGAAGCGGCGATCCAGTTCGACTTCCAGCTCAAGGTTGCCTGCCCGGAAGGTTACGAGCCGAACGCAGATTTCCTCGCCCTGGCCGGCAACCGCGTGCAGGTACTGCGCGACCCGCGCGAAGCCGTGGCCGGCGCGCATCTGGTGAGCACCGACGTGTGGGCCTCGATGGGCCAGGAAGACGAGGCCAAGCAGCGCATGGCGCTGTTCCGTCCTTATCAGGTCACCCCCGCCCTGCTCGATAACGCGGCACCGGACGTGCTGTTCATGCACTGCCTGCCGGCGCATCGCGGTGAGGAAATCAGCGTCGACATGCTCGACGACCCGCGCTCGGTTGCCTGGGATCAGGCCGAGAACCGCCTGCACGCACAGAAGGCGCTGCTCGAACTGTTGGTCGAGCCGGCGTACCACCACGCATGAGCCAGCCCCTGCTGCAGCTCCGCGGGCTGAACTGCGGCTACCACAACCACAAGGTGGTGCAGGATCTCGACCTGCACCTCAACGCCGGCGATATCGGCTGCCTGTTAGGCCCTTCCGGCTGCGGCAAGACCACCACGCTGCGTGCCATCGCCGGTTTCGAGCCGGTGCTCGAAGGTGAGATCGAACTCGATGGCGAGATCATCTCCCGCGCCGGCTTCACCCTGGCACCAGAGAAACGCCACATCGGCATGGTGTTCCAGGATTACGCCCTGTTCCCTCACCTCAGCGTGGCGGATAACGTCGCCTTCGGCATTCGCAAACAGGCCAACGCCGAGCGCGTGACCCGGGAACTGCTGGAGCTGGTCAAGCTCGGCAACCTGGCCAGGCGCTACCCGCACGAGCTTTCCGGCGGCCAGCAACAGCGTGTCGCCCTGGCCCGCGCCCTGGCGCCGGAACCGAAGCTGCTGCTGCTCGACGAACCCTTCTCCAACCTCGACGGCGAACTGCGCCGGCGCCTGAGCCACGAGGTGCGCGACATCCTCAAGACCCGCGGCACCAGCGCCATCCTGGTTACCCACGATCAGGAAGAGGCCTTCGCCGTCAGTGATCATGTCGGCGTGTTCAAGGATGGCCGCCTGGAGCAATGGGACACGCCCTTCAACCTCTATCACGAGCCACTGACCCCCTTCGTCGCCAGCTTCATTGGTCAGGGCTATTTCATTCGCGGCCAGTTGCTCAGCCCGGATACGGTACAGACCGAACTCGGCGTGATCCGCGGCAACCGCGCCTACACCTGGGCACAAGGCAGCGCGGTGGATGTCCTGCTGCGCCCGGATGACATCGTTGCCGATGAAGGCAGCGATCTGAAAGCACGCATCGTCGGCAAGACCTTCCTTGGCGCCGCCACCCTGTACCGCCTGCAACTGCCCACCGGCAGCCAGCTGGAATCGATCTTCCCCAGTCATGCCGACCACCAGCCAGGCGACGAAGTGGGCATCCGCATTGCCGCAGATCACCTGGTGGCCTTCCCTGCGCTGGGCAGTGTCGCCGCTCAGTTGCAACTGAGCGATTCCGGCGGCGTGCGCCGGATCAGCAGCAACTGATCAGAGCATCAGCTGGCCACTGGCGATATGCCGTGCGTGGCCCGCGATCTTCACCCGCTCGCCATCAAGGCGACAGAACAACTCACCGCCCCGCGCCGAGCACTGAAAAGCGCTGAGTTCGATTCGTTCCAGGCGCTCGGCCCAGTACGGCACCAGCATGCAATGAGTCGAGCCGGTTACCGGGTCCTCATCGATACCAATGGCAGGCGCGAAATAACGCGAGACGAAGTCATGTCGCTCACCCTTCCCGGTGATCAGCACGCCCAGGCCCGGCAGTGCGGCCAGCGCCGGCAGATCGGGAGCGAAGCTGCGCACCTGCGCCTCGGATGCCAGTACCACCATCAACTCCTGCACACTGCCATCGGCGTTGAGCAATGCCAGTACCTGCTGCGCAGGCTGGCCCAGCGCGCATTCGACATCTGCATGCAATGACGCGGCCACCGGCTCCACCGGACGCACCGGGAAATCCAGCTCCAGCCGCCCGCCCTGGCGAGTCACCCGCAATGCCCCTGACCGGCAGGTGAACTGCAGCACGTCGCCCGCTTCGTGGTAGAGGTCAAACAGTACCTTGGCGCTGGCCAGAGTCGCATGGCCACACAGCGGCACTTCGCTGGTCGGGGTGAACCAGCGGATATGCCAGGCATCCCCTTCCGTTACCACGAAGGCCGTCTCGGCCAGATTGTGCTCGGCGGCGATGCGCTGCATCAGCGCCGCATCCAGCCAGGCATCCAGGCGATAGACCATGGCGGGATTGCCCGCGAAAGGCTGGTCGGTAAAGGCGTCAACTTGGTGAAAAGCGAGTGGCATGATGGGTTCCTGGCCAGACAAGAAACGCCAGCATGCCTGCGCCAGGTAACCGGCAACAGATACAGTTGCTGCTTTCCAGATTCCCTGAGGCGCCTCGCGGCTGAAGCGGAATGCCGCCCAGCCGCTCCTACGGCCAGGGGTGCATCAGGGCTCGCTGCGCACCCGCTTCACCGCGTCCAGCCAACCGGCGTAGAGACGCTCGCGATGCGCGTCGTTCATCCGCGGCTCGAAACGCTGCTGGCGATGCCAGTGGCTGGCGATGGCATCGAGGTCGCGATACAAGCCGAGTTTCAGGCCTGCCAGATAGGCCACGCCGAGCGCTGTGGTCTCGGTGACCTCGGGCCGCTCGACACTTACGCCGAGAATGTCGGCGAGAAACTGCATGACCCAGTTGTTCTCCACCATGCCGCCGTCCACCCGCAACGCGCTGGGCGCCGCAGCGCCGTCCTGACGCATCGCCTCGAGCAGATCACGGGTCTGGTAGCACACAGACTGCAACCCGGCGGTGACGATCTCCTTGATCCCGGTATCGCGGGTCAGGCCGAAGATGGCGCCACGCGCCTTCGGGTCCCAGTAAGGTGCGCCCAGCCCGGTGAAGGCCGGCACCAGGTAGACGCCGCAGGCTTCCCCGGTGGCCTCGGCCAGCGCCTCGCTCTCGCGCGCATGGCTGATCAGCTTGATGCCGTCGCGCAGCCACTGCACCGCGGCGCCGGCAACGAAGATGCTGCCTTCCACGGCATAGGTCACCTTGCCGTCGAGGCGATAGCCGACGGTGGTGAGCAGGCGATTCTTCGAGGTAACCGGTTGCTCACCCGTGTTCTGGATCATGAAGCAGCCGGTGCCATAGGTGCTCTTGACCATGCCCGGCTGGAAACAGGCCTGGCCGATCAGGGCCGCCTGCTGGTCGCCGGCCATGCCCAGCACCGGAATGCTGGTGCCGAGCAGCTCGGGTTCGGTATGACCGAACTCGGCAGCGCAATCGAGCACCTCTGGCAGCAGGCTGGCAGGAATGCCGAACAGCTCGAGCAGCTCTTCGTCCCACTGCTGGGTGTGAATGTTGAACATCAGCGTACGCGACGCATTGCTGGCATCGGTGCGGTGCACCTTGCCACCGGTCAGGCGCCACAGCAGGAAGCTGTCGACCGTACCGAAACGCAGCTCACCGCGCTCCGCACGCTCCTGCGCGCCAGGCACGTTGTGCAGGATCCAGCGCAGCTTGGTGGCGGAGAAATACGGATCGATCAGCAGGCCGGTTCTGGCCGCGACCATCGTTTCGTGACCTTGCTCCTTGAGCCCGGCGCAATAATCGGCGGTGCGGCGATCCTGCCAGACGATGGCCGGGTGAATGGGCGTGCCGGTTGCGGCATCCCAGACCAGCGTGGTTTCGCGCTGGTTGGTGATACCGATGGCGGCGATCTCATCGGCTGACAGGCCACTGTTGGCGATGGCCTCCCCACAGACCTTGAGCGTGGACGACCAGATCTCCTCGCCGTCATGTTCGACCCAGCCATCCTGCGGGAAGTACTGCCTGAATTCTTGCTGAGCACGCGCGACCGGCAAACCCTGGGCACTGAAGATGATGGCGCGGGAACTGGTAGTGCCCTGATCGATGGCCAGCAGGTATTGAGACATGCAAGATTCCTTGTTGTTATTGCAGCGTTCGCTGCTGTTGACCGCAAAATCACCCACTTTGTTTGCAACCTATCGCGCGTTTCAGGCCTTGCCGATAGCAGCGAAAACACCCCTGGTATGCTCGGCCAGGGTCTCGGCCGAAAGCTCCAGCTCCAGCCCACGCCGGCCGCCACTGACATGAATGGTGGGATGCAGGCACGCCGAGTCGTCGATAAAGGTGCGCAAGCGCTTCTTCTGCCCCAGCGGGCTGATGCCGCCGACCAGATAGCCGGTGGCCCGCTGCGCTGCCGCCGGGTCGGCCATATCAGCCTTCTTCGCTCCGGCTGCCGCCGCCAGCGCCTTGAGATCGAGGCTGCCGGCTACCGGCACGACGGCCACCAGCAGTTCACCCCTCTCGGTGGCTGCGAGCAGCGTCTTGAACACGCGCTCAGGCGCCAGACCGAGCTTTTCCACCGCCTCCAACCCGTAGGACGGCGCCTTGGGGTCATGCTGGTAACTGTGCACACGGTGTTCGGCCTTGGCCTTCTTCAGCAGATCGATTGCAGGAGTCATGTTCGAATGTGAAAACGCTGTGAAAGATACCCTACATTAACAGGCCGAAATCCTCCGCATCTACAGCCTATAATGGGTAACCCTCACAGGAAGCGCTCATGAATCTCGCTCCCCGCCAGCACGACATCCTCAATCTCGCCCGCGAACGCGGCTATGTCAGCATCGACGAACTGGCCCAGGCGTTCGCCGTCACCCCGCAGACCATACGCCGCGACATCAACCAGCTGGCCGAGCACGGCCTGTTGCGCCGCACCCACGGCGGCGCTGCCTGTGAATCATCGAGCATTCAAAACACGGCCTACGGCATGCGCGCCGGGCAGATGCGTGAGGAGAAGCAGCGCATCGCCGAAGCCGTGGCGGCACAAATCCCTGATCACGCCTCGTTGTTCATCAACATCGGCACCACCACCGAGGCCATCGCCCGCGAACTGCAGAATCACAAGGGCCTGAAGATCATCACCAACAACCTGCACGTCGCTGCTCAGCTCAGCGCCAAGGCCGACTTCGAGGTGCTGGTGGCCGGCGGTACGGTACGCAGCGATGGCGGCATCGTCGGCCAGGCGGCGGTGGATTTCATCCAGCAGTTCAAGGTTGATTACGCCATCGTCGGCATCAGCGGCATCGATGACGACGGCAGCCTGCTCGACTTCGATTACCAGGAAGTGCGTGTATCCCAGGCGATCATCGACAATGCCAGGCAGGTTTTCCTCGCCGTGGACTCCAGCAAGTTCGGGCGCAACGCGGTGGTGCGTCTGGGGCCGATTTCCCTGGTCGACCGGGTCTTCACCGATAGCGCGCCGTCAGCTGCCATCACGCGCCTGATGCACAGCCACAAGGTTCAGCTCGACCTGGTCTGATCCGTTCGGGCCGATATCCGTCCTGTCCCTCATCCCCAGACGCCTGCCACTCGGCGCGCAATCGCGCACGGGGCTAGCGTAGTCGCGCATCATCGTCTAGCATATTTTCGAAAGTGAACATCGACACATTCGAATCCAATAGCCGAGCGTGCCAAATGACCCACGATCCATCTACCAGCCCCGTTGCGGAAGTCTACGATCTTGCTGTTGTTGGCGGCGGCATCAATGGTGTGGGCATTGCGGCCGATGCCGCCGGGCGGGGGCTGTCGGTGTTCCTTTGCGAAAAGGATGACCTCGCCAGCCACACCTCCTCGGCCAGCAGCAAACTGATCCACGGGGGCCTGCGCTATCTGGAACACCATGAGTTCCGCCTGGTGCGTGAGGCCCTGGCCGAGCGCGAAGTGCTGCTGGCCAAGGCGCCGCATATCGTCAAGCCGATGCGCTTCGTCCTGCCGCACCGCCCGCACCTGCGTCCGGCCTGGATGATCCGCGCCGGCCTGTTCCTCTACGATCATCTGGGTAAACGTGAACGCCTGCCTGCCTCGCGCGGCCTGCGCTTTGGTACTGACAGCCCGCTGAAAGCGGAAATCAGCCGCGGTTTCGAATACTCCGACTGCTGGGTGGACGATGCCCGCCTGGTGGTGCTCAACGCCATGGCTGCCCGGGAAAAGGGCGCGCACATTCATCCGCGTACTCGTTGCGTCAGCGCTCGGCGCAGCAAGGGGTTGTGGCATATCCATCTGGAACGCAGCGACGGCAGCCTGCTGTCCATTCGCGCCCGCGCGCTGGTCAATGCCGCCGGCCCATGGGTCGCGCGTTTCATCCGTGAAGACCTCAGGCAGGAATCGCCCTACGGCATCCGTCTGATCCAGGGTAGCCACATCGTCGTACCGCGCCTGTACGACGGCGAGCAGGCTTATATCCTGCAGAACGAAGACCGTCGCATCGTCTTCGCCATTCCTTATCTGGAACATTTCACCCTGATCGGCACCACCGACCGCGAATACCAGGGCGACCCGGCTCAGGTCACGATCACCGCCGAGGAAACCGACTATCTGCTCAAGGTGGTCAATGACCATTTCAAACAGCAACTCAGCCGCGACGATGTGCTGCACAGCTTCGCAGGCGTACGGCCGCTGTGCGACGACGAATCCGATGAGCCGTCGGCCATTACCCGTGACTACACCCTGTCGCTCTCCGGCGCACCGGGCGAAGCGCCTCTGCTGTCGGTATTCGGCGGCAAGTTGACCACCTACCGCAAGCTGGCCGAGTCGGCCATGCACCAACTGGCGCCCTACTTCAGCAAGCTCGGGCCGAGCTGGACGGCCAGCGCGCCGCTACCCGGCGGAGAAGACCTGCAAAGCCAGAACGCATTGGTCGAAGCACTCTGCAAACGCCACGACTGGCTGCCCACCAACCTGGCCAGACGCTGGGCTACCACTTACGGCTGTCGCACCTGGCGCCTGCTCGACGGCTCGCACAACCTGGCCGATCTCGGCGAACATCTCGGTGCCGGGCTCTACACCCTCGAGGTGGATTATCTGTGCCGCGAGGAATGGGCGCGCAGCAGCACTGACATTCTCTGGCGGCGCAACAAGCTTGGCCTGTTCATGACAGCGTCGGAGCAGGCCCGGGTGCAGGACTACCTGAACAGCCGCAATCCGCACTCGTCGCACGCTGCCTGATTCTGCATGCATCCATGCCCCGCTCTGCGGGGCTTTTTCATGGGTGTGGAAAAATAAATAAATGCCAGTATTCGTCCGATCGCCTCATCACCAAACTACCGACAACTTTTTTATTGCGCCAATTCAATAACTTGGCGCCATGATGCGGAATGAAAACATTCTTATTCGGTTTTATTTTTACTTATCTTTCAAACACTTAGGTTTGACATAACAGGGAACGAGACCGAGAATTCAAGGTCGTTACGGTCATTGAAGAAGCAGGAGCGATCATGAAAGGCGACAAGAAGGTCATTCAACACCTGAACAAGATTCTTGGTAACGAGCTGGTCGCCATCAACCAGTACTTCCTGCATGCGCGCATGTATGAAGACTGGGGCCTGAAAAAACTCGGCGAGCACGAGTATCACGAGTCCATTGACGAGATGAAGCACGCTGACAAGCTGATCAAGCGCATTCTCTTCCTCGAGGGCATCCCCAATCTGCAAGACCTGGGCAAGATCCTGATCGGTGAAAACACCAAGGAAATGCTTGAGTGCGACCTGAGGATCGAGCACAAGGCTCATGGCGATCTCAAAGCCGCCATCGCCTATTGCGAGAGCATCGGTGATTACGCCAGTCGCGAACTGCTCGAAGAGATCCTCTGCTCCGAGGAAGATCACATCGACTGGCTGGAAACCCAGCTCGGCCTGATCGAAGCCGTCGGCCTGCAGAACTACCTGCAATCGCAGATGGACGAATAAGTCCGAACCCAAAAAAACGGGAGCCCAGGCTCCCGTTTTTTTTATTGTCCGCGATCCTGACCCAGGCCCTGGCGGACTCTGAGTCAGAACGGAAGATCCCCCGTCAACGCGCTTCGCTTTCCTTGACCCTGAACCAGGCCGCGTACAGAGCCGGCAGGAACAGCAGGGTCAACGCCGTGGCGACCACCAGGCCGCCCATGATGGCCACCGCCATCGGTCCGAAGAACACGCTGCGCGACAGCGGGATCATCGCCAGCACGGCCGCCAGCGCCGTCAGCACGATGGGGCGGAAGCGCCGCACGGTCGCATCGATGATGGCGTGCCAGCGATCCTGACCATGGCTGATGTCCTGCTCGATCTGGTCCACCAGAATCACCGAGTTGCGCATGATCATCCCGGCCAGCGCGATGGTGCCGAGCATGGCCACGAAACCGAACGGCTGGCGGAAGATCAGCAGGAACAGAGTGACTCCGATCAGCCCCAGCGGCGCGGTGAGAAACACCATGGCCGAGCGCGAGAAGCTCTTGAGCTGCAGCATCAGCAGGGTCAGCACCACCACGATGAACAGCGGAACGCCGGCATTCACCGATTTCTGCCCGCGCGCGGAGTCCTCGACCGTACCGCCCACCTCCAGCAGATAACCATCCGGCAGCTCGGCACGGATCGGCTCCAGGGTCGGCAGAATCTGCTTGGTGAGAGTGGCGGGTTGTTCCTTGCCATACACATCGGCACGCACGGTGACGTTGGGCAGGCGATTGCGGTGCCAGATGATGCCTTCCTCGAAGCCGTACTCCAGCGTCGCCACCTGCGAAAGCGCCACGCTGCGACCACTGTCGGTCGGTACCGCCAGACTCGGCAGCAGGCTCAGCGCCTTGCGCTCCTCCGGCGTACCGCGCTGGAGAATCTCGATCAGTTCGTTACCTTCCCGATACTGGCTGACGCTGGTTCCGGACAGCGAGCCCTGCAGGAAACGCGACAGCTCGGCGGTATTGACCCCCAGCGCCCGCGCACGGTCCTGATCGATGTTGAGAATCACCACCTTGCTCGGTTCTTCCCAGTCCAGATGTACGTTCACCACATGCGGGTTCTCGCGCACCTTGTCCGCCACCTGACGAGCCAGGGCACGCACCTCGTCGATATGCTCCCCGCTGACGCGGAACTGAATCGGATAGCCTACGGGTGGGCCGTTTTCCAGACGGCTGACGCGGCTGCGCAGCGCCGGGAATTCGTCGTTCATCACCTGGATCAGCCAGGTGCGCAAGCGCTCGCGCTCCTCGATGCTTGAAGCCAGAACCACGAACTGGGCGAAGCTCGCCGCCGGCAACTGTTGATCCAGCGGCAGGTAGAAACGTGGCGAACCGGTACCGACATAGGCAACATAGTTGTCGATGCCGGTCTGCTCCTTGAGCAGTGCTTCCAGGCGATGCACCTCGGCCTCGGTTGCACTCAGCGAAGCGCCCTCCTCCAGCTTGATGTCGACCATCAGCTCCAGGCGCCCGGAGGCAGGGAAGAACTGTTGCGGCACGAAGCGGAACAGCAGCACCGAAGCGACGAACAGGCCGATGGTCAGCAGGATGACGAGACCGCGACGGCGCACGCACCATTCCACCGCGGCGCGAACACGGCGATAGAACGGCGTCGAATAAGGGTCGTGACCGGCGTCGCTGCCGCCGTGTTTGGCCGCATGCAGCTTGGCCAGGTCCGGCAGCAGCTTGTCGCCCAGATAAGGTACGAACATCACCGCGGCGATCCACGAAGCGATCAGCGAGATGGCCACCACCTGGAAGATCGAGCGGGTGTACTCGCCCGTACCGGACTGCGCCGTGGCGATGGGCAAAAAGCCCGCGGCGGTGATCAGGGTACCGGTGAGCATGGGGAACGCGGTGCTGGTCCAGGCGAAACTGGCCGCCTTGAGGCGGTCATAGCCCTGTTCCATCTTGATCGCCATCATCTCCACCGCGATGATCGCGTCGTCCACCAGCAGACCGAGGCCGAGCACCAGCGCGCCGAGCGAGATCTTGTGCAGCCCGATGCCCAGGTAATACATGGCGGCGAAGGTCATCGCCAGCACCAGCGGAATCACCAGCGCCACCACCAGGCCGGTGCGCACGCCGAGGGAGAAGAAGCTGACCGCAAGCACGATCACCAGCGCCTCCACCAGCACCTTGACGAACTCGCCCACGCCGGTTTTCACCGCCGCCGGCTGATCCGATACCTTGCGCAGCTCCATCCCCAGCGGCAGCGTCTGTTGCAATCGGGCGAACTCGCCCTCCAGTGCCTTGCCGAGGACCAGGATATCGCCGCCGGCCTTCATCGACACCGCAATACCGATGGCGTCCTCGCCCATGAAACGCATGCGCGGCGCGGGAGGATCGTTGAAGCCACGCTTGACCTCGGCCACATCGGCGATGCGGAAGGTGCGGTCACCGACGCGAATGGGAAAGTCGCGAATTTCCTGTACCGACTCGAAGCGCCCGGTCACGCGCAGCTGAATACGCTCGCTGGACGTTTCGAAGAACCCGGCAGCCGCCACCGCGTTCTGCGCCTCCAGCGCCTGCTGTACCGCCGACAACGGCAGGCCGAGGGTCGCCAGCTTGGTGTTGGACAGCTCGATCCAGATCTTCTCGTCCTGCAGCCCCACCAGTTCGACCTTGCCAACGTCCTTGACCCGCTGCAGCTGCAGTTGCAGCCGGTCGGCGTAGTCCTTGAGCACGGCGTAGTCGAAGCCATCGCCGGTCAGCGCATAGATGTTGCCGAAAGTGGTGCCGAATTCATCGTTGAAGAACGGCCCCTGGATACCGGGCGGCAATGTGTGGCGAATGTCGCTGATCTTCTTGCGCACCTGATACCAAAGCTCGGGTATCTGCGAACTGCGCATGGAGTCACGCGCCATGAAGGTGACCTGCGACTCACCCGGACGGGAAAAGCTGGTGATGCGGTCATACTCGCCGGTCTCCATCAGCTTCTTCTCGATGCGTTCGGTGACCTGGCGCGACACCTCTTCGGCACTTGCCCCCGGCCAGTTGGTGCGAATCACCATGGCCTTGAAGGTGAAGGGCGGGTCTTCACTCTGTCCCAGCTTGGTATAGGACAGCGCACCGACCACGGCGAACAGGAGCATGATGTAGAGGACGATCTGACGATGGCGCAGCGCCCAGGCAGACAGGTTGAAGCTCATGCGGGCTTACTCCTCGGCTGCCAGTTCGACATTGCGATTGTCACGGTCGACCGGGCGTACCTTCTGACCCTCGCGCAGCATCTGCACACCTGCAGCCACCACCCACTCGCCCGCGGAAAGCCCCTCCAGCACCGGCACGCGGTCGTCACCATAGGCGCCAACACGCACCAGACGGCGCTGCACGGCGTGTGTCTCGGGATCTACCACCCAGACAAAGGGCTGATCCTGTTCCGCGCTGAGTGCCGACAGGGGCACGGCCAGCGGCACCTCGCCACTGCTGGCGATGAATACGCGCGCGCTCTGCCCCAGCTCGGCGGGTACCTTGCCCTCGGTGAAGGCGACACGGGCGGCGAAAGTACGCGATTGCGGATCGGCCGCTGGCGCCATCTCGCGGATACGGCCGGGGAAGCGCTGGTCGGGCTGCGACCAGAGTTCCACCTCCACCTGCTGGCCTATCTCGAAACGACCGAAGCCCTGTTCCGGCAGGCTGATCGACACCTCTCGCTCACCATCGGCGGCCAGGGTGAAGACGGTTTGCCCGGCGGCGACCACCTGTCCCACCTCGACCGTACGACGGGCGATCACGCCATCCTGAGACGCGCGCAGCACGGCGTAGTCGGTCTGGTTGCGCGCCACGTCGTACTCGGCCTTGACCTGCTTCAGGCGGGCCTCGCCGGCGCGATACTGGTTCTCGATGTTGTCGAACTGCGAGCGGCTGACCAGATTGCGCCCAAGCAGCGCCTTGTAGCGCTCACGTTCGGCGCGCACGGTCTGCAGGTTGGCCTCGGCCGCCGCCATCTGCGCGCGGGTGGCTTCCAGCTGCAGGCGCACGTCCTGCGGGTCCAGCTCGGCAAGCGCCTGATCCTTCTTCACCCGATCACCGACGTCCACCATGCGCTTGCTCACCTTGCCGCCTATGCGAAAGGCCAGCTCCGGTTCATAGCGCGCGCGGACCTCGCCCGGATAGCTGTCGACCAGAGCGGCGGCCGGTTGCGGCTGCACCACCATGGCCGGGCGAAGCGGCTGCTCCATCTGCTCACCATTGCCACAGGCAGACAATACAAAGACCAGACCCAGAGAAGCGATCAGGGGGAGAACGTGGCGGGACATGTGCAACACCTTTGGAAGGTTCGGGGCTGGTTCCGGAAAGCACGCATGGATGCATCCGGGATTGCCCTTTGGAATATTTGTACTGGCGGGTATAGTAAAAATAGCAAACTCACCAGTCCAGTATTAAAATTCGCCAATGCCTGACAAGTTGTTACAACCATCCGGTCCCGGTCGCCCCAAGGACCCCGCCAAACGCCGCGCCATTCTCGAAGCGGCCAAGTGCCTGTTCCTGCGTAACGGCTACGACGGCAGCAGCATGGATGCAATCGCCGCCGAGGCCGGGGTTTCCAAACTCACCGTGTACAGCCACTTCACCGACAAGGAGACCCTGTTCTCCGCGGCGATCAAGGCCAAGTGCGAAGAACAGTTGCCGGAACTGCTGTTCGAACTACCGGATGACGTACCGCTGGAAATCCAGCTGCTGGGCATTGCACGGGGCTTCCTGAGGCTGATCAACAGCCGCGAATCTGTGGAAATGCATCGGATGATGGTGAGCCTGGCCAGCCAGGGCTCGAAGCTGTCGCAGATGTTCTACGAGGCCGGCCCGAAGCGCGTGCTGGAAGAAATGGAAGAGTTGCTGCAAAAGGCCGCCAAGCGCGGCCTGCTGAGCCTGGACAATCCGCACCTGGCCGCCGATCACTTCTTCAGCCTGCTCAAGGGCGGCGCGCATTTCCGCCTGCTGATCGGCTGCGGCGAACCGCTGGACGATGAAGCCGCGGAACATCACGTGCAGGATTCGGTGCAACTGTTCCTGCGCGCCTATCGGACCTGAACGCCTAGCCGCTACCCGACAGGCTCCAGCTTCTTCTTCGGGTAGATGTCGTAACGGCTGGATTTTCCTTCCAGTACGTAGCCCGGCTTGCTCCCCCCGATTGACGGCGCCTTGCGCGGGCGCTTGACCACCACACGGTGAGTGGCCAGCGCCAGCGCCGCTTCGAGCAGCGCCGGCGCGTCCAGATCGTCGCCGACGAAGGGGCGGAACAGGCGCATCTCCTTCTTCACCAGCGCGCTCTTGTCACGATACGGAAACATCGGGTCGAGGTAGATCACCTGCGGCGCCTCGCCCTGCCAGGCACGCATCAGCTCGATGGCATTACCGTTCAGCAGGCGCATGCGTGCGACGATGGGCGCCACTTCGAGATCGCGCAGGGCGCGTTGCAGACCATCTTCCAGCAACGCTGCAACCAGCGGCTGACGCTCGATCAGGGTCATGTCGCAGCCCAGACTGGCGAGCACGAAGGCATCGCGCCCCAGCCCGGCCGTCGCATCAAGGATGCGCGGACGAATCCCCGCCTGCACTCCCACTGCCTTGGCGATCATCTGCCCGCTGCCACCGCCAAACTGACGCCGGTGCGCCGCTGCCCCTTCGACGAAGTCCACCCGTACCGGGCCGGGCGCCTTGTCGCCCAGTTCGACCAGTTGCAGTCCGTCATCACCCAATTGCAAGGCGAAGTCGGTTTCCCCCTCAAGTGCCAGCCCCAGACGCGATGCCCATTGAGCCGCCGCCTCGGCGTACTGATGATGCAAGGCCTGGATCCGGATGCTGGCATTATGCCGCTCATCGGTCATTGGTTGGTTCTGCCCAAAATTCACTCAAAGCATCGGCCGCCCGGCCGATATCGAAGAAGCGGCATTCTGCCAGACCCGGCCGCCGACAGCCGCATCGAGTGTGAACATGTTCGACGTACTCTCCGTTCCACGCCCAGGCAACAGCTCTGCCAACCCTCGCCCAAGGGAAGAGGAGCTCGGCAATGCAGCACATGAATCGATCAATTATCAGATTCTGCGCCGCACCCTGGGTATCGAAGACGAGCAGAAGCCCGGCGAGATTGCCCGTGAGCTGCGGGAAACCGCCGAACCCCAGCCACCTGCCATATCCGGCAGCGCAGCGGCTGTCAGCCAGGCAGTGATCGAGCAGCGCGAGCTGGAACTCAACGTCAGCAGCGGACAGGCCCCGCAACAGGTCGACCCGCTGGTGCTGGATCTGCGCGGCAACGGCTTCTCCACCAGCGGCCTGAGCCGACCGATACGCTTCGATCTGGATGCCGACGGGCGCCTGGATTCGATCAGCGTGCCCACCGGCGACGACGCGCTTCTGGCTCTGGATCGCAATGGCAACGGACGTATCGACGATGGCCGCGAGCTGTTCGGCGATCAGCACGGTGCCGTCAACGGTTTCGCCGAACTGGCGCGCTTCGACGACAACGGCGATGGTCGTATCGATGCTGACGATGCGGTGTTCGACAAGCTGCGCCTGCTGCGTTTCGACGCGCAGGGCCGTCAGCAGTTGCAGTCGCTGAGCGAGGCCGGCGTCAGCGCCATCGACCTGCGCGCCCGAGATGTCAGCATCGCTCTCGGCGCCTACGACCAGATCGCTCAGCTGGGGCAGTTCGAATTCGCCGATGGACGTAGCGGCCAGGCGGCCGACCTGCTACTGGCCAAGCGTTAGCGGCACATCCGCCACAGGCCCATGTCCACGTGAAAATGATCACGATGGGCAGCGTTGTATTGCGGCCCCAGGGTAACGTTGAAGCTGTCGCAGGCCGCTTCCCGCACCAGGCGCAGGAAGCGCGCCTTGTCCCCCTCCCCCGGCCAGTCGTGCAGCACGCTGATGCGCCGGCCGTCGCGCAGGCGAAAGCCGACCATGTCCAGCGCATTGGCATAGGAATGCTGGCTGGGTCGCTGACTGCCGGCAATGCTGCGACAGGCGAAACTGCCAACGTGTTCGACACGGCTGACCGGCTGGCCGAACACCGCCTGCGCAGCGGGCTGCAACCCATGACGCTCGAACAGGGCGAAGCTCACTGCCAGCGGGCAGGTGGCCATGAAACTGCTGCTCAGGCCGACATTGGCACTGTGGATACGCACGGCATTCTCAATCGGGCAGCCAGGGTGCGGCGTGCTGTCAGGCAACCGGGTGAAACGCAGGTCAGACGTCGCCAGGGCCAGACCGCACAGCTCCCGGTTCTCACTCAGGCGCCAGAGTTTGAATGATGTCAGCAGGTTCGGTGTTTCCCGCACGTCCAGCGGCGCCCAGGGGTTGAAGCGCGGCGCCACCTCCAGCCAGCCACGCCATAGCGCCACCAGCAGTGCTACGCCCAGCAGCACGGTGAGAAGCAGCAAACGGCCAATTATCCGTATCAGCATATCCATCTTCCTTCAGAGCAGGCCGAGCTGCTCCAGTTCAGGCTCAGTGTGCAACGTCGGCAATTCGGCCAGGCCCGGCAGACGCTGCATCAGTTGCTGATGAAATCGCCGCGCCAGCTCGGGTGCCAGGCGGTTGTCGGAGGTATGCGCAAAAACGCAGGGAGCGAGCCCCTGCTCGATCCAGCCGGCAACCTTGTCCAGCCAGGGCTGCATGAAGAGGTCGTTGGCCGGTAGCTCTGGGTGGCCGATGAAACGCAGCTGTGGATGTCGGCTGAACGCGGTGGGCCGTGTCGGCAGACGCGGTTTCTTGGCCTGCGCGTGCAGCACGGCCGGCTCCTGCGAATCGCAACTGAACAGCGCGCGCGAGTCCAGGCAGATGCGCTCGATACCGCGCTCGTGCAGCAGGCGATTGAGCACGCGCTCGGCATCGCCCCTGGCGAAGAACTCCGGGTGCCGGACCTCGATGGCCAGCGGCCAGTCGCCCCACTGTTCGATGAAGGTTGCCAGCTCGGCCAGGCGCGAAGGACCGAAGGCGGCCGGCAACTGCAGCCAGTAAGGCGAAACCCGGTTACCCAGAGGCGCCAGCAACTGACGAAACTGCACGACCTCATCGAGCTGCTGGCAGAGGTCTTCGCTGTGGCTGATATCACGCGGCAACTTGGCGCAGAAACGAAAGTGCGCCGGCATCGCCAGCGCCCAGCGCGCCACCGTCTGTTCGCTGGGCCTGGCGTAGAACGTGGTATTGCCCTCTACCGCGTTGAACACCTCGGTATAGCGGCGGAGAAAATCTGTGGGGCGCGTGTCCTGCGGAAAGAGCGTGGCGCGCCAGGCTGGTTCGTTCCAGGACGGACAACCAAGAAAATAGGGAAGCGCGACGCTCATCGATCTATGCAGGCAACCAGGCTGAAGGGCGTGAGCCACGCCATGAAACGAAGTTACGCGTAGAGATCGAGGCCGAGCACTTGCTGTGCGTCGTAGTCGTTGGCGTACGCGGCGGTGGTGCTGTAACTGGCCAGCGCCTGGGCGGCGCGATTGCTCAGCGTGGGTTGTTGATAACCAAGATTCTGCGAGCGGGTCGGCTGGCTGTCGGGATTACTGCTGCCGGCCTGCACGCGACGAATCTGCGGGGTCTGTTCGAGGCCCTGGCTGCTGGCCGGGGCAGCAGGCTGTTCACGCCGGACCTCGATTTCCCGTTGCGCCTCGCGATAGGGCGTAACCGCAGTTCCCGAACGGGGGCCGCGATCTGGCGAGTAGGAAGGTAGGTAACCGTCGATCCGCATCTAGAACTGCTCGGTGGGCTCGGCTGAACAATGGACAGTGCTGGCAATGTAGCGGCGGGCATCGCTCTTGGCAAATGCCAAGAGCGTCTAGATGCCGAACAGCCGACCAGCCGTCATGCCGGCGGCGCTTTCGGCGTGGCCACCTGGTCACGCAGGTATACCGGCTGCGCCTGGTCAGCCGGCAGGGCCTCGCCGCGCGTCCAGGCAAAACGGGCCAGGCTCAACAGGTCCTCGGCATGCGGCAGCATGCTGCCATCCATCCCGGAGGGTTTGAGAGCGATACGTGCGGCAAAGGTGCCCCAGCCCGTACCCGCGCCGAACCATTCACCGCTGTGACCACGCGGTGCTTCGGCCTGCTCGGGCGGCAGCACCGCTTCCTGGCCGAGCAGACGCATTTCCCCGGCCTCGGCCTGATAGCAGCCCCAGTAGACTTCATCCATGCGCGCATCGATCGCTGCGGCGACCTGATGCATGCCATGCTCACGCAGCGAACGCTGAGCCAGCACGGCCAGGTTGGAGACCGGCAGTACCGGGCGATCCAGCGCAAAGGCCAGACCCTGCACCACGCCGATGGCAATGCGCACGCCGGTGAATGCCCCGGGACCACGGCCGAAGGCAATGGCATCCAGCGCCGAAGCCGCGATACCGGCGTCGCCCAGCAGTTGCTGGATCATCGGCAACAGGCGCTGAGCGTGCAGGCGCGGGGCGACTTCGTAATGGCTGAGCACGCGACCGTCATGCAGTAGCGCGACGGAGCAGGCTTCGGTGGCGGTATCCAGGGCCAGGAGAGTGGTCATTGCATTCGGACAGCTAAAGAAAAGAGCCGGCATTAGACCGGCTCGACGACATTTTTTCCAGCACCATGACGGCGCCGGGCTAGCGCCGAGCGACCGACGGGCGCCCTTAGAGCCTGCTCAAAGTCTCGCGAGCTAGAGCAATGCAAGGCGCAACGACCAACGGGAGTAACAGCCGAAGGCTGGCCCTAAGGGGTGAGCGCCAGCGAATCAAACAGGCGAGGAACGGCCGGGGTCGCAGGCGACTGTACTTTTGTACATGGGCATTCCTCACTTCGTTCGCCCTTCGGGCCGCGCTAAAGCGCGTTAGCCGCAAGCGGCTTTCCAAGCCTGTTTTTAACGCGGCAGGGCCGACGCACAGCAGACTCTGAACAGGCTCTTACCAGGGCTCGACTACCGGCTCGGCATCCCAGCCTTTGAGCGGGGCCTTGGACCAGGTACCGTAACCGGCGTTGGGGAACACGATCCACTCCACGCCCCACTTGTCGGACTCCTCGGCGACGGTCTGGCGTTGTGCATCGAGTGGGGTCTTGCGAAAACGCGTATCGAAGTCATGCAGGGTATCGCCGAGCAGCATGATGATCTGATGATCGGCACTGACGATGGCACGACGCTCGACCTTGGGCGGGCCGAGCAGCAGTACGCTCTCCTCCGACACCTGCGGCAAGCCCAGCTTGCTCAGGGTGGCCAGGGTGAACTTCTTCTGCTCCTCGGCGCGATCGGAGACGTAGCGGATGGTCACCCCGAGCTTGTCGGCATGCTCGAGGAATTTCTTCGCGCCGGGAATCAGCTCCGGCGTACCGTCGCGCTCCCAGGGCAGCCAGGTATCCCAGGCGTCGTACTGGTGACAGTTGGCCAGATCGCGGGCCAGCAGCGCGCTGTTGTCGATCACGGTCTCGTCGAGGTCGGTGACGATGGCCAGCCTGGATGGATCCTTCGCCGCCGCCACGGCCTTGTCGAGTTTCTCCGTGGCGATGTTGTAGGCCTGCAGCTGCAGCGCCTGCACTTCCGCAGACTGTTGCTGAAAGCGCAACCCCATGGTGAATTCGGCCACGGAACAGTCGGCCTTGTCCTGTACGGCGGTCTCGGCGAATACCAGCGGAGTGCTCAACAGCGATATCGCAAGGCCCAGCCAGATGCGTTTCTCGGTCATTTAATGCCCTCTTCCTTACAGGTTGTCGACGCGCCCCGATACAGGCCGGAGGCTTGCATCACGATACTAGCCGCCCGGCGAACCGGGACATGCTTGAGAGCGACCAGAACGTATCCATGTTCCATAAACGACCAAGGCCCCTTTCGGGGCCCTGGTGCATTGACGACTGGCAGAGTGGACTCAGTCCAGAGCCGCCAGGGTCTTCGCGGTGATGTCTTCGACGCTGCCGACGCCCGGGATATGGCTGTATTTCGGCGTGCCGGTCGCAGCGGAAAGCTTCTGGTAGAAGTCCACCAGCGGCTTGGTCTGCGAGTGGTAGACAGACAGGCGATGACGCACGGTTTCTTCCTTGTCGTCTTCGCGCTGCACCAGCTCCTCGCCGGTGACGTCGTCCTTGCCGGCAACCTTCGGCGGGTTGTACTCGGTGTGATAGACGCGGCCGGACGCCGGGTGTACACGACGACCGGACAGACGCTTGACGATTTCCTCGTCGTCCACCGCGATTTCGACCACGTGATCCAGGGTTACACCGGCATCGCGCAGCGCTTCAGCCTGCGGAATGGTGCGCGGGAAACCGTCGAACAGGAAGCCTTTGGCGCAATCGTCCTGAGCGATACGCTCCTTGACCAGATTGATGATCAGGTCGTCGGAGACCAGACCGCCGGCATCCATCACGCTCTTGGCTTTCAGACCGAGCTCGGTGCCAGCCTTGACCGCTGCGCGCAGCATGTCGCCGGTGGAGATTTGCGGAATGCCGAATTTCTCGGTGATGTAGCGAGCCTGGGTACCTTTGCCGGCACCGGGCGCCCCCAGCAGAATCACGCGCATCGATGTGCTCCTCAAGAGTTATGTAGTAATCGGTCGGACTCGCCTCGTGGGGCCAATCTCTTGAATGTTAGCGGCAGCTCGGAGCAGCCCCAAAAACCCAGGCGAGGTGGTCAGCGCAAGGCAAAGGCAGGCGAAAAAGCAGAGTTTACGGGGTGTAAATGAGCATTTGAGCCTGGCTTCAACGCAGCGATAGCAACGCAGGTGGTTTTCAGAGGTGATCTGTCAGCGGCCAGAAGGCTGCTCAAGATACACAGCGCATCCCAGCCGCACAAGCCGCCAAAAGTCGGATAAAAAACCCACCTCCGGTGCCCCGGCGCGCGCATCCATCGCTGCGCAGGCGTGCACTGACCGGCGCCTTCCACCTCTCAACCGGTGTTGCGCAGGCCCGCTGCGATACCCGCCACGCTGACCAGCAGCGCCTGTTCCAGAGGGCTCTCCGGCGCCTGTTCACGTTGTCGACAACGCGCCAGCAACTCGGCCTGCAGCAGGTGCAGCGGATCCAGATATGTGTTGCGTACGCTGATCGATTCCAGGGTTTCCGGGCTGTGCTCGAGCAGGCATGACTGCCCGGTCATTTCCAGTACCGCCGCACAGACCTGCGACAATAGGTCGCGTAATTGCGCACCCAGCGGTTGCAGTGCCGGCTCGACCAGACGCTCGTCGTACAGCGCGGCGATTCCGGCATCGGCCTTGGTCAGCACCATCTCGAGCATGTCGATGCGCGTACGGAAGAACGGCCAGTGCTCGCGCATGTCCTTCAGCAGCTCGGCATCGCCACCAGCCAGGGCCTGGCCAAGCGCCTGCTCCCAGCCCAGCCAGGCCGGCAACATCAGGCGTGTCTGCGTCCAGGCGAAGATCCAGGGAATCGCACGCAGGCTCTCCACTCCGCCCTCGCGCCGCTTGGCCGGGCGACTGCCCAGCGGCAGACGTCCGAGTTCCTGCTCCGGCGTGGCCTGGCGGAAGTACTCGACGAACTGCGGATGCTCGCGCACCACGCCGCGATACGCCTTCACCCCCACATCGGCGAGACGATCCATCATCGCCCGCCAGCTTGGCTGCGGGGCAGGAGGCGGCAGCAGCGTGGCCTCCAGCACGGCGGCAAGGTAGAGATTGAGATTCTGCTCGGCGATATCCGGCAGGCCGAACTTGAAGCGGATCATCTCGCCCTGCTCGGTGGTACGGAAACGCCCCGCGACCGAGCCAGGCGGTTGCGACAGAATGGCCGCATGCGCCGGGCCGCCGCCACGGCCCACGGTGCCACCGCGGCCGTGGAACAGCAGCAACTCGACCTGATGCTCGCTACACAGGCGCACCAACTCCTCCTGGGCGCGGTACTGCGCCCAGGCAGCGGCGGTGGTCCCGGCGTCCTTGGCCGAATCGGAATAGCCGATCATCACCTCTTGCGGGCCATGCAGGCGTGCACGATAGCCGGGCAACCCCAGCAGACGGTCCATGACCGGCCCCGCCTGATCAAGATCGGCCAGGGTTTCGAACAGCGGCGCCACGCGCATCGGCCGGCGCACTCCGGCTTCCTTGAGCAGTAGTTGCACCGCCAGCACGTCGGAGGCGGCACCAGCCATGGAGATCACATAGGAACCCAGCGAGGCGGCAGGAGCCGCGGCCACTTCGCGACAGGTGGCCAGGACCTCGGCGGTATCGGCCGAGGGGCGATAGTCGACCGGCAACAACGGCCGGCGACTCTCCAGCTCGCGCTGAAGGAAATCCAGTCGCGCCTCTTCATCCCATTCTTCGTAACGACCGAGGCCGAGGTAATCGGTGATCTCCGACAGCGCCGCAGCGTGGCGGGCGGAATCCTGACGGATGTCGAGACGCACCAGGAACAGACCAAAGGTCGCCGCCCGGCGCAAGCAGTCGAGCAGCGGACCGTCGGCAATCACGCCCATGCCACACTGGTGCAGCGACTGGTAGCACAACTGCAACGGTGCCAGCAGATCACGGTTGTCCTGCAGCACGGCCGCGCCGGGAGCGATATCGGCGATCAGGGCCTGTTGCGCCCAACTGCGCGTCTCGCGCAGGCGTTCGCGCAATTGCTTGAGCACTGCGCGGTAAGGCTCGGCAGTGTCGCCCACCTGCGCGCGCAGATCAGCGCTGGCCTGCTGCATGGATAGCTCGGCAGCCAGATGATCGATATCGCGCAGATACAGGTCGGCCGCCATCCAGCGCGCCAGCAGCAATACCTCGCGCGTAACCCGTGCCGTGACATTGGGGTTGCCGTCGCGGTCGCCGCCCATCCAAGAAGCGAACCGGATCGGCGCCGCCTCCAGTGGCAGACGCAGACCGGTGGCGGACTGCAGGCTCTTGTCGACACGGCGCAGGAACTGAGGCACCGCCTGCCACAGCGAGTGCTCGATGACGGCGAAGCCCCATTTGGCCTCGTCCACCGGGCTGGGCCTGCTACGGCGGATTTCCTCGGTATGCCAGGCCTCGGCGATCAGCCGTTGCAGGCGCTCGACGATGCGCTCACGTTCAGCCGGCGACAGGTCACCATGATCCAGCGCCGTCAGTTGCGCGGCGATGGCGTCGTATTTCTGGATCAGGGTACGCCGCGCCACCTCGGTGGGGTGGGCGGTCAGCACCAGTTCGATATCCACACGCCCGAGCTGACGCGCCAGTTCATCGCCGTCCTGCCCTGCGCCGAGCAGACGCTCGAGCAGTTCGTCCAGCACGCGCAACTCGAAAGGCTCGGGTTCATCCGCACGGCGACGACGCACCCGGTGTTGCTGCTCGGCGATATTGGCCAGGTTGAGGAACTGATTGAAGGCTCGTGCCACAGGTAACAGCTCGTCGTCACCGAGGACGCCCAGGGTACTGGTGAGCTGCTCAGCGCCGGCGTCGGAGCCACGGCGACCGGCCTTGGCCGCCTTGCGTATGCGTTCGATCTTGTCGAGAAACTCATCGCCCAACTGGTTGCTGATGGTGTGCCCGAGCAGTTGGCCTAGCAGGTGCACCTCTTCACGCAGGCGCGCATCTATTTCCGCCATTTCGCACTCCTTCTCCTGACCATTGTCAACAGAGTGCCCAGCGCGCCAACTTCTTACAAGGGTGCGACGCGCGCCCATGCGAGCTCATGCGCCGGGTCTAGGCTTGCCGATAGACGCAGACGATTCGTCGCTGCGCCCTTGTGAGGAGCGATGACATGAGAATTCGCGAACTGGCAAAACACTGGGAACAAAACGCCAGGGGGCACCTGACCCCGACCCGCTATCACATCCATCTGGATGTCGAAGCGGCCGCCCGCCTGGCGGCGCTCACCGAGATGTATCCCAAGCATCACAGCGAGGAACTGCTGGGCGAACTGATTGGCGCGGCACTGGAAGAGCTGGAGGCCAGTCTGCCCTACGTACGCGGCAGCAAGGTCGTAGCCCTGGACGAACAGGGCGATCCGCTGTACGAAGACATCGGCCCGACACCGCGCTTTCTGGCGCTGTCACGCAAGTATCTGCGAGAGCTCGAATCGGCCCAGGGCACAAGCCCCTGACGACATCGACAGCAGTCGTTCGATATATCGTTCAAATTATCCAATCAGGGCAGAGAAGCGCCTACCTGAAAGCGTCTTCGTCCTGACAGCGCCAGCAGGCTTTCAGCCTTCTGGCGGCGGCTTCCTCCAGCCTGAAACCACCTCAACACCCTTAGAAACAAAGGCCCGCACAGGAGCCCCGCTCTCCTTATGAAGCGCGCCAAGCCCGATCAGATGAGTTCCGGGTCGCCCGCCAGATCATGAGCAGGCTGTCTTTTTTTCTGAACTATTCAGGAAATGTTCAAGTCCCTACTTCAGGCCTCCCGTGATGCCACCCTCTTTCTTGACGGACAACACGGCGGGCCAGTTGTCACGGATTTCGTCATTCATAGGAGTGTTTCAAATGGAGTTAGCCGCCATGAAGACCCGTACCGATAAAGCCCCTCACAGCCGCCTGCAGGGGATCAAACTGGCTGCCCTGGTACTGGGTAGCAGCCTGGTGCTCGCTGGTTGCGCCGGTAATCCGCCAACCGAGCAATACGCCGTGACGCAATCTGCCGTGAACGCGGCGATCAGCGCCGGAGGCACCGAATTCGCCGCCGTGGAAATGAAAGCGGCGCAGGACAAGTTCAAGGAAGCCGAGCTGGCCATGCACGACAAGGATTACGAGAAAGCCCGCCGCCTGGCCGAGCAGGCCGAGTGGGATGCCCGGGTCGCCGAGCGCAAGGCCCAGGCCGCCAAGGCCGAACAAGCGCTGCAGGACGCCCGCCAGGGTGTTCAGGACCTGCGTGAGGAAGGCATGCGCAACGCTCAGTGAGCGGCATGTCACCCACCCATTCGCTGACAGATCAAAGGATGAACGCCATGCGTAAACACATGATGATCCCCGCCCTTCTGGCACTGAGCGTCGGCCTAGCCGCCTGCTCGCACCAGCCCAACGCCAACCTGGAGTCGGCGCGCAGCAACTTTTCGTCCCTGCAGAGCGACCCGCAGGCGACCAAACTGGCGGCGCTGGAAACCAAGGAAGCCCAGGACTGGCTGAACAAGGCCGACAAGGCCTACCTGGACAAGGAAGACGAGAAGAAGGTCGACCAGCTGGCCTACCTGACCAATCAGCGCGTCGAGGTGGCCAAGCAGACCATCGCCCTGCGTAGCGCTGAAGCCGAACTGAAGAACGCCTCAGCGCAACGCACTCAGGCGATGCTGGATGCCCGCGACGCGCAGATTCGCAAACTCCAGGACAGCCTCAACGCCAAGCAGACCGAACGCGGCACTCTGGTGACCTTCGGTGACGTGCTGTTCGACTTCAACAAGGCCGAACTCAAGAGCAGCGCACTGCCTAACGTCACCCAGCTGGCACGCTTCCTCCAGGAAAACCCGGAGCGCCAGGTGATCGTCGAGGGCTACACCGACAGCGTCGGTTCGGCCAGCTACAACCAGAGCCTGTCCGAGCGCCGCGCCGAATCGGTACGTCGCGCGCTGATTCGTGCCGGCGTGGAGCCGACACGCATCGTCGCCCAGGGTTACGGCAAGGAGTATCCGGTTGCGGACAACTCCAGCGATTCCGGCCGTGCGCAGAACCGTCGAGTGGAGGTGACCATCTCCAACGACAACCAGCCAGTCGCACCGCGCTCGGCTAGCGGCGCCTGAACGCAGCGCCACAATGAAGAAACCCGCCTGCTTGGCGGGTTTCTTTTGCTTACTGTTCCAGTGCCGGCGTTTCCTGCCCCATGCAGCGCACCGCCTGCTTCTTGTTGTCCACCAGTACCCCGGTCAGCCCCTTCTGCTGCAGGTCGAACAGGACCAGCACGCCGTCGATGCACTGCGCCACCTGGTTGGCGGGCTTCAGCGAAACCTTGTAGTCCTCGCCCGGAATGGTCTTGAGCATGGTGAAGTCGGACAGCAGCAACGCGTCTTCCGGTTTGGCGAAATGCACATAGCCGTAGTACCAGAGCACGCCGATGGTACCAATGATGCTGGCGACACCCGTGAGGATCAGGGGGATGGGATTGCGTTCGGTCATTGCGGACTCTCTGTTGCGGATTCGGTGGCCGTCCCCGCCTGTTCTACGTAGGCCTGCGGCGCGGCGAAGAACGCCAGCAGCGATTGACGCCAGGCGGGCTCGGCAAAGGTTTGCACGTGCGGGCCGCGAGTAGCCTGAAAGGCACGTGGCGGGCGCGCAGCTTGATACAAACGCTGGCCATTGGAAAGCGGCACGATCGTATCGTCAACACTGTGATAGATCAGCAAGGGCATGCCGGCGAGCCGATCGATGCTGTGAATCGCGCTGTCACTATCCGGCACCAGCCAGGACAGCGGCACCTGCAGCGGCCAGGTCAGCCAGCTCTTGTTCAGGGCGTAGCGGCCGACATCGCGATAGCTGGCCGGCACACCGTCCAGGGCAATGGCCTGCAAGGCCGACAGGCGCTCGGGGTGCTGCGCCAGGTAATGCACGCCAAGGGCACCACCGAGGCTCTGCCCCAGCAGAAACAACGGCGCGCCCTGTACCTGCGGCGCCTGCTCAAGCCAGGCGAAGGCTGCATCGATATCCTGATAGACCTCGGGCAGACGCGGCTTGCCTTCGGACAGACCGTAGCCGCGGTAATCCAGCATCAGTACCTGATAGCCCTGTTCCGGCAGCCAGTGCACGCCGCCCAGGTGCCAGGCCAGATTGCCGCCATTGCCATGCAGGTGCAGCACCGTGCCCTTGAACGCGACACCCGGCTTGGCCGGCAGCCACCAGGCGTGCAGCCGGGTGCCATCAGCGGCGCGCAGTTCTATATCCCGATATTCCAGGCCCGCGCGCTCGGGCGTGATCGGCAGCCCCGGCTCGGGGTAGAACAACAGGCCGCTGCAACCGGCCAGCCACGCCATGGCCAGCAGCAAGGCCAGCTTCCTCAGATTACTTGCCACCGGCACGCACCTCTTCACGGGCCTGTACGGTCGCGGTATAGACGCGTTCGGCCAGACGCGAGAACGGCAGGCTCTGAATCCACACCGTGCCGGTGCCCTTGAGGGTGGTCAGCAGGATGCCTTCGCCACCGAACAACATGCTTTTCAGCCCGCCGGCCAGGGCGATGTCGTAATCGATGCCGCTGCTGAAAGCCACCAGACAACCGGTGTCCAGACGCAGGGTTTCGTTGTTCAGCTCCTTGCGAATCACCGTGCCGCCGGCATGCACGAAGGCCAGGCCATCGCCCTCGAGCTTCTGCAGGATGAACCCCTCACCGCCGAAGAAACCTGCGCCCAGTCGCTTGGCGAAGCTGATGCCGACGCTGGTGCCGTGCGCAGCACAGAGAAAGGCATCCTTCTGGCAGATCAACCGCCCGCCGATCGTGGCCAGGTCGATGGGCACCACGGTGCCCGGATAAGGCGCGGCGAAGGCGACCCGTGCCTGGCGCTCGCCGGTGTTGCTGAAGTGGGTCATGAACAGCGATTCGCCGGTGAGCATGCGCTTGCCGGCGCTCCACAGCTTGCCCAGCAGGCCGCTGGACGAACCGTCGCCCATGCGCGTTTCGAAGCGTATGCCGTCGGTCATGTAGTTCATCGCCCCGGCCTCGGCGATCACCGCCTCGCCGGGATCGAGGATGATTTCCACCGATTGCGCTGATGCGCCGAGGATTTCGTATTCGAGTTGATGGCTGGGCACGGACGAGTCTCCTTGGTCTGTCGGGCACGGCGATTATCGGGCACGGATGGTTTCCCGCGTCAGCAAACAGACCACGGGATCAGCCAATCATTTACGACCCAGTATCCGCAGGATGCGCAGGAACAGGTTGATGATGTCCATGTACAGGGCCGCCGCGCTGTCGATGGCGTTGTCCAGGGTCTTCGGAATCCGGTTGGCGCGCCCCCAGTCGTAGCCGATGTAGCCGCAGAAGATCACCACTACGATCCAGTCGAGAATGCCGTGATGGACGCGGAAAGCGAATATTTCCACCAGTTCCACGACGATCACCAGCAGCAGGGCCACTGTCAGCGCTGAAGCGATGCGCCTGAAGAAGGCCGGAAACAGCGTACCCAGGATCATCATGCCCACCGTGACCAGCGCGGTGATCCGGATCGCCTCCTGCACCAGCTTCGGGTCATAGCGGTTGACCACCAGATTGACCACCAGACCGAACGGCACCACCACCAGGTTGTAGCCGATGAAGCTCACCAGGGCGTTGTTGGAGCGGGCAAACAGCGAGACGCCGAGCATGCACGAGGCGAAGTAGCCGCCGAAGAATACCCAGGGATTGATGCCGCGTAGCCACTCGGTGCTGATATTGCCCACCATCCACCAGTTGCACAGCAAGCCCCAGAGCAGGGTCAGGCCAATGACCAGGTTATAGACGGCCGGGCTGATGAGCCTATCCGTGAGCTGTCCTTGTCGCCCGAAAACCGAGTGTTCCATGAAGTAAGTCCTTTTACAGAAGTAGTCTGCGCCGCCTGAGCGGCGCCGGTCAGAGGATGTTGGCGTAGTCCGCCTCGATACGGTCCAGACTCAGATGGTTGAGGAAGTTGGAAAAGCACATCCACGCCGACAGCGCGTTCATGTCCTGGAACTGCGGCGGCAGGTATTTGGGCGGCAGCACCAGACCTTCGTCCACCAACTGGCGCAGGGTGCGCATGTCTTCCAGGGTGGTCTTACCGCAGAACAGCAGCGGAATCTGCTCCAGCTTGCCTTTGCGCACCGCCAGTTGGATGTAGTTGTAGATCAGGATGAAGCCCTTGAGGTACGACAGATCCTTGGTGAATGGCAGACCGTTCGGCAAGGAGCCGCGGAACACCCGGCTGGCATTGCTGTAGCCGCCTTCCAGGCCGTAACCCTGCTCGCGGAAGAACTCGAACACCTCGAGAAAATCAGCGCCCTCCTCGGCCATGTGGATGGCGCGGGTACGGTTGGTCAGCTTGCGCAGACGGGTCGGGTAGGAGGCGAAGGCGATCACCTCCATCAGAATCGCCAGACCCTCCTGGGTCACCGTCGACGAGGGTGGGCCCTTGGACAGGAAGGTGCAGATCGGCTGGTTCAGGCCATTGAGCGTGGTACCGACATGCACCAGACCTTCATGCACCTCCAGCGCCTTGACGTCACGCTCGTTGAAGCGCGCATCGCTGCGGATCTTGATGTAGTCGGCGCCCGCCGCCGCATCGGCGAGGATGCCGTCGGACTCGAGCACGCGGATGGTGTCGTCACCGAATACGCCGGCCAGGCGCTGCTGCAGGATACTCACCGCGTCACCGGCGCCAAGCACCTTGGGCTCGTCTTCCAGATCGCCGCGCGCGGCGATGTTGTTGAGGTAGTCCGAGAGCATCAGGCCGAGATCGGCCAGGGTCGGATCACCGGCATGGAAGGCATCGGAGGCCGCGCCGTAGAGCTCCTGGCTGATAAGTCCGAAGTCCTCGGTGCCGCGCGCTTCGAGCATGCGGATGACCATGCGGTATTCCTTGCACATGCGCCGCATGATCTGCCCGACCGGGTTGAACTGGCCGAGCTGGCGGGTGATGTCACGCTCAATGTTCTGAAACTCCAGCCGTTTGGCAGCCGCATCGAAGGCCAGCGGCCGGCTCAGGTAATAGTCGCGGTCCACCGCCGGGGGCTGCTTGCCCTTGGCCTTGAGAAAACCGTCACGGATGCTGTCGTCCCACTTCACCGCATCGAGTACACGAATGGGGGTCTGCGCCTCGACGATACGATCGCTCAGGGCGCGAATGCAGAGTTGGTAATCGTCCAGTTTTTGCTGGCTGTTCATTGCAATTCCTATTCGGCCACTCGCTGGTAACGCGCGACTTCGACGAACAGATCGGCGTTGGCCGGGTCGTCGAGGTAGGCGAACACCTTGTCCAGCGGGCTGGTGATCAGCGCACCGTCTGCTTCGGGCATGGAGACGGTCTGCCCTTCCAGCAGGCCCATGTTCATGTCGTGGAGAATGCGCTCGGTGTCGAGGTTGTAGACCACCAACTCGTTGTCACGGGTCAGCTCGAAACCGGCGATGGCGAAGTTGGCGCCGAGGCTTTTCGGCACGCCCGCCGAGAGGTACCAGCGGCGACCATGGTGAGCGACGGTGAAGCCGAATTCCTCGAGGCTGCCATTGTCCGGGCTGCCTTCGTAGATGCGCGCCTCATAGAGATTGGAGCCGGCGCGGGTGATCTCCAGATACAACTGATCGCCCCACTCGTCCTGCCGGGTCCATTCGCCCAGCAATGGAATGGGCGCGGCCTCGTTGGCAGGGATCGGATCCTTGAAGGTGACCAGACAACCGCTCAACAGCAGGAAGGACAGGGCGACCAGTGCGCGCCAGGCTTTCATTACGCTCTCCTTGTGCAGGCCGTGCGACCCGATGATCGACGGTTACAGCCCCAGTACCAGATTCATGTAGCGCTTAAGGATGGCCAGCATTTCCTGGCTGTCCAGATGATCCACGCCGTCCAGTAGGCCCTGATACTCCATCCGCACGATGGTGGCCGTCAACAGCACGGCATCCTGCTCCGGCTGGCGCGAGCCCAGCACCTCGAAGAAGTGGGTAACGCCCTGCTGGAGAATCTGCCGGTGGGCCCGTACCAGCTCACGCAGGCGCGGGTTGATCAGCGCTTCCTGCTGAAATGCCTGCTCGGCAATCAGGTGATCACGGCGCTCTCGCAGCTGGCGCTGCACGTACTGTACCGCCAGCCCGGCAATCTCCTCGGCCAACTGCCGGCGCGCCTGCTCGCCGCCCTCCAGGCGCCCGACCATCTCTTCCAGCGCACCCCGGGTACCGGCCCAGAACGCCGCCATATGCGCGGCGCTGCGCTCGACGAACTGGGCAAAGGTATCGGTGATCAGGTCGTCGATATCCTTGAAATAGTAGGTCGTGGCCGACAACGGCACCTGCGCCTCGGCGGCTACCGCACGATGGCGCACGGCACGCACACCCTCGCGCACGATGATGCGCATGGCTGCATCGAGAATCGCCTGACGGCGTTGCTCGCTGCCCTGACGGCTGGCCTTGCGGCCCTGGTACTGGACGCTTTCGACGACAGCATTGGCGGCCTGGGTGGCGTTCTGGGAGGCAGGTACGGAACTCACGGTCGGTCGATCCTCTACGCTCTGATTATGGCAAGCAGAGTAATGGGTTGGACGGGCAACCAAAAGGCTCCGTTTCGCTTGCTGCTCCGGCGACCGGCTAAAACGCTCCGAAAGCTGGACGACAGGCAGCAAAAAGCCGCCCGAAGGCGGCTTTTCTAATCGACCATCAGGCCTGCGGACGCATATGCGGGAACAGGATGACATCGCGGATCGACGGCGAGTTGGTCAGCAGCATCACCAGACGGTCGATGCCGATGCCTTCACCGGCGGTCGGCGGCATGCCGTACTCCAGTGCGCGGACGAAGTCGGCATCGTAGTGCATGGCCTCGTCGTCACCGGCGTCCTTCTCGGCCACCTGGGCGAGGAAGCGCTCGGCCTGATCCTCGGCATCATTGAGCTCGGAGTAGGCGTTGGCGATCTCGCGGCCACCAATGAACAGCTCGAAGCGGTCGGTGACGTTGGGGTTCTGGTCGTTGCGACGGGCCAGCGGCGAGACCTCGAACGGATACTCGGTGATGAAGTGCGGCTGCTCCAGCTTGCTCTCCACCAGCTCCTCGAAAATCATCACCTGCAGCTTGCCCAGACCTTCGTGGCCGAGCACCTTGGCGCCGGCCTTCTTGGCGATGGCACGGGCCTTGTCGACGTCGTTGAGGTCAGCCTCGGTGATATCCGGGTTGTACTTGAGGATCGAGTCGTACACCGACAGACGCACGAACGGCTCGCCGAAGTGGAACACCTTGTCGCCATAGGGCACGTCGGTGCTGCCCAGCACGGCCAGGGCCAGTTCGCGGAACAGCTCCTCGGTCAGGTCCATGTTGTCGCGGTAGTCGGCGTAGGCCTGGTAGAACTCGAGCATGGTGAACTCGGGGTTGTGCCGGGTCGAAACGCCTTCGTTACGGAAGTTGCGGTTGATCTCGAACACTTTCTCGAAACCACCGACCACCAGGCGCTTGAGGTACAGCTCCGGGGCGATGCGCAGGAACATGGCCATGTCCAGGGCGTTGTGGTGCGTCTCGAACGGCTTGGCCGCAGCACCACCAGGGATGGTCTGCAGCATCGGGGTTTCCACTTCGAGGAAGCCGCGCTCGTTGAGGAAACGACGGATGTGCGCGATCACCTGCGAGCGCACGCGGAAGGTGTGGCGTACTTCTTCGTTGACGATCAGGTCGACATAACGCTGGCGGTAGCGCTGCTCGGTGTCGGTCAGACCGTGGTGCTTGTCCGGCAGCGGGCGCAGCGACTTGGTCAGCAGACGCACGTTCTGCATGTCGACGTACAGATCGCCCTTGCCGGAACGCGCCAGGGTACCTTCGGCAGCGATGATGTCGCCCAGGTCGAAATGCTTGACCGCTTCCAGTTGCTCGGCCGGCAGAGTCTTGCGATTGACATAGACCTGCAGACGCCCGGAAGTGTCCTGCAGCACCATGAAGGCGCCACGGTTGAGCATGATGCGACCGGCCACCTTGACCGGGATGGCAGCGGCCTCCAGCTCTTCCTTGCTCTTGCCCTCGTACTGTTTCTGCAGGTCGGCGCACAGGCTGTCACGGCGGAAATCGTTGGGGAAGGCAATGCCCTGCTCACGGACGGCAGCAAGCTTTTCCTTGCGCTGGGCAATCAGCTTGTTTTCTTCCTGTTGCAGTTCGTTGTGGTCGAGTTGTTGGTCGCTCATGGTCGCTTTATCTGCCTGGCGTGTCGTACAAAATTTGAGCAGGCGCCGACTGGCCGACGCCCACGGATGGGTTACTGGGCTTACAGGCCCTGCTTGAGGCTGGCCTCGAGATAGCCGTCGAGGTCACCATCGAGCACCTTCTGGCAGTCGCTGCGCTCGACGCCGGTACGCAGGTCCTTGATGCGCGAGTCATCGAGCACGTAGGAACGGATCTGATGGCCCCAGCCGATATCCGACTTGCTGTCTTCCAGCGCCTGCGAGGCGGCGTTGCGCTTCTGCATCTCCAGCTCGTACAACTTGGCCCGCAGCATTTTCATGGCGGTGTCCTTGTTGGCGTGCTGGGAACGTTCGTTCTGGCAGGCCACCACGGTGTTGGTCGGCACGTGGGTGATACGCACCGCCGAATCGGTGGTGTTGACGTGCTGACCACCGGCGCCGGAGGAGCGGTAGGTGTCGATGCGCAGATCGGCCGGGTTGATCTCGATCTCCACCTTGTCGTCGATCTCGGGGGACACGAACACCGCCGAGAACGAGGTGTGACGACGCGCGCCGGAGTCGAACGGGCTCTTGCGCACCAGGCGGTGCACGCCGCTCTCGGTGCGCAGCCAGCCGAAGGCGTACTCGCCCTTGATGTGCACGGTGGCGCCCTTGATGCCGGCGACCTCCCCCTCGGACAGCTCGACGATCTCGGCAGTGAAGCCGCGCTTGTCGGCCCAGCGCAGGTACATGCGCAGCAGGATGTTGGCCCAGTCCTGGGCCTCGGTACCGCCGGAGCCGGCCTGGATGTCCAAGTAGCAGTTGTTAGCATCCATCTCGCCGCTGAACATGCGGCGGAATTCCAGTTTTTCGAGGATTTCGCGCAGGCGCTCGACTTCGGCGACGATGTCCTTCACCGCGCCTTCGTCGTTCTCTTCGGCGGCCATTTCCAGCAGGTCGCGGGAGTCACTCAGGCTGCCGGTGAGGTCATCGATGGTTTCGACGATCTGCGCCAGCATGGCGCGCTCACGGCCCAGCGCTTGCGCGTACTCGGGCTTGTTCCAGACGCTGGCGTCCTCCAGCTCGCGGTTTACTTCGATCAGGCGATCATGCTTGTGATCGTAGTCAAAGATACCCCCGAATTGACTGGGTGCGTTCGGACAGGTCCTTGATGGCGTTGAGGATCGGATTGATTTCCATGGTAGTGGCGCTCGCGGCAAATCGGACGGAAAAGCCGGCGATTATACCCGAGCCCGCACAGACTGGCAGCCCACTATTGCGAGTGGATCACGCCACAGCAGATCGACGGCGCACTATACTCAGCGCACAGCCGAATGCAGTGGCCCACTCTGGAATCCCTCATGCCCGCCTCGTACAGCCTGCGCAGCCAGATCGCCCTTTTCATCGCCTTGCTGGTCAGCGCACTGAGCTGGCTGCTGGGCACCCTGATTGGTCAGCACAGCAGTCAGCAAATTCGCCAGGATCAGGGCCGCAGCATGGCCGAAGTGTCCTACGCGATGGTCGACCGTCTGGATCGTGACATGGCCTCGCGCGCCGCCGTATTGCGCGTGCTCGGCAACCTGCAGACGCTGCGCCAGCCCGAGGACGCTGGCGAGGTGCGACGCCTGCTCGACAGCCTGCAGCAGGAAATCCCCAGCATCGCCTGGATCGGCTTCACCGACCCGAACGGCCAGGTTCTAGCCTCCAGCAACGGCATTCTGGAGGGGGTCAGCATCGCCCAGAGACCGGTTTACCTGGAGGGACGCAACGGCTTGTTCATCGGTGACGTGCACGAAGCCGTGCTGCTGGCCAAGTTGCTGCCCAACCCAAGCGGCGAGGCGATGAAGTTCGTCGATATCAGCCTGCCTATTCTCGCCAGCGACGGCAGCCTGGCTGGTGTTCTGGCCAGCCATCTGTCCTGGGGCTGGGCCGATGAGGTGCGTCGGACGATTCTCGGCCCCATGCAGGATCGGCGCAATGTCGAGTTCTTCGTCATCGGCCAGGATCGGGGCATTCTGCTCGGCCCGCATCAGATGATCGGGCAGAAACTCGAACTGCCCGCGCTGGAAGGGCTACAGCCCGGCAAAAGCCGCTGGCAGGTGCAACAATGGCCTGACGGCAATGAGTACCTCACGGGCCTGACCCTGAGCCAGGGCTACCAGGATTACCCGGGGCTGGGCTGGACGGTCGTGGCACGCCAGCCGCTGGAGCTGGCTTACGCTCCGGCACGCGATTTGTTGCAGAGCATCCTGCTCTGGGGCTCAGGCCTGGCACTGCTGTTCGCCCTGCTCGGCTGGCTGCTGAGCGGCTATTTCATCCGCCCGCTACGACAGATTGCCAACGCCGCCGATCATCTCAGCGCGGGTGAGAGCAGCGAAATACCCAACCTCAGAGGCAGCCGCGAAATCGAGCAACTGAGCCAGTCGATTCGCCATCTGGTGAACAGCCTGACCCAGCAGCAGACTGCACTGGGGATGATGGAAAGCCTGGCCCATCATGACGCCCTGACCGGCCTGCCCAACCGCATGGCACTGGAAAAATTCCTGCCTCAGGCCCAGCAACGCAGCCGCCTGCAGCATGGCTGTCTGGCCATACTCTATCTCGACCTCGATGCCTTCAAACCGGTCAACGACACCTATGGCCACATCGCCGGCGATCACCTGCTCCGCGAGATTGCCCAGCGTCTGCGTGGTTGCCTGCGTGACGGCGACCTGGTCGCGCGCCTGGGCGGCGACGAGTTTCTCATGGTGCTGCAAGTACCAGCGCAGGACGCACAGCATCACGCGCGCCTGGTCGCTGAACGCGCCATCGCAGCGCTCGGCCAGCCCGTCGCGTTGGAGGTCGGCGAAGCGCGCGTCGGCTGCAGTATCGGCGGTGCAATCTGGCCCGTTGATCACGCAGACCTCGACAGCGTCCTGCAACTGGCCGACGAGGCGCTTTACCAGGCCAAGGATGCCGGGCGCAACCGCGCCGTGTTCCACGTCAGCTCGACGAGCGGGCACAACTAAGCCGCACCTCAGTCGCCAGCCGCTACACGACCCGGCTGCGCGTCCTCGGCGATCATCTGCGCAGCCTTCTCGGCGATCATCAGCACTGGCGAGCAGGTATTGCCCGAGGTGATGCTCGGCATGATCGAGGCATCGACCACGCGCAGCCCGGCGAGGCCATGCACACGCAGACGGGCATCCACGACGGCATCACGGCCCTGGCCCATGGCACAGGTACCCACCGGATGGAAGATGGTGGTGCCAATCTCGCCCGCCGCGCGCTGCAGGTCTTCTTCACTGCGATAGTCCGGGCCAGGCTTGTATTCCTGCGGTTGGTAACAGGCCAGTGCCGGCGCGGCAACGATGCGCCGGGTCAGGCGAATGGCATCGGCGGCCACGCGCAGATCACGCTCGTCGCTCAGGTAGTTGGGGCGAATCAGCGGCGCCGCACCGGCATCAGCCGAGGCGATTGCCACGCTGCCACGGCTATGGGGGCGCAGGTGGCATACCGAAGCGGTAAAGGCCGGGAAGTCATGCAAGGGCTCACCAAAGCGCTCCAGTGACAGCGGCTGTACGTGATATTGCAGGTTGGCGCGCGCCTGCTCAGGGTCGGATTTGGCGAAAGCGCCCAACTGGCTTGGCGCCATCGACAGCGGCCCGCTGCGCTTGAGCAGGTATTCCAGGGCCATGCCCAGCTTGCCCCAGGACGTAGCGGCAATGCGGTTGAGCGTCTTCACACCACTGATGCGGTAGATCAGGCGCAGCTGCAGGTGATCCTGCAGATTCTCGCCAACACCGGGCAACTCGTGCCTGACACCGATCCCCAGTTTCTCCAGCAGCGGCCGCGGGCCGATGCCGGAGCGCTGCAGCAAGGCCGGCGAGCCGATGGCGCCGGCGCAAAGCAGGATCTCGCGGCGCGCCGCAATGCGTAGCGCCTGCCCTTGCCAACGCAGATGCAGAGCACGGACACGACCGCCCTCCAGCTCCAGTCGCTCGGCCTCGGCGCCGGTCAGCACCTGCAGATTGGGGCGCTGGCGGATATCACGCAGAAAGGCCTTGGAGGCATTCCAGCGCACGCCGCGCTTCTGGTTGACCTGAAAGTAGCTGCAGCCTTCGTTGTCACCGCCATTGAAGTCATCGATGCTGGCGATACCGCTCTGCGCCGCCGCCTCACGGAAGGCTTCGAGAATCTCCCAGGACAAACGCTGGCGCTCGACCCGCCACTCGCCGTCGCCACCGTGCCATTGGCTCGCGCCGGCAAAGTGATGCTCCGAGCGCTTGAACAGCGGCAGCACATCGCGCCAGGCCCAGCCGGCATTGCCCGCCGCTGCCCAGCTGTCGTAGTCGGCAGCCTGACCGCGCATGTAGATCATGCCGTTGATCGAGGAGCTGCCGCCGAGCACGCGACCACGCGGATACTTGAGGCTGCGCCCATGCAGGCCGGGGTCGGCCTCGGTGCTGTAGCACCAGTCGGTACGCGGGTTACCGATGCAGTACAGGTAGCCGACCGGAATGTGGATCCAGGGGTAGTTGTCGCGCCCGCCCGCCTCGACCAGCAACACACTGACGCCAGGGTCGGCAGACAGCCGATTGGCCAACAGACAGCCGGCCGGACCGGCACCGACGATCAGGTAGTCATAGGCATCCAAGGGCGCTTGCGACATGGGCATCCTCGCGTGTCGTTCTTGTCGTTGGTCTTCAGCCTAAAACAAGCCGGGGGCCGGGATGAATGGTCTTTTGGTCTGATGCGCATGCTGAATGCGCCTTCATCGCCTGGCAGCTATGGTGAAGCACCTGCGCTCTGCGCTTTACTTGCACGTAATCCTGCCAGAGCCCACCCGTGATGCCACCAGCGCCAGCCAGCACGCCACACAAGCCCCTTCCCCGCTTATCGCGACAGCGCGGCTGGCTGCGCTGGCTTCCGGGGCTGCAAACGCTCAGGGACTATCGCCTGGCCTGGCTGCCGAAGGACATTGCCGCCGGCCTGGTGCTGACCACCATGCTGGTGCCGGTGGGCATTGCCTATGCCGAGGCGTCCGGCGTGCCGGGCATCTATGGTCTGTACGCGACCATCGTGCCGCTGCTGGCCTACGCGCTGTTCGGCCCCAGCCGGATTCTCGTGCTCGGCCCGGACTCGGCCCTGGCGGCACTGATTCTCGCCGTGGTGCTGCCGCTCTCCGGCGGCGATCCGATGCGTGCGGTGACGCTGGCCAGCATGATGGCCATAGTGGCCGGCCTCACCTGCCTGATTGCCGGATTGCTGCGCCTGGGCTTCATCACCGAACTGCTGTCCAAGCCCATCCGCTATGGCTACATGAACGGTATCGCGCTGAGCGTGCTGATTAGCCAGACGCCCAAGTTGTTCGGTTTCTCCATCGACAGCCAGGGTTCGCTCAGTGATATCCAGGCCATCGTCAGCGCGCTGAGCGAGGGCCAGGTTCATCTCTACAGCCTGCTCGTCGGCGTCGGCACCCTGACCTTGATCCTGCTGCTGAGCCGCTTCCGGCAATTGCCCGGCATCCTCATCGCCGTGACCCTGGCAACCCTGGCGGTCGCTCTGTTCGATCTCGATAGCCAGGGCGTGCAGGTGCTCGGCGAACTGCCCCAGGGGCTACCCAGCTTCACCCTGCCCTGTCTCAGCGGTGTCGATCTGGCCAGCGTAGTGCTGGGTGGTATCGCCGTTGCCCTGGTCGCGTTCGCCGACACCAGCGTGCTGTCGCGCACCTACGCAGCCCGTACCGGACGCCCGGTAGACCCCAATCAGGAGCTGGTCGCCCTGGGTGCGGCAAATCTGGCCGGCGGCTTGTTCCAGGGCTTTCCCATCAGCAGCAGCGCGTCACGCACACCGGTGGCCGAAGCAGCAGGTGCCAAGACCCAGATCGCCGGCGTGGTCGGCGCCCTGAGTGTCGCTCTACTGCTAGTACTGGCCCCAGATATGATGCAATACCTGCCCACCAGTGCCTTGGCTGCGGTGGTGATTGCCGCCGTTATCGGCCTGTTCGTGGTCAGCGATCTGCTGCGCATCTTCCGCGTGCAGCAATGGGAGTTCTGGCTGTCGATGGCCTGCTTCGCCGGCGTGGTGACCTTCGGCGTGATCCCCGGCATCGGCATTGCCGTGGTGCTGGCGGTGATCGAATTTCTCTGGGACGGCTGGCGCCCGTACTACACCGTTCTCGGCCAGGTGGAGGGCATCCGTGGCTACCATGACATCAAGCGACACCCCGATGCCCGACAGATCCCCGGCCTGTTGCTGTTTCGCTGGGACGCACCGCTGTTCTTCGCCAATGCCGAGCTGTTTCAGCAATGCCTGCTGCAGGCGCTGGAAAGCGCTCCGGCACCGGTACGCCGCGTGGTGATCGCGGCCGAGCCGGTTACCAGCATCGACGTGACCTCTGCCGATATGCTCGGCGAGCTGGAGCGCATGCTCGCCGAGGCCGGCATCGAACTGCACTTCGCCGAGGTGAAGGGGCCACTCAAGGACAAGCTGCGGCGCTTCGGCCTACTGCACGACGGTCAGGCACGGCACCTGCAACCGACCGTTGGCGCGGCGGTCGATGCCTACCTGAACGATCATGGGGGTGAGGCGATGCCGGGACATGCCCGGCATGCGGATTGAAACGAGAACACGGCTCAGACGCCAGCCGGGAGCGCGCGCACCTGAGCCTCCAGCTCGCTCTTCAGCGCCAGTGGCAGCTTCAGTTGACGCGCCAGCTCCTCGAGGTAGGCGCGCTCCATGAAGTGCTCCTCATCGACTATCAGCACGCTGGCCAAGTACATCTCTGCGGCCATTTCCGGCGTGCTGGCAGCACGCGCGACGTCGGCCGGATCCAGCGGCTTGTTCAGCTCGGTGTGCAGCCAGCTCTGCAACTCGGCGTCCTGCGCCAGCTTGCCCAGTTCTTCTTCGATCAACTGACGCTCACGTTCATCGACATGCCCATCGGCCTTGGCTGCCGCCACCAGTGCCTTGAGAATGGCGCGGCTGTGCTGTTCGACCTGCGGCACCGGCAAGCGATCCAGGGTTTGCGGCTCGACCGGCTGCGCGCCACCCTGCTGGGCTTGCTGCGCCTGCCAGTTGCCGTAGGCCTTGTAGGCCAGCACGCCCAGTGCAGCCAGACCGCCATACACCGCCACCTTGCCACCGACCTTGCGTACCCGCTTGTTGCCCAGAAGCATGGCTAGCGCTGCACCGCCACCGGCGCCCTTGAGCATCGAGCCGAGATCGCTGCCACCCCCCTTGCCCTTGCTGGCAGCGCCGCCAAACAGGCCACCCAGCGCACCACCCAGCCCGGATGAGGCACCACCAGCACCTTTCTGTTGCAGCATCTCCTGACCGGATTTGAGCAGTTGATCGAGCAAGCCACGGGTATTCATCGCGCATCCTCCTGAGGAAATCTCGCCGAGTGTAGGCCTCGGACGTTTGCCCGGCAGCCGGCTGAATGCTTCCAGATATTACCGCCGGGGCGCTTGACAGCCCGCACCAGTACCCACGCCCAGCGTCGAACGATTTCGGCAGTTGCACTACCGCCTATTGCCCTGGATGCAGACGGCCTTCAGCGAAGCCAACCCGTCGGCGATCAAGGCGGCGCTGGCTAGCCTTGCGCCTTAGCGCGGGGCGATATGCGCCACCATCAGCTGCACCGTCTCATTACCGCGAAACTCGTTGAGGTCGAGTTTGTAGGCCACTTCAGCCCAACGCAGGGTGGGGTTGGGCCAGACCTCACGGTCGATGTTGAAGGCGATGCCGTCGAGTTGCACGCTGCCGCATTCGGTCTTGAGTACCAGCTTCAGGTGACGCTCACCGACGATGCGCTGATTGACGATCTGGAACACGCCATGGAACAGCGGCTCAGGAAAATGCTGGCCCCAGGGGCCGGCATTGCGCAGGGCACGGGCCAGTTCCGGGTGGAACTCGGTGGCATCGAGCTGACCATCGGACAGCAACCGCCCGGTCAGATCGTCCTCGCACAGCTGGCGGCGCACCTCGGCGTCGAAGGCAGCGGCGAAGGCGCCGAAGTTTTCCTGCGGCAGCGACAACCCCGCGGCCATGGCGTGCCCGCCGAACTTGCTGATCAGTCCCGGATGGCGCGCCGCCACGGCGTCCAGTGCGTCGCGGATATGCAGCCCCGGCACCGAGCGCGCCGAGCCCTTGAGCATGCCTTCACCGGCATCGGCGAAGGCGATGGCCGGACGGTGATAGCGCTCTTTCAGGCGCGAAGCGAGGATGCCGATCACGCCCTGGTGCCAGTCCGGCTCGAACAGGCACAAGCCGAATGGCATGTCGTCCAGGGACAGATCCTTGAGCTGAGCCAGCGCCTCGCGCTGCATTCCCTGCTCGATGGCCTTACGATCCTGGTTGAGCTGGTCGAGCTGCACCGCCATGTCGCGGGCCAGCGCCTCGTCGTCGCAGAGCAGGCATTCGATGCCCAGGCTCATGTCGTCCAGGCGCCCGGCCGCATTCAGCCGCGGGCCGAGGATGAAACCGAGATCGGTGGAGGTGATGCGCCGGTGGTCGCGTCCAGCCACTTCGAGTATCGCGCGCAGCCCGGGCCGCGCGCGCCCGGCACGAATGCGCGCCAGGCCCTGGTGCACCAGGATGCGGTTGTTGGCATCGAGCGGCACCACGTCGGCGACGCTGCCGAGGGCCACCAGATCGAGCAACTCGCCCAGGTTCGGCTCCCCACGGCTGGCAAACCAGCCGTTTTCACGCAGACGCGCGCGCAACGCCAGCAGCACGTAGAACATCACCCCGACGCCGGCCATGGCCTTGCTCGGGAAGGCGCAACCCGGCTGGTTGGGATTGACGATGGCGTCAGCTGCGGGCAGTTCCGGCCCCGGCAGGTGGTGGTCGGTGACCAGCACCTTGAGCCCGGCGGCCTTGGCTGCGGCCACGCCGTCGACGCTGGAGATGCCGTTGTCTACGGTCAGCAGCAGGTCGGGCTTGCGCTGCAGCGCCACGGCGACGATTTCCGGGGTCAGGCCGTAGCCATACTCGAAACGGTTCGGCACCAGGTAGTCCACATGCGCGGCGCCGAGCAGACGCAGGCCAAGCACGCCAACCGTGCTGGCGGTGGCGCCATCGGCATCGAAGTCGCCGACGATCAGGATGCGCTGGCGCTGCGCAAGCGCCTCGACCAACAGCTCGACGGCAGCGTCGATGCCCTTGAGCTGCTGGTAGGGAATAAGCCGCGCCAGGCCCTTGTCCAGCTCCTCGGCGGACTGCACGCCACGGGCGGCGTAGAGACGGGTGAGCAGCGGCGGCAGATTGCCCAGATCAGGCAACTGGGAAGGTAAGGGTCGGGCTTCGATGCGCATCTTGGGTCTATTTCAGGTGAGACGGGGTTTGTCTCCCCCAAGGGGAGAGGGAACCGAACCGTAGCCCGGCTTCAGCGTTCGCCGACCAGCCACTCCAGCGGAATCTCGTGCTGTCCACGCTCGTCGGTGACGAACAGTTCGCCATCGCTGATCATCACGCTCCAGGACAGCGAGCGAGGCAGATCTTGCGCCAGATCGGTCAACGCCTCCTGCCCCAGAGCCACCACGTTGATGTTTTTCAGGTTGCGTACCGGCTCGAGGCATTTTCCCTGCCAGACCCGCAGATTGCCGTAAGCCACCAGGCTGAAGCGCTCGGCGCGGCGACTGCACCAGGTGATGCGCTCGCTGTCCGGCTGGCCCACCTCGATCCAGTGTAGAACCCGATCATCAAGGCTCTTCTGCCACAGTGCCGGCTCGTCCACATCCGACAGACCGCGACCAAAGGCCAATAGCTCGTCGTAAAACAGCGCGTAGGCGATCAACCTCACAGCCAGACGCTCTTCGGTCTCGGACGGGTGACGGGCGACAGTGAAACGCAGGTTTTCATAAACGCTGCGATCCATGTCCGTGAGATTCATTTCGATCTTGTAGGTGGTCGACGGCAGGGCCATGGCGGGCTTCTTGGCGAAAAAACAGGGCGACAAGTCTACCTCGAATAGCCTGTCTCTGCTGCTTCCGCCTGGCTGGAAGCAGGCTCATCATAGAACCTGTTCCGAGCGCCCCCATAGCGGACCGGTTACAGCGCTCCAGCCTTCAGCCGCAGTCAATCGCCACAGGCGGATACTCACCGGACAGGTGGCGCAAGCATGCGTCATTCATTGCTTGCATAACGGCTCCAGAGCTTGTCGAACTCACGCTGGTACTCGCCAACCAGATGCGGGTCGTCGGTCACCAGCAGGTTTTCCTCATTGCTGGTGCTGGCACTGCGGGTCCAGTTGAAGCTGCCATTGAGCAGCAGGCGGCCGTCGAACAGGGCGAACTTGTGGTGCATGTGGAAGGGGCTGTTGTCGATGCGCAGCGGTACGCCGGCATCGATCAGCTGCTGGATGTCACTGCCGACGTCGAAGCGCTTCTCGCTGTCGCTGATGATGCGCACGGCCAGGCCTCGGCGGTGCACGGCGATCAGTTCGTCGCTGAGCTGGTCATCGGAGATGGTGAACACACAGACATCCACCGACTCCCGGGCCTGGCGGCACAGGTCGCGGATGCGCTGGCGGCAACTCTCGCCAGGGCTGAAGTGCGCGCTGCTGTGACCGCGCAGTGGTGAACAGCGCACTTCCAGGGTCTTGATCACCTGCTCCAGCCACTTCAGCGCCGGCAGGGCATCCTCGGGGTTGGCGATCAGGTCACGCACCAGAGCAAAGGCGCGGTTGCGCATGAAGCGCACCTGATCCGGGCTCAGGTCGTTGCCCAGTTCACGCAGTTCGTCGCGCTCTTCATTGCTCAGGCGCAGGTCGGCGAGGCTGTCGCGCAGGGTTTGGTCGAGGCGGTTGAAGTCCATGCAAATTCCCTTTCGTCATTGATTGCGGCGGCGACTCAGCGCAGCGTATAGCACGCCGCTGAAGGCGCCAGCCAGGTGGTATTCGAAGGAAACGCCGGCACGCGGCAGCAGGCCGAAGAACCAGCCGCCGTAGAGGAAGAACACCAGCACCGCCAGCAACAGGTCGAGCAGGCTGCGCTCGAACCAGGCCCGAGCCAGCAACAGCCCCCAGAAGCCGAACAGCCAGCCGCTGGCACCGACGTGCAGGCCGGTGCGGCCGAACAGCCAGACCAGCACCCCGCTGCCGATGATGATGAAGGCACTGGCGAAGAAGAAATCGCGGCGCGAGCGCAGCAGCACCAGGCTACCGAGCACCAGCAGGCCGCTGAGGTTGCTGAGCAGATGCGCCCAACTGCCATGCAGCCAGGGCGCAAGGAAAATGCCGGGCAGCGCCTCGATATGCCGGGGCACCAGGCCCCATAGGTTCAAGGCGCCGCCGAGGGCGCCATTGACCAGTTGCACCAGCAACATCGCGCCGCTGATCACGATCAGCGGGCGCAACTCGACTAGCCAGCCTCGCCTCACGGCGCCTCGTCGTCCGCGGCATCGCTGCGCTGCTCATGCCCGAGCAGCGTGCCGAGATCACGTAGTTGCGTGGAGATTTCCAGCATGCGATTGTGGGTACGCAAATCGATGTCGATCTTCTTGTCCATCGCCCTGATCAGCGGCAGGAAGCTGTTTTCCAGGCTATCGGCCAGGCTTTCGAGCAATTTTTGCGTGCCCGGCTGTGGCGGCGCAACCACCTCCACCTGCGGGCGCAGCTTGCCCAGGTTATCCAGCCCGGCCAGCAACTGTTCCCAGGGAATGCTCGGCGCCGCGCCGGCTGGCTTGCCGCCAGCACCCAGGCCGCGCACGCTTTCCACCAGATCATTGAGCTGCGCCACCACACGCCCGCCAACATCCGTATCGCTCCCGCCCATGGCCTTGTTGCGCATGAAGTCGCGCTTGATCTGCGCCCAGCGCTCGGCCTGCTCGGGCGTCATGTTGCCGCGCAATTCGGCGAGCTTGAGCAGGTTCTCCTCGGCGCCAGTGGTGAGCAGCTGCGACTCACCCTGGTAGTGGTCGGCGATCAGTTGCAGCAGCTCGGCATCGTTCATCACCGAGCTGATCTTCTCCGCCATCTTGTTCATGTTGCGGTAGCTGCCCTGCAGCTTGAACGGCGGCTCGGTGCGGTAGCTGTCGGCCTGCGCGGCGCTGACGATGTACTGCTGGTTGACCCGACCGACCACGTCACGCACCTGCATCAGGCGCTGCAGGGTGGCGGTGATCTCGTTGATCTCGGCGGCGCTGTAGGTATGGCTCAGCTCGTTGGCGGAGAACGGCTTGCCCTCGGCCTTGGCGACGAAACGGTAGACGTCCGCCATGTCGCGGGTGGCCAGCGGCGCCAGCACCGGGTTGGAGGTCAGGCTGTTCTCGATGTAGCTCAGCGCGAAAGCCTCCTGCATGCCGCCCAGGGTGTCGCCGAGGTTGTAGATGTCGGCGCGGTTGGCGAGCATGTCGGGAATCTTGAACACGTCGCCGGACTCGGTGTACGGGTTGCCGCTCATCACCACGCAGAACTTCTTGCCGCGCATGTCGTAGGTCTTGGTCTTGCCCTTCCACACGCCTTCGATACGCCGCGTGCCGTCGCACAGCGAGATGAACTTCTGCAGGAATTCGGGATGGGTGTGCTGGATGTCGTCGACATAGAGCATCACGTTGTTGCCCATTTCCAGCGCCAGGTTGAGCTTTTCCAGCTCCTGACGCGAGGTGGCGTCCGGGGCCTGCGCCGGGTCCACCGAGCGCACCTCGTGACCGAGGGCCGGACCGTTGATCTTCATGAAGATCAGGCCGAGACGGTGCGCCACGTACTCCATCAATGTGGTCTTGCCGTAGCCGGGCGGCGAAATCAGCATCAGCAGGCCCATCAGGTCGGTGCGCTTGTTCTCGCCGGCGGTGCCCATCTGCTTGGCCAGGTTGTCGCCGATAAAGCCCAGGTACACGTCGTTGATCAGCTTGTTGCGCACGAAGGACGACAGCGGCCGTGGCTTGAATTCGCTCAGACGCAGTGCATCGCGCTCGCGGTTGATGACTTCCTGGCGCAGCGCCTGGTAGCGCTGCAGTTGCGGCACGAAGTGATCCAGGTGCTGCTGCAGGCGCGCGAAGTAGTCGTCTATGGCCAGCAGCAGCGTGCCGTCCTGCACACGCGGATGATCGCCGAGCAGGCCGCTGACGGTGAAACGCAGATCGACCTCGGTGAAACGCCGCGGGAATTCGTCATCCAGCAGGCTGACGGCGATCGCTTCGGGCACGTAGTCGGCCAGCTCGGCCATGCTGGCGTCCTGCGCGCACAGGCCGTCGAACCAGGTCTGCGCCAGCGACCAGCGCTGCACCGGGCGGCCACGCAGGTTGTCCAGCGCGGCGCGGTAGTCGTCCCAGACATGGCTGGCCTGCATGCGCTGCTGCAGGGTGTCGAGCAGTTGCCGGGCATACTTGCTGAAGCTGAACTCGATGGGCTTGGCCGCCAGTTCCTCGACCAGATAGGCCGCTGCCGCCTGGCGCTGCGCCGCGTCCACTGGCAACGGGTGCTGAGCGAGGAAGCGCTGCATGGCCGCGTCGATCTCTTCGCGCAGGCGCTGCACGCCATCCTCGCTGCCGAACAATTGGCGCAGGTGCAGGCTGCTGCGCGCCCGCTCCGGCCACAGCTCGGCCTCGATGTCCTGCCCCCAGCGGTTCCAGAACAGCGCGGCAAAGCCCCGCGCCGCCGGCGCGTAACGCAGCAGCCCGGCGCTTTCGCGAAGCGGCAGCAATTGGGCGAGGATCAGCGCGGCGTCGTGGTCATGGATGCCCTTCTCGTAGGCATCCTTGTAGCGCGGCGCGGCGAAGTCGCGGATCAGGCGAGTCAGGGTTTCCGGCTGCGCCAGGTGGGTCTTGAGCAGATCCAGGCTCAGGCCTTCACGGCCGGCCACGGCGGCGTCGAGCACCAGGCCGGCGAGGTATTCGGCGCGGTACAGCGCAGGCGACTCGGACTCCAGCGACACCTGCCAGTAATCGCGCAGGCCGTCCAGCGTCTCGTCATGCAGCGGTTCGAGGAAATCGGTGCCGGTCAGGTGCAGATAGAGCTGATCACCACGTGGCATCAGGGTCAGGTCGAGTTCCTGGGTATTGACGCTGAAGCGATGGCGCGGGCCGAGCTTGATGACGTTGCCGCCCTCCTCGAACAGCTCGCTCTTGTCGCGCAGGGCGCGCACCGCCTGGTCGCGGGCGGCCTTCAGGCGCGCCTCGACATCATCGGCCTTGACGCTGTCCTTGAGCTCGCGCAGGCGCTCGGCCATCTCGCGCAACTTGAGGATCAGCGGATCGGCGGCGAAGAAGGCATTGAGCTCTTCCATCTGGGTCAGGCGCGCAGTGCGCCGGCCCAGGCTGTCGAGGATGCGCCGGGCGGCATCGAGCACGCCCTGGGCACGGCGCTGGCGGTCGTCGAGCAGGCTCTGCTTGTGCGACTCGAAGGTCTCCAGCAGCTCTTCGCGCTTGCCGAGGATGTCGCTGAGGAACTCCTCGTGATCACCGAACTGGCTTTCCAGCTCTTCGAGCTGCACCAGCAGGCGCGACAACTGTTCGTCGCACTTCTCCGGGTCCTGCGCCAGCGCCAGGGCGTTCGTGATGCCCTGGCTGAACAGTTTGAACTGGGCGCCGAACTGCGCCACCGTCTCGGCCGAGCCCAGGCCCTTGCGCCGCTGCTCGGCACGCGCCTTGGCCTGGTTGAGGTGGGCGTAGACCTCGGAAATCGACTCGACGATGGCGGTGCGCTGGGTGGCGTCGTCGATCTTCAGCGAGGCCATCAGGCTGGAGAGCATGTCCAGGTTACCGGCCATGGCCTGCATCTCGGCCAGCGGCTCGTTAAGTTGGGTGACGCTTTCGGCCTTCTGCGCCAGGCCATCCAGTTCGCTCAGACGCTGTACGTAGGGCTGCAGCGCGGCGTCGCTGGCGAGGAAGGCGGAAGTGGCAGTGGCCACGCGCTCCTGCGCTTCCAGCAGTTCGGCCTCCATGGCATCGATACGCGCCACGTCGATGTAGCGGTAGTCGCGGATGGTCAGCAACTGGCCGCGTTGGGCATTGATGCCATTGAGCGCTTCGACGAAGTGCTGCACCTCGTCCCAGCTATCCACCAGCAGGCCGGAGAGCAGGCTCTTCTGTCGCGTCTCGGCCTCGGCCATGGCCCGGGCGGACTGCTGGCGGATGCTCTCGACCTTCTCGAATTCGTCGAGCACCAATTCGCCAGTGGCGGCAATCTCACGCAGCAGCGGCGCCAGCTCGGCGCACTGGGCGTCGCCCAGCCAGTGGTAGACATCGAACAGACGGCGGGTGTTCTGGCACAGCTGGGTGTAGCGCGCCACCGACACTTCGCGGCTGTCGATCTCGCGGCTGAGGTTGAGCAGGTCGGATACGCCACGCACCAGCTCGGCGTTGCCGATACGCCCGAAGAAACCGCTGCGCGCCGGCTGGCGGGCGGCGTAGTCCTCGCTCTCGAACGGCGTCTGCCAGATCTGCATCGGGTGGATGCGGGTCGGCTCGCTGCCCTCGGCGGAAAAGATAACCATGCGCCCGTCTTCCAGGCGCGCATAGCCGTGGCCGAAGATCGGGTTGTGCAGCTGGCGGTTGATCATGTTGTAGGTGAACAGCGCCGAACGGCCTTCTTCTGGATGGTAGAAGATGTACAACACGTCCTCGCCGTTGGGTGAGCGCACCGAGCGCTTGAAGCGCATGCCGCCCATGGGCTGCTCGAAGGTCTTGTACTCGCCGCTCTGCAGGTAGTAACCGCCGGGGAAGATGATGCCGTGGTCTTCCGGCAGCTGTACGCAGGCCAGGCCGATGGCGTCGATGCGTTCGACCTGGTTGGTCAGGCTGTTGAACACCAGGTAGCGCCACTGCTCCTCGCGGTACGGCAGGATCTTCAGCAGGATCAGGCTGCCCAGACGGGCATATTCGATCTGCGCATCGTCGAGCGACTGGGTCTTGTCCACCACCGTTTCGCGGTAGATGCCCAGACCGTCCTCGGTGTTGTTCTCGACCTTGATGGTCAGATCGCCACCGATGGTCTCGACGAACAGGGTATCGAGAATGTTCATGTGCGGATGGCGGCCGGCGACCACCATCTCGCGGGAAGTCTTCTGCCATTCGAAGTCGAACGGCGCCGGCAGCGCGATATCGCGTTCGCCGCGGTTGTCGATGTAGCGGACGTCCTTGCCGTCCGTGGAGATCGACCAGCGGAACACACGGATATCGGTGATCCGCTCACCAATCTGGAAACTCGCCAGCAGCTTGCCGTCGCGAATGGCCAGCTGTAGCAGGCGGGTGTTCTTGTAGTAGGTGTACAGCTCGTTGAAATCGGCGACGAAACTGGCCTGGGACAGGAAACTGCCCTCCAGCGGCACCGGCTCGGCCTCGAAGCCTTCGACACCCTCGACCAGACGATAGAGGGAGAACACGTCGGCGACGTGGGTTTCCTTCTTCAGGCCGATGAACACGTTGTAGCCGAACAGCAGGCACTCACCGACCTGGACGATATCGCGGGCGATGCAGTTGTTTTCGGTGCGGATGCGTACCCGGCCGATGGCTTCCATCTGACTGCTGCCGAACTCGGCCAGACGCTGGCCATTGAGTGCTTCGGTCAGTCCGCGCAGGCGCTGGCCCTGCTCCTGCAGGCGCTTGTGCAGCACCTCGTAGGCGCCCCCTTCGGCAACGGCCCGGTCCAATACGTCCTGTGTTTGTGCGTCCGACATCGTGTTCTTCCTGGATATTCGGCATCGAGCCCCCTCGCCTGTTCAGCCAGGTAAGGGGACTGGGAATGCGGGTGGCGCTTGCGCGGCGAAGATCGGGCCGCAGCAATCTGGCGTGCGGCAGATGGGCGAACCCATCCGGCAAGTCAGGCGCCGATCTTCTTCTCGACGATGGCAATCTTGTCGCGCAGCGCCGCGTCGATCTCTTCAGGTCGAACCTGGGCAATGATCTTGCGCAGCACCCGTACTTCGTTGTCGTCGATCACGCCGTCACGCTCGGCGATCTCCAGCAGACTCTTGAGCTCCTGCGCATCCAGACGACCATCGTTGCTGAAGCACTGGATCGAGCGGAAGGTCATCTCCAGATAGTCTCGTGGCTCTGACATCACATATTTCCCTGATTGATCGAATTAGGTGGCCATGCGCCGGGGCTCGGGCAACGGTTGTCGCAGCTGGAGCCCCACCCACAATGGGTAGTGGTGGGCTGAAGCCCACCCTACAGGCAAGGTGCTCAGGCCTGCTCCGGGCCTGCGCTCGGTGCGACCGGCTGAGCTGCAGCCGCCTTGCCGGCCAACAGTCGCGACAGCACGTCCTGCACCACCGGGCTCTTGCCGACCACACCTTCGATGGCCTTGCCCACCGACAGCGACTTGGCAAAGGAGTTGAAGAAGTCGCCCTCGCCACCGACGATCTCGATCTTCGCCTTGGCCATGGCCGCGGCCAGCACCTCGGCCTGATCCTTGGCGATGTCCTTGTTTGCCGCGATGGCAGCCATGGCCTCCTCGAAGCTCTTCTCCAGCTGCATGCGGAACTCTTCGTGAGCACGCGCCGCATCGCTGAGCGAATCCAGAGCACCGAACTTCTTGCCCAGGCCTTCGGCTTCGGCGCTCAGGCGCTCGAACAGAATCGCGGCTTCGGCAGAACCCTGCTCCTTGGTCGCCTTGGCCTTGGCCAGACCCAGTTGTTCTTCGCCACGCGCCTGGGCGCTGAGTTTCTCTTCCAGCACCTTGGCTTCGGCCAGGCCGTCTTTCTCCTTGGCGGCCGCCTGGGCTTCCAGCACACGCGCTTCCGCCAGACCTTTTTCCTGCTCGCCCTTGGCTTCGGCGATCAGACGCTCGGCCTCCACGCGGGCTTCGGCCAGGCCTTCCTTCTCTTTTGCCGCAGCAGTGACTTCGCGCACCTTCGCGTCGGCCAGGCCCGGCGCAGCGCGCTCGGCTTCGATCCCTTCAGCCAGCTTCTTCTTGGCTTCGGCGCTCTTGGCCGCCGATTCCAATTCGGCCTGAGCCAGGGTGTTGATCTCGATGGCCTTGTGCTTGGAGCGCACCTCGTCGGCTTCAGCCTGCTTGACCTGGCGCACCAGCTCCTGCTCGGCTTCGGCCTGAGCGTTGAGTACGGCGACCTGCTTGAGACGCTCGGCCTCGGAGACTTCGCGTACTTCCTTGATGCGTTCTTCTTCCTGGGCCACGGTCTTCTCGACCGCCACGCGCTCGCGGATCACCCCGGCGATGTTCTTGCGCTCTTCTTCCAGCGCCTTTTCCTTCTCGATGCGCTGCAGCTCGACCTCACGCTCGCGGGCGACCACTTCCAGATCCTTGGCACGAGTGACCTTCTCAATTTCGATGACCACGGCACGCTGACGGTTCTGTTGCGCCACTTCCACTTCGCGCTGGTGGTTCTCGGCCCGAATATCCAGTTCCTGCTGGGTCTGGATACGCGCCTGCTCGGCCTTCAGGCGCTCTTCCTCGCGCACCTTGAGGGTTTCTGCTTCCTCACGGGCGCGAATGGTCTCGATCTCACGTTTCTGCCGAGCCTCGGCATCGGCCTGCTGGCGTTCAAGAGCCAGGGTGGCCTCGCGGGTCTCGACGTTCTTCTTCTTGATCGCCAGCTCTTCGTTGCGCTCCAGTTCGTTGGTGATGACGTTCTGCGCAGCGGTCAGCTCGGTGATCTTGCGGATACCTTCGGCGTCGAGGATGTTGCTCGGGTCCAGCGATACCTTGGAGGTCTGCTCCAGATAGTCGATGGCCACGTCTTCCAGCACGTAGCCGTTGAGATCGTTACCGATCACCTCGACGATGCGATCACGAAAGTCCTGACGGTTCTCGAACAGCTGGACGAAGTCGAACTGCTTGCCGACGGTCTTCAGCGCCTCGGAGAACTTGGCGTTGAACAGCTCGTTGACCGCAGCGCGGTCGGAGGCGCGATCCACGCCAATGGCCTTGGCCACCTTGAGCACGTCTTCCTGGGTCTCGTTGACGCGCAGGTAGAAGGCCACAGTAATGTCGGCACGGAGGTTGTCACGGCAGATCAGACCGTCCTTGCCGCGGCGATCGACTTCCAGGGTGATCAGGGAGATCTTCATGAACTCCTTGAGGTGGATCACCGGGTACACCAGGGAGCCGGTGAAGTGCACCTTGGGCGTCGAGCTCATGTCGTTGACGATCAGCGCGGTGCCCTGCGGAACCTTGATGTAGAAGGCCTTGAACAAGGCGATCAGGGCGATCACGAAGAGGACGACCAGCCCTGCCCCAACAATGAAGGGGATGAGGTTTTCCATTACTGCTTCACTCCTTTGCTAATTGTGCAGGCAGGTGCGGCATGACCTGCCTGCCCTCTGTTACATATGGGTGGCGGGCTAGACGCCTCGAAATTCTTCTTCGGTGATGACGCGATAGGCATGTTCGGCGGCCAGGTACTCGAGCAGCACCACACGGTCGCCACGCTTGAAACCCAACGCCTCGTCGGCGCGAACGCGCAGTATCAGACCGGCACCACCATCTTCCAGCACCGCCTCGCCATGACTGGCAGTGACGCGACCGCTGCGCACCACCGCCACCTGGCCCAGCACCGATTTGCTGCTGATGGCCTCGACCTTGTGAAACAGCGGCCGCAGCGGGCGGCAGATCGCCGCGCACAATGGCGCTGCCACAACGAAGGCGCCGGCGATGACCACCAGTCCCAACGGGTAACGCAGAATGCCCAGCGGCAGATGACGTAGCAGCCACAGCTCGATGAAGTAGCAAATGAACCAGCCGAAGAAGAACAGCAGCGTGAGCACCAGAGTGACCGGCACGCCGTCGAGCTTGAGCTTGTAGAGCAGGCCGGCAAGGCCCTCGGTCTGGCCGCTGCCTTCCATCACCGAATCGGCCTCGATATCGAGCAGATCGACCTCGAGCAGGCCGGCGGCTACTACCAGCCAGTAGATGACCGCCACGCACAGCAGGAAGCTGTAGATGGCAGTGGGGAATGACAGCGAAGTCTGCAGGAAGAGTTCCATTTTTTCCTTTCCCGAATCAGGGAAGCGGGGCGCGAACGCCCCGTGTCTTTCACCAGGATCAAGCCTTGGATTTGTCCTTCAGGCGTGCCAGCACGCTGTCGGCACTGGCATTGTCGGCCTTGATGCCAGCCGCACGCAGCTTGGTCTCCAGCGAATCGTCCGGCGCGCTGGTAGCGGCCAGTTCCGCCGAGGCTTCCATCTTCGCCGCCCGCTCGGCCTGCTTCTGCTTGATGCGCTCGAGCGACTCCACCGCCGTCTGCAGCTTGGCCTGGGAGCCGCCGTAGCGCTGGGCCACGGCCATCTGCGCCTTCTGTACGCTCTCGGTGGCCTTGACCGTATCCACCTGCTGCTTGAGGCGCTTGATGTTGCCTTCGGCCTGGGTAACGGCCTTGCGCAGTTGCGCCACGCTGGCGGCAAAACCTTCGGCCTGCTCGCGCTCGCCGGCCTGTTCGATCTCCAGGTTGGCGATCTTCTCGGCCACTTCCCTGGCCAGCGTTTCGTTGCCGGCCTCCAGCGCCTTGAGCGCGTACTGCTCGTACTCGGCAATGCTCGCCGCGCTCTTGCTCACCTTGTCGCTGGCCAGCTTGTGCTTGGCCATGATCTCGGCCAGCGCTTCCTTGGATTTGCGCAGTTCAAGATCGGCATCGCGGATTTCCTGGTCGAGAATACGCAGGGCCTGACTGTCGACCACCGCCTCGCCCATTTCATTGGCACCGCCACGCAGCGCCGTCAGCAGCTTACTCCAGACATTCATCGTCCTATCTCCTTTCAGGCGTCAGACTTGAGGAAGCCTTCGTAGGCTTCGGTGGCCTTGATCACGTTGTCCGCCAGCAGCTCGATCTCGAATACCACGTCAGACAGGCTCGAGTAGGAACTCAGGGCGCCGAACATGGTGTAGCAGTCGCGCCCGTCGACCGTCTTCTCCAGGCCGATGGAGGACAGCGGGAACAGCTTGTGGGTGCGCAGCACTTCCTCGTTGAAGGCCGCAGCATCACGCACGTCGCTGGCGGGCCAGAGCAGTGCTTCGACGATGATCTGCTCGCCGAACACGGCGATGAACAACGGCAGATCGCCATATTCGCGCATGGTGATGTGCAGGCTGGCGTCGGCGCCCTGAATCAGCTCGATACTGGCCTGGCCGCTTTGGAACAGTTCCGTTGCCGCCAGCGCCTCGTGCAGCGCCTGAGCGGTCCAAACTTGAGGCATGTTCATACCCTCCTCCTTCTCCATCGAAGCCAGCAGCGACTGTGGCTGGCGCAGTTTGCGCTCGAACGCGACCAACAAGGGGGCGTGCTCGGGCAAGATCCAGACTTCCTTCTTTACCAACCCCTGCTCGCGCAGGCGCTGGCGATAAAGACGCTGGTAATGGGCTGATGATTTGCTTTCCATGAATCGCAGCCTAGACCCTCACATGTAAGTCGTAAAGTAATTACATGTGATAAATGTGATGCCGTTCGTCAGATCAGCGCGAAGAGGTCATCCGCGGCGCAAAAAGCCGAAGAGAAGAGAGAAAGGAGGGAAAAGAGGCAGGCACTCGGGCTCATCCATGATTAGAGCAAACACTTCCATTCGTGAGGTGTCGAATTAAACCGCAGACGCTTGCGACGCGCACAAGAAAAAGCGCTAACCGGGTCGCAGTTATGACCCCAACCCGCCACCCCGAGACAGGCAGCGCCATGAACGAACTTCCACCCGCAGTCCGCCACCTTCTGCATGCCGGCCAACGCCAGGCAGCCATCGACCTGCTGAGCGAATACCTGGCAGCCGACCAACAGGAGGCCGAACGCCGCATCGACAAGTACCTGGAAAGCGACCCACCGAGGTTTCTGCGCGGTGCCGGGGCCATCCGCGCCAGCCGCATGAATGCTCTGATATGGCTGATGCTGATCATCACGATGGCGCTGGTGGCGCTGGTCGCCGCAGCCTGAGACAGGCGAGCACCGCCAAGCCCGACAGATCAGCGAACTGCGCAGCCATGGAGCCATTTAGCAGGGTGATCATGCCAAGGCGCTAGGCGACGCCCCGTTCGCTCGGCATGCTGATCACAGCCAAACCGGCCACCGTGCAGGATGCCCGCCGATGCCCCAAGCGAAGCTTGATTACACATCCCTGAAAACACTACGCCAGGTCTTCAGCGAGTTACCACCCGCCCCCACCACAGCACGCAAGGGGTTCTACCGCGCTCGCTTCATCGGCCCGGCCTGGCTACGTTTCGGCGCCGGACCGAGCGTCGCACTGGGCGGCCTGCCAGGGTGGCAGGGCAAGCGTTTCATCGACCCGTTCACCGCCACCAACGTGCTGCGCCGCCGCGAACAGCTGGTGGAGAAATTCACCATGCACAGCAACGAGCGGCCGTCACTGGTCGACGGTAAACCCGGGGTAGACCTGAGCTACGGCAGCACCGGCCCGATTCCCTGGCGTTGGTTGCGTGACGAGCTGCGCCAGCTCGACGACGACACCCTGCTGGGCATGACCGTCATCGAGCTGCCGCTGCTCAATCGCCTGGCCTTCCCCTTTCTGCTGAGCCGTGACCATGAGCCAGGTGTTTGATTACGACGTGATCATTGTCGGCTCCGGCTTTGGCGGCAGCGTCAGCGCACTGCGCCTGAGCGAGGCCGGGCTCAGGGTGGCAGTACTCGAACAGGGCCGGGATTACCAGCCGAAGGACTTCGCCCGCAGCGGCCAGTCCACCCGCCACCTGCTCTGGGCACCTTCGCTGAAACTCACCGGCCCGCTGGCACAGGACGTGTTCCGCCACGTCGGCGTGGTGCGCGGCATCGGCGTCGGTGGCGGCAGCCTGGTCTATGCCGCCGTACTGCTCAAGCCCGGCGCGACCTTCTACCAGGATCACGCCTGGGCCCACCTGAGCCCGGACTGGCAGACCGAACTGGCGCCCCACTACACCCGCGCAGAGCAGATGCTGGGACTCGCCGAGAACCCCTACCGCAGCCTGCAGGATCACTGGCTGGAACAGACCGCTGCCCACCTTGGCGCAGCCGACAGTTATTCCAGCGTGCCGCAGGGCATCTATTTCGGCGACCCGGCGCTGCCACCGCACGACCCGTTCTTCAACGGCCGGGGGCCACTGCGCAGCGGCTGCACGCGCTGCGGCCAGTGCATCACCGGCTGCCCGCACGGAGCGAAGAACAGCCTGCAGACCAACTACCTGCACCTGGCCAGGCAGGCCGGCGCCGAGGTGCTGGCCGAAACCCGGGTCAGCCATATCGAGCCCTGGGCCGGCGGCTACCGCCTGCATCGCCGGCATCCCTGGCAGAAGCAGCCGCAGGCGCCACTGAGCGCACGTCGGGTCATCCTCAGCGCCGGCGTGATCGGCACCCTGGAAATCCTTTTCAATTCCCGCGACCGCTTCCGCACCCTGCCCGCCGTCTCCCGCGCTCTGGGCGAACATGTGCGCACCAACAGCGAAGCCATCGTCAGCATCCTCAGCCATGATCCGGACATCGACCTGACCGACGGCACGACGATTTCCAGCCACTTCCATACGGATCCGCGCACCCACATCACGCAGAACCGCTTTCCTGCCAGTTACGCCTTCATGCGCTTCTACATGGGCCCGCTGATCGACGGCAGCCGCCCGCTGAGCCGCGCCCTGCGTGTGCTCGGCCATATCCTGCGCCATCCGCTCGGCAGCAGCCTGGCCTGGCGCACCCGCCACTGGCACCGGCGCGTCTCGGTACTGACGGTGATGCAGCAGGCCGACAACCAGTTGCGCCTGACCTTCGCCCGCAACTGGCTGCGTGGCGGCCGCCAAAGCCTGCAGTCGGCGGTCAGCGTCGGCCGGCGCGCACCGTCCTACCTGCCGCAGGCCAACGCCGCCGCCCGCGCCTTTGCCAAGGTCAGCAACGGCATCGCCATGAACGTTTTGCCGGAAAGCCTCGGCAACCTGTCGGTCACCGCTCACCCGCTGGGCGGGGCAGTCATGGCGGCAACGCCCGCCGACGGGGTGATCGATGTCGATCATCAGGTATTCGGCCACCCCGGCCTGTATGTGGTCGACGCCAGCGCCATCCCGGCCAACGTCGGCGTCAATCCCAGCCTGACCATCACCGCCCTGGCCGAACGCTTCGCCGAGCGCTTCGTAGCACGCATAAAAAAGCCGGCCTGAGAGGCCGGCTTTTTCTTCAGGGCTTTGCGCTTAGAGCGGCTTGCCGCGATTGCCGTGAGCGGCAACGAACTGCTGCACGACCGTCAGATCGTTGGCCAGCACGGTGCAACGCTCCTCGCGCCGGAACAGATCACTCAGGTGCGGCGGCAGTGCCGGTACCGCGTCGATGCCGGCCTTCTCCACCGCCTCCGGGAACTTGACCGGATGCGCGGTGCCGAGTACGACCATCGGCGTGGCCAGGCTACGGCGGCATTCGCGGGCAGCGCGTACGCCAATGGCGGTGTGCGGGTCGAGCAGTTCGCCGCACTCCTTGTACACCTCGGCGATGGTCTCGCAGGTCTGCTCGTCGTTCACCGCCAGCGAATCGAACAGCTTGCGCGCTTCGGTCCAGCGGTCTTCCTCGACGCTGAAGCCGCCGCCCTGCTTGAACGTATCCATCAGACCGGCGATGGCGGCGCCGTTGCGGCCGTGCAGGTCGAACAGCAGGCGCTCGAAGTTCGAGGACACCATGATGTCCATGGACGGCGACAGCGTCGGGTGTAGGGTTTCCTTGACGTACTGGTTGCCGCTCATGAAGCGGTGCAGGATGTCGTTACGGTTGGTGGCGACGATCAGTTGGCTGACCGGCAGGCCCATGTTGCGCGCCAGGTAGCCGGCGAAGATGTCGCCGAAGTTGCCGGTCGGAACCGAGAAGGCTATCGAACGCGCCGGCGCGCCCAGCTGCAGGGCGGCGTGGAAGTAGTAGACGATCTGGGCCATGATCCGCGCCCAGTTGATCGAGTTGACCGCCACCAGGCGAGTGCCCTTGAGGAAGCCCTGATCAGCAAAGCTGGCCTTGACCATCTCCTGGCAGTCGTCGAAGTTGCCCTCGATGGCGATGTTGTGGATGTTGTCGCCGAGAATGGTGGTCATCTGCCGGCGCTGCACCTCGGACACGCGGTTGTGCGGGTGCATGATGAAGATGTCGACGTTGTCGCAGGCCTTGCAGCCTTCGATGGCCGCCGAGCCGGTGTCACCGGAAGTCGCCCCCATGATCACCACACGCTCGCCGCGCTTGGCCAGCACGTGATCGAGCAGACGGCCGAGCAGCTGCAGGGCGAAGTCCTTGAATGCCAGGGTCGGGCCGTGGAACAGCTCCAGCACCCATTCGTTGCCGTTGAGCTGACGTAGCGGGGCCACGGCGTTGTGGGCGAATACCCCGTAGGTGTCCTCTAGGATCTTCTTGAAGTCGGCGTCGGGAATGCTGCCGGCGACGAACGGTCGCATCACCCGGAAGGCCAGCTCGTGATAGGGCAGCCCCGCCCAGGAGGCGATCTCCTCGACGGTAAAGCGCGGCAGATTCTCCGGCACGTAGAGGCCGCCATCACTGGCCAGACCAGCCAGCAGTACGTCTTCGAAATTCAGGGCCGGCGCCTGGCCGCGGGTACTGATATAGCGCATGGGATAAACCTTCGTTCTGCTGCCCCCACAGGCAGGAGCCTGCGGGTGGACACGGGATTAGTTGAGCTGCTCGACACGCAGGCGGATCACCGGCGAGGTGACGCCATCCAGCGCTTCCATGGCGGCAATGGCCTCGATGATACGCGCCTCGACCACGCGGTGAGTCACCAGGATCATCGGCACCAGACCGTCCTGCTCCTCGGCTTCCTTCTGCATGATCGACTCGATGTTGATGCCGCGCTCGGAGAGGATGCTCGCCACCTGCGCCAGCACGCCAGGGTGATCCTTGGCCTGGATACGCAGATAGTAGGCGCTCTCGCACTGCTCGATCGGCAGGATCGGGTGATCGGACAGCGAATCCGGCTGGAAGGCCAGGTGCGGCACGCGATTGGTCGGGTCGGTGGTCAGTGCACGCACCACGTCCACCAGGTCGGCCACCACCGCCGAGGCGGTCGGCTCCATGCCGGCACCGGCGCCGTAGTAGAGGGTGCTGCCAACGGCGTCGCCATTGACCATTACCGCGTTCATCACGCCATTGACGTTGGCGATCAGGCGGTCGGACGGAATCAGCGTCGGGTGTACGCGCAGCTCGATACCGGCTTCGGTACGACGGGCAACGCCCAAGTGCTTGATGCGATAACCCAGCGCCTCGGCGTAGTTCACATCGGCGGTGGTCAGCTGGGTGATGCCTTCGGTGTAGGCCTTGTCGAACTGCAGCGGGATGCCGAAGGCGATGGATGCCAGGATGGTCAGCTTGTGGGCGGCGTCGATACCTTCGACATCGAAGGTCGGATCGGCTTCGGCGTAGCCAAGTGCCTGGGCTTCCTTGAGCACGTCCCCGAAGGCCCGGCCCTTCTCGCGCATCTCGCTGAGGATGAAGTTGCCGGTGCCGTTGATGATGCCGGCCAGCCAGTTGATGCGGTTGGCCGCCAGACCTTCGCGGATCGCCTTGATGACCGGGATGCCGCCGGCAACCGCCGCTTCGAAGGCGACGATCACGCCCTTCTCGCGGGCACGGGCGAAGATCTCGTTGCCATGCACGGCGATCAGCGCCTTGTTGGCGGTAACCACGTGCTTGCCGTTGTCGATGGCCTTGAGTACCAGTTCCTTGGCCAGGGTGTAGCCGCCGATCAGCTCGATGACGATGTCGATCTCGGGGTTGTTGACCAGTTCGAAGACATCGCTGGTCATGGCAATGCCGGTGGTGTCGTACTGAGGCTTGGGCGAACGAATGGCAATCTGGGCAATCTCGATGCCGCGACCGGCGCGCCGAGTAATCTCCTCGGCATTGCGTTTGAGTACATTCAAAGTACCGCCACCGACGGTGCCCAAACCACAGATGCCCACTTTGACCGGCTTCACACTCAATTCCCCATCAGCACTGCACGAAACGGCCGGAGCATGCCCCGGCCGCAGATAAAGAGCCGCACCTTACGAAGCGGCTGTTTGTTAGTCAATCCACCGTCAGTCGTTAGACTCCAGCGCAATCTTGGCCAGCTGCGGCGCTGGCTGGTAACCCGGAATCATCTTGCCGTTGGCCAGAACGATGGCCGGCGTGCCGTTGACCCCGATCATCTGACCAAGCTGGTACTGCTTGGCCACCGGATTGTCACAGGTTGCCTCGGCGACGCTCTGGCGGGTCTTGGCGCGGTTCATCGCTTCCTGCTGATCCTTGGCGCACCAGACGCTGACCAGCTCCTTGGCCGCCGGGCTGTTCAGCCCCTGACGCGGAAAGGCGACATAACGCACTTCGACGCCCAGACGATTGAGCTCGGGCACTTCGCTGTGCAGCTTCTGGCAGTAGCCACAGTCGGTGTCGGTGAACACGGTGATATGGGTCTTCGGCGCCTTCGGCGCGAATACCACCATTTCCTTGGCCGGGATGGCGTTGATCTGCTTGGCCACGGCACGGCTTTCTTCGATCTCGGTCAGGTTGACGGCCTTGCCATCCTTGACCTGAAACAGATAGCCCTGAATCAGGAACTGACCATCGGCGCTGGTATAGAGCTGACGACCGCCTTCCAGTTGCACCTGATAAATACCGCTCATCGGACTTTCGGCGATGGCCTCGATCGGCAGGCTGGCGTCGAGCGACTTCAGAGTCTGGCGAATCGCCTGATCGGGGTCGTCGGCCAGGGTAACGCCACTGCCCAGCACGAGTGCCAGCGCAAGGGAAATACGACTCAGGGACATGAATACTCCTGTCGATGGACGGTCACACAAATATCCGCACAGCCTACCACAGATGGCCTGACAGACAGTGCTTCAGCGACCGGGCGGCGCTCTCAGCCTCGCGGGTGGTGCCTGGCATGCAACTCCTGCAGCCGGGCGCGTGCGATATGGGTGTAGATCTGCGTTGTGGACAAATCGCTGTGCCCCAGCAGCATCTGCACCACACGCAGGTCGGCGCCGTGATTGAGCAGATGAGTGGCAAAGGCATGGCGCAACGTATGTGGTGACAGCGTCTTGCTGATACCGGCAACCTGCGCCTGGTGCTTGATGCGGTGCCAGAAGGTCTGCCGGGTCATCTGCTCACCGCGCAGGCTGGGAAACAGCACGTCGCTGGGTTTGCCGCCCAGCAACAACGGGCGGGCCTCACGCATGTAGCGCTCGATCCAGGCGATAGCCTCCTCACCCAAAGGCACCAGGCGCTCCTTGCTGCCCTTGCCGAACACCCGCAACACTCCCTGGCGCAGATTGACCTGCTCCAGCGTCAGACCGACCAGCTCGCTGACGCGCAAGCCGCAGGCGTAGAGCACCTCGAGCATGGCGCGATCACGCAGGCCAATCGGGTCATCCAGATCCGGCGCCTGCAGCAGCGCCTCGACATCCGCCTCGGATAACGACTTGGGCAAAGGGCGACCGATCTGCGGCAGCTCGACCTGCAGCGTCGGGTCTTCACCAATCAGCGTTTCCCGCAGCAGGAAACGGTAGAAACCGCGCAGGCCGGAGAGAAAGCGCGCCGTGGAGCGCGCCTGATACCCCTGCTCGAGACGCCAGGCTAGATGATCGAGAATGGCATCACGACCGATGTGCTGCAGAGCCAGACCGCGCGCGTCGAGCCAGGCATTGAAGTGCTCCAGATCACTGCGATAGGCAGCCTGCGTGTGGGCGGACAACCCCTTTTCCAGCCACAGCGCCTCAAGAAAACGCTCGATAAGGGGATGAGACAGAGCAGACATCGGCTGGCCTTCAACAGAACGAGCGGCAAGTGTTCCACAGCTGGCGGCCGACGCACCAGTGCGCCCGACCTCCATACGAAGGGAGGAAACCAGCCTGAGTCCCGGGGCGCCTACTGAGCGAAGCCCGGCAGAACCGGCACGGGCCTTTGCTGATCGTCGACGGCAACGAAGCTGAAACTGCCGCTGATCGCCCGCTCACGCCCTTCCTGATACAACCCCTCGACGAATACCTCGACCTCTACCTTGAGACTGGTATTGCCGACCTTGATCACCCGACCGATCAACTCGACGATCGAGCCCGCCGGAATCGCATGTTTGAAGTCGATCCGGTCGCTGGACACCGTCACCAGTGGCAGGCGGCAGAAACGCGTCGCAGCGATGAAAGACACCTCGTCCATCCAGGCCAGCGCGGTGCCGCCGAACAGGGTGTTGTGGTGATTGGTGGTGGGCGGGAACACCGCCTTGGTTACCCGGGTTTCCGACAGCGCGATACGCCGCTGGATTTCTTGCTCTCTCGGACTCATGCCACTACTACTCGCAATTGATGTATTCCGGCGAGCAGCGAAACTCACCGGTCAATGGATCCAGAAACGAAAAAAGCAGCCCGTAGGCTGCTTTTTTCAGAGAAGCGTCCGAACTTAGGACAGCTTTTCCTTGATGCGCGCGGCTTTGCCGGACAGGTCGCGCAGGTAGTACAGCTTGGCTTTGCGTACGTCACCGCGACGCTTGACGCTCAGGCTGTCGACCAGCGGCGAGTAGGTCTGGAAGGTACGCTCGACGCCAACACCGCTGGAGATCTTGCGCACGGTGAAGGCGCTGTTCAGGCCGCGGTTACGCTTGGCGATCACGACGCCTTCGAAAGCCTGCAGACGCTGACGGTCGCCTTCCTTCACTTTCACTTGCACGACAACGGTGTCGCCCGGTGCGAAAGTCGGGATTTCTTTGTTCATCTGCTCGGCTTCGAGCATCTGGATAATCTTGTTGGTCATGCTGCGCTCCTAAGACAAGCCTCCCGGCCTGCCATCGATACGTTAACTATCGTCCCGCTGGCGGATGTATTCCTCCAGCAGCTTCTTCTCTTCTCCAGAAAGCGAGCGGCTATCCAGAAGATCAGCGCGGCGTTCCCAGGTCCGACCAAGGGACTGCTGCAAACGCCAGCGCCGGATGTGTTCGTGGTTGCCACTAAGCAACACTTCGGGAACACGTTTATCCGCATACACCTCCGGGCGGGTGTAATGCGGGCAGTCGAGCAGGCCATCCGTAAAGGAGTCCTCCTCGGCCGAATCGGCATGACCCAATGCACCAGGCAAAAGGCGCGTCACCGCATCGATCAGCACCATGGCCGGCAGCTCACCGCCGGACAGGACGTAGTCGCCAATCGACCACTCCTCATCGACATGCGTCTCGATGAAACGCTCGTCGATGCCTTCATAACGACCGGCGATCAGGATCAGTGCATCCTCCTGCGCCAGCTCGCGGACCGCGGCCTGATTCAGACTACGCCCCTGCGGCGACAGGTAGATCACCTTCGCCGTCTCCCCCGCGGCCTGCCTGGCGCTGGCCAAGGCATCCTCGAGAGGCTTGATCTTCATCACCATCCCCGGACCACCGCCGAAGGGACGGTCATCCACCGTATGGTGGCGATCCGTCGTATAGTCCCGCGGGTTCCAGCAATTGAGCTTGAGCAACTCCTGCCTGACCGCACGACTGGTGATGCCGTACTCGCCGATGGCGGCGAACATCTCCGGGAACAGGGTGATGACTTCTACGCGCATGAGCCTTAGAAATCCGCATCCCAGTCAACCCGCATCTCGCCGGCTGCCAGATCGATCGAAAGCACGCACTGATCCGTGTAGGGCAGCAAACGCTCGCGATCATCCAGGCTGCCTGCGCAAGCCTTGACCACCATCACATCGTTGGCACCGGTCTCGAACAGATGGTCGACCACGCCGAGCAACTGCCCCGCCTGATCAATGACCTTCAGGCCCTGCAACTGGTACCAGTAGAACTCGCCTTCTTCCAGGTCCGGCAGCTCGCTACGCGGCACGCAGATCTCGAAACCGGCGTAGGTACGCGCGACTTCGCGATCATCCAGACCCTTCAACTTGGCTACCAGCACCCTGCCTTGCAGGCGGCCACTGGCCAATTCCACTTTCTTTACCTCACCGTCACGCTTGAGCGTCCAGTGGCGGTAATCGAGCACGTTATCGATGGGATCGGTAAAGGAGTACACCTTTACTTCACCCCTGACGCCGTGCACTGAAACAATCTTGCCGAGAACGATCAGATCCTCGGCAACGGCCGGCGTCGTACTCATAGAAGATGCTTAGGCAGCAGCCTTGGCAGCTTCCTTGAGCAGCTGAGCAACACGCTCAGACGGCTGAGCGCCCTGGCCCAGCCAGTAGGTCGCACGCTCCTGGTCGACGGACAGACGCACTTCGCCACCGGCAGCGATCGGATTGAAGAAACCGATACGCTCAACGAAACGACCATCGCGCGCATTGCGGCTGTTGGTCACGGTCAGGTGGTAGAAGGGGCGCTTTTTGGAGCCGCCACGAGCAAGACGGATGGTTACCATGTGAACATCGTTCCTATAGTCGGTGCTAACTTGAGGCACACATTAAAAATGGGCCTAGGCCCGAAAGGCCGCATATTTTAAGGATTATGCGGCGGTTTGCAAATCTCTTTTTCCGCCCGGCCATCGACCGGGGCGCAGAGCTCAGAATTTCGGCATTCCGCCGCCCGGGAACATGCCGCCCATCCCGCGCATCATCTTGGCCATGCCACCCTTGGCGGTGAACTTCTTCATCATTTTCTGCATCTGCTTGTGCTGCTTGATCAGACGCCCGATGTCCTGCACCTGGGTACCGGAGCCCATGGCGATACGGCGCTTGCGCGAGCCGCTGATGATGTCCGGATCACGGCGCTCGGCCGGCGTCATCGAGTTGATGATCGCCTCCATCTGCTTGAACTGCTTCTCGGCCGCGCCCTGAGCGTTGCCCATCTGCGACAGATTGACGCCACCGATGGACGGCAGCTTGTCCATCAGGCCGCCGAGGCCGCCCATGTTCTTCATCTGTTGCAGCTGGTCACGGAAGTCTTCGAGGTCGAAGCCCTTGCCCTTCTTCAGCTTCTTGGTGAGTTTCTCGGCCTTCTCGCGATCGAGGGTCTGCTCGGCCTGCTCGATCAGGCTGAGCACGTCGCCCATGCCGAGGATGCGCGAGGCGATGCGATCCGGGTGGAACGGCTCGAGCGCGTCGCTCTTCTCGCCCATACCGATGAATTTGATCGGCTTGCCGGTGATGTGGCGCACCGACAGCGCGGCACCACCACGGGCATCGCCGTCGACCTTGGTCAGCACCACGCCGGTCAGCGGCAGCGCATCGCTGAAGGCCTTGGCCGTGTTGGCAGCATCCTGACCGGTCATGGCATCGACCACGAACAGGGTTTCCACCGGATTGACCGCAGCGTGCAGTGCCTGGATCTCGGCCATCATCTCGGTATCCACGGCCAAACGACCGGCGGTATCGAGAATGACCACGTCGATGAACTTCAGCTTGGCTTCGCGGATCGCCGCATTGGCAATATCCACCGGCTTCTGGCTGGCATCGGAGGGGAAGAAGGTGACCCCCAGGTCGCCGGCCAGGGTTTCCAGCTGTTTGATCGCCGCCGGACGATAGACGTCCGCGGACGCCACCATCACCGACTTCTTCTTGCGCTCCTTGAGGAACTTGGCCAGCTTGCCGGCAGTGGTGGTCTTGCCCGCGCCCTGCAGACCCGCCATCAGAACCACGGCAGGCGGCGCCGCATTGAGCGCCAGATCCTCGTTGGCCGCGCCCATCAGCTCTTCCAGCTCGGCGCGCACGATCTTCACGAACGCCTGGCCCGGGGTCAGGCTCTTGGACACCTCGGTGCCGACGGCACGCTCCTTGACCTTGCCGACAAAGTCCTTGACCACCGGCAGGGCCACGTCGGCCTCGAGCAGGGCCATGCGCACTTCGCGCAACGTATCCTTGATGTTGTCTTCGGTCAGCTTGGCCTTGCCCGTGACATTACGCAGCGTCTGGGACAGGCGATCGGTTAGATTTTCGAACATGCGCGTTCCTTTGATAGGTGCGACCCGGCGCGCCGGGTGTACGACAGGCGGCGGATTATAGCGGAGTCGCCGAGCTGCCGACACCGCCGGCAGTCTTTCGTGCTGACGCTCTTCTGTGCCACACTCACCAACTTTCGGGCTCGCCTTACACGGATTTATGCACCCTCTGTTGCCCAGCCTCGCCGCCGCCTTCCTTTATGCCGGCGCTGCCGCTTACCAAGGTCTGCGCCTGACGCAGCGCAGCATCCCCGACAGACGTCTGCTGGCGTCGCTTGGCGTGCTTGCCTTGTGCCTGCACGCCGTCAGCCTGTTTTTCCAGCTGTACGGCGCGCACGGCCTCAATCTGGACTTCTTCAATGCCGCCAGCCTGATCGCCTGCGCGGTCATCGGCCTGACTCTCCTGGCCTGCGCGCGCATCCCGGTGGAAAACCTGCTGCTGCTACTGTTCCCGCTTGGCATGCTGACCGTGCTCGCCGCGGAGTTCATGCCCAGCGGCACGATCAAGCCAATCGACGAGCACCCCGGCATCCTCGCCCACATCCTGCTTTCGATTCTGGCCTACGGCATGCTCACCATCGCCGTGTTCCAGTCGGTCCTGCTACTGCTGCAGGACCATCAGCTCAAGCACAAGCATCCGTCGGGCCTGATCCGCAACTTCCCGCCGCTGCAGACCATGGAAAGCCTGCTGTTCGGCTTCCTCTTCGCCGGCTGGGCGCTGCTGTCGCTGTCACTGTTGTCAGGCGCGCTGTACATCGACGATCTGTTCGCTCAGCACCTGGTGCACAAGACCATTCTTTCCTGCTTCGCCTGGGTGGTGTTCGCAGTGCTGCTGTGGGGCCGCCACCAGCTCGGCTGGCGGGGTCACAAGGCCATTCGCTGGACCCTCGCCGGGTTCTGCCTGCTGATGCTGGCCTATTTCGGCAGCAAGCTGGTACGCGAATTCATCCTGCACATCTGAGGCTGACGTCGTGGACGACATTCAATCGGGCTACCTGCTCAGCCTGCTGGTTTTCCTCATTCTCTGCTCGGCATTCTTCTCCAGCTCAGAGACCGGGATGCTCAGCCTCAATCGCTATCGGCTCAAGCACCTGACCAAGGAAGGCCACAGCGGCGCCAGACGCGTGACCCGCCTGCTCGACCGCCCGGACCGCCTGCTCAGCACCATTCTGGTCGGCAACAACGTGGTCAACATTCTCGCGGCCTCCATCGCCACCGTACTGGCGGTGGATCTGTGGGGCGAAGCCGGTATCGCCATCGCCACCGCCGGGACGACCATCATCGTGCTGATCTTCGGCGAGATCACCCCCAAGACCCTGGCAGCCCTGCGCCCGGAACTGGTGGCCTTCCCCGCCAGTCGTGTGCTGAACCTGTTGCTGCTCCTGCTCTACCCGGTGGTATGGCTGACCAGCGTGATCAGCAACGGCCTGCTGCGCCTGGCGGGCGTCGATCCGGCGCAGCGCTCCAGCGACAGCCTGTCAACCGAAGAACTGCGCAGCGTGGTACGCGAAGCTGGCTCGGATTTGCCACTGAACCGCCAGAGCATGCTGCTGAGCATCCTCGATCTGGAGCGGGTCACGGTCGATGACATCATGATCCCGCGTAACGAGGTGGCCGGCATCGACCTGGACGACGACCTGGAAGTCATCGTCGACCAGCTGCGCAGCACGCCGCATACGCGCCTGCCGGTGTTCCGCGGCGATATCAACCATATTGAAGGCGTGGTGCACATGCGCCAGATCGCCCGCCTGCTGACGCATAACCAGCTGACCAAGGAGGCGCTGCTGGCGGCCTGCAACGAGCCCTACTTCGTTCCCGAGAACACGCCACTGGCGACCCAGCTGATCAACTTCCAGAAACAGAAGCGGCGCATCGGCATCGTCGTTGACGAGTACGGCGACGTGATCGGCATCGTCACCCTGGAAGACATCCTCGAAGAGATCGTCGGCGACTTCAGCAACCAGGACAGCCTGCGCAGCCCCGACATCCACCCACAGGAAGACGGCACGCTGGTCATCGACGGTGCCGCCTACATTCGCGAAGTGAACAAGACCCTTGGCTGGCACCTGCCCAGCGACGGCCCCAAGACCCTCAACGGCCTGATCACCGAAGCACTGGAAACCATCCCCGACAGCAGCGTCTGCCTGAAGATCGGCCCCTATCGCCTGGAAATTCTTCAGGCCGCGGAAAACCGGGTGAAGAGCGTACGCGTGTGGCAGGTTGAGAAGCTCACGCCAGAGGCCGCAGCGACGGAGTGAGGCGCTCGGCAAGCCCCAGCGCCCACCGCCTGTAGCCCAGCGCCGACGGATGATAGCCATCCTCGGCCAGATATTCCGCCTCGAACGGCAGATCCAGCGCGCAATGCATGGCACCGACGCGTTGCGCCAGGCCCTCCAATTCGTGATCGAGCAAAGCGGCGCGCCAGCCCATCAACTGCCGCAGCAACCAGGGCAAGGCGCTGAAATGCTGCAATGGCGGTACTGCGCTGAACGCCACAAGGCAGCCCCGGGCGGCCAGCGTATCGGCCATTGCCTTCAGTGAGCCCACCCAAAGCTTGCTCGTAGTAAGGTGGGTGGTGTCATTGACGCCAAATACCAATAGCGCCAGATCGGCCGGCTCCTCCAGCCCAAGCGGCAACAGACGCTCACGAGCCTCAGCAGCGGTGATGCCATTCTCGCCACAGGCGCACCAACGCACCGGTCGCCCAAGACGCTCGGCCAGGGCAAGCGCCAGACAGCTCGCCAGAGACTGATCGAAGTGGGTGACGCCCACGCCCGCCACGGTCGACTCACCGATCAGCAGCAGGCGAAACGGCTCACCTGGCAAATGCGCGGCGACGCTACCGCTCGGCTCACCCTGGGCAACTGGCAGACGCAGCGCCGTGCGCCGGGTGTACAAGGCCAGAGGCAGCGCCAATGGCAGCAGCGGCGCGGTCGCCAGCCACCACAACGCATGCCGGCTCACAACTGGACGCGGACCGCTTGCGCGCTGCGCAGCGCCTTGGCACGGGCCGCTTCGATGGACTCGTCACGCGCCAGCGCCACACCCATCCGGCGCAGCCCCCTGACTTCAGGCTTGCCGAACAGGCGCAACGCCGTGTCTTCCTCGCTCAGTGCAGCGCCGAGATTGGCGAAACTGGCCTGCTGCGAATGGCCCTCCACCAGAATCACCGCCGAGGCCGACGCCCCCATCTGGCGGATCACCGGAATCGGCAGGCCAAGGATGGCGCGGGCGTGCAGGGCGAACTCGGACAGCTCCTGGGAAATCAGCGTCACCAGACCGGTGTCATGCGGGCGCGGCGAGACTTCGCTGAACCAGACCTGATTCCCCTTGATGAACAGCTCGACACCGAACAGGCCACGCCCGCCCAGCGCCTCGGTCACCGCCAGGGCGACGCGTTCGGATTCGGCCAGGGCCTTGGCGCTCATCGGCTGCGGCTGCCAGGATTCCTGATAGTCGCCGTTCTCCTGACGATGGCCGATCGGCGCGCAGAAGCTGGTACCAGCAGCGTGGCGCACGGTGAGCAGGGTGATTTCGTAATCGAAGTCGATGAAGCCCTCGACGATCACCCGCCCCTTGCCGGCACGGCCGCCTTCCTGGGCGTAATCCCAGGCGCGCTGCAGATCGTCATCGCTCCTGAGCACGCTCTGGCCCTTGCCGGATGAGCTCATGATCGGCTTGACCACGCAGGGGTAGCCGACGGATTTCACCGCAACCACGTACTCCTCGAAGGTATCGGAGAAGTGGTAAGGCGAAGTCGGCAGGCCCAGCTCTTCAGCGGCCAGGCGACGGATACCTTCGCGGTTCATGGTCAGCTGAGCGGCACGTGCGGTCGGCACCACGTTGAAGCCTTCGGCCTCCAGCTCGACCAGCGTAGCGGTGGCGATGGCCTCGATCTCCGGGACGATGTAGTGCGGCTGCTCCTGCTCGATCACCGCGCGCAGTGCCGCGCCGTCAAGCATGTCGATGACATGGCTGCGGTGCGCCACCTGCATGGCCGGAGCATTGGCATAGCGGTCCACACCGATGACTTCGCAGCCCAGGCGCTGCAGCTCGATCACTACTTCCTTGCCGAGCTCGCCGCAGCCACACAGCAGTACACGGGTCGCGGAAGGCGACAGAGGGGTTCCAATACGGGGCATGAAGGTTCCTCGAACAGTGAATCAGGAAGGCATCGATAGCAGACCTGAGGCGCGGGCGCGCTCCAGGCAGATTTGCAACACCTCGCGGCGCTCGACATTGTCCATGCGGCCCCAACGGGTAATTTCGGTGGCAGTACGCTGGCAGCCGATGCAGATATCCAGCTCGTCCAGTGCACAGACCTGCACGCAGGGCGAACGCACCGGCTTTTCCACATCACTCATCGTCAGGTACCAGCTCGCGAGCGTAGCGCTGCGCATTATGGACGTAATGGGCAGCACTGGCCTCGAGCATCTTCTTCTGCTGCTCGGTCAACTCGCGCACCACCTTGCCCGGGCTGCCCATCACCAGGCTGCCATCAGGGATGACCTTGCCTTCGGGAATCAGGCTGTTGGCGCCGATGATGCAGTACTTGCCGATCTTGGCGCCGTTGAGGATCACCGCGTTGATGCCGATGAGGCTGTAATCGTCCACCGTGCAGCCGTGCATCATCACGTTGTGACCGACGGTGACGCCCTTGCCCAGGGTCAACGGAAAGCCCATGTCGGTGTGCATTACGCTACCGTCCTGCACGTTGCTGTTCTCTCCGATATGGATCAGCTCGTTGTCGCCACGCAGCACCGCACCGAACCAGACACTGGCCCCCGCCTCCAGGCGGATATTGCCGATCAGGTCGGCGCTTGGTGCAACCCAGCTATCGGGATGGGCATCGACACGGGAGCTTCCCAGGCGGTATTTCATGCTCGTCAGTCCTCGTCGCTATCAGCGCAGGTGTATGAAGTGTTCGGGCGGCTGGTGCAGGGCGATCCGCGCATCGTCGAAGACCAGGTTGACCAGCTCCACCACCATGATCGCGGTGAGCCCCCAGATGCGGTACTCGCCATAGGTGTAGGACGGCACGTACCAGCTGCGCCCGAGGTAATCGATGCGGTGAGTCATCTCGCGCGGGTCATTGCGGAAGAACTCCAGCGGTACCGAAAACACCGAGGCGATCTCCGCGTCGTTGGCCTTGTACTCGACGAAATCCGGCACCACTCCGACGTAAGGCGTGACCTGAATGCCATGGCGAGAAACCAGGCTGCTGAGTGGCCCGACCACTTCAACCAGGCCAGGCGGCAGGCCGATTTCTTCATCGGCCTCACGCAACGCGGTATCCACCAGATCGCGGTCTTCCGGATCACGCCGGCCGCCGGGGAAGGCAACCTCGCCACCGTGAGTCGACAAACCGCTGGCGCGCAGGGTCAGTACCAGCTCAGGGTCATCACTGCGGGTAATCGGGACCAGCACCGCCGCCTCGGGGAAGCTGCGCTCGGTCTCCAGAGGACGCGGGCTGTAACCGCGCACGCGATGGAGCAACTCGTCCAGCATAGGCATACTCGGAGTCTTGTTTTGCCAGGCATCATGGCATGAAAGCAGCTGCTCGCCCAACCCCGACGACAAGGCTGAAGCGCCTGGATGGCAGGCTTGCCGGCCAGAACGCGGGCCGCCAAGATAGCGTCAGCAACCGAGGACAAGGCATGAAATTCTGCAGCCAGTGCGGCAACGCCGTCACGCTGATGATCCCGGCAGGCGACAACCGCATGCGCCATGTCTGTGGTCACTGCGCCACCGTACATTACGAGAACCCGCGTATCGTCGCCGGCTGCCTGCCCGTGTGGCGAGATCAGGTGTTGCTGTGCCGTCGCGGCATAGAGCCGCGCCGGGGCTACTGGACCTTGCCTGCCGGCTTCATGGAAAACGGCGAGACCATCGAACAGGCCGCAGCTCGTGAAACCCTCGAAGAGGCCTGCGCCCGGGTGCGCGACCTGAGCCTCTATACCTTCTTCGATCTGCCGCACATCAGCCAGGTGTACATGATGTTTCGCGCCGAACTGGTCGATCTGGACTTTGGCGTCGGCGAAGAGAGCCTGGAAGTGCGTCTGTTCGAGGAATCGCAGATCCCCTGGTCGGAGCTGGCTTTCCCGACCATAGGCCGTACCTTAGAATGCTTCTTCGCCGACCGTCGGCAGAACGCCTTCCCGGTACGCAATGAGCCACTCGAAGCGCTACGTACCCATTACACACCCCGTTGACCCTTGCGGACGATCCCGATGCGCTGGTTGTTGCCCCTGCTCTGCCTGATTCTCAGCTTCAACACCCTGGCCAGCACCACGCCAGCACCCGGCAGCCGCACCGTTGACAAGGTGCTGGTGCTGAAGTCCGAACGCAAACTGCATCTGCAGCAACGCGGCGAAACCATCAAGTCCTACCGTATCTCCCTGGGCAAGCAACCCGCCGGCGCCAAGCAGCGCGAAGGCGATCTACGCACACCGGAAGGTTTCTACTGGATCGACTGGCGCAAGCCGAGCGACAAGTACCAGCTGTCGCTGCACATCTCCTACCCCAACGCCCGCGACCTGGCCAAGGCCCGGGAAGCCGGCGTGCCGCCGGGCGGCATGATCATGATCCACGGCACTCCGCTGGACGAGGAATACCCGGAATGGTTCTTCCATACGCTGGACTGGACCGAGGGCTGCATCGCCATGAAAAACGCCGACATGCGCGAGGTATGGAGCCTGGTCAAGGATGGAACGCTGATCGAAATCAGACCCTGATCGAACGCATTGAAAAAGGCGCCAGTGGCGCCTTTTTCATATCAATCAGAACTGCAGATCGGACAACCGCCAGACATCGAAGGCTGGTGTTTCGTACGGATGGCTCGCCTTCAGGGCCTTGACCGCATCGTGAATCAACTCGTCGGCGACGACCATTTCCACCCTCCACTCGGCAACCTGCTCGACACTGCCGACCTGACCGATGAACGGCTGGCTACCTTCCAGAGCGCGGAACTGCCCCTGACCCAGCACCTGCCAGCAGCAACTGTCATACAGACCGATGCGCCCGCCGCCGGCTGTGAATACCGCCTTTTTTACCGGCTCCAGATGGGCTTCCGGTACGTAGAAACACAGTTTGTACATCAAGTTCTCCGCGAATGGGCAACCGAACAACAGACAAGCCATGACGCCAATATGATGTCACTTTGACATGGAGTTGTCTTGAGATGACCGCACAAATCCATACGTGGCATTCAAACGATTCGCTGCTTTCGACCCAGACAGCCGATGCGATGTTCTCAGTTTCCGCGGAAAAAACGTCGCCATTTGTCGGCCAGGCCTGAGGCGGGCGGATTATGACTGCCGTCGCAGTAGGGCAGGTTCGCGGAACGACCGCAGCGACACAGCAGCAAGCGCTGCTCGCGCGCAGGGCGCAGAATCAGGCATTGAACGCAGTCGGGTGGGCAGTCAGGCATCTCGGGCGAATGCCCGCAGCGGCATAGATGATGAGTTTCGCCGGGTTTGACCAGACGGACTTCGGGGAGGATCTGCTGGCAATCATCGGCCATGGCTGGGCCTGTGTGGTTCGGATGAAATCCGAGGAGAGGGTCTGGCAACGGTTTCCCGGATTGGATCCGGGCTACGCGTCCTGCACTCCTCTCCCGCCCTTCGGGCACCCTCTCCCATGCATGGGAGAGGGTCATCAGAAGGCCGCTACGCAGCCACTCTTAGTCCACCCAGACGCGGGCGTTGCGGAACATGCGCATCCAGCCGCCGTCTTCCTGCCATTCGTCCGGGCGCCAGGAGTTCTGCACGGCACGAAACACACGTTCCGGGTGCGGCATCATGATGGTCACACGGCCGTCGCGACTGCACAGACCGGTGATACCGCGCGGCGAGCCGTTGGGGTTGGCCGGATAGGTTTCAGTGACCTTGCCATGGTTGTCGACGAAGCGCAGCGCAACGGTGCCCAACAGATCGGCCTCCAGCAGTGCTTCCTCGCTTTCGAACTCGGCATGCCCCTCACCGTGAGCAATGGCGATCGGCATACGCGAACCGGCCATGCCCTGCAGGAAGATCGAGGCCGATTCCTGCACCTGCACCATCGCCACGCGCGCCTCGAACTGCTCGGAGCGGTTGCGCACGAAGTGCGGCCAGAACTCGGTGCCGGGAATCAGCTCATGCAGGTTGCTCATCATCTGGCAGCCGTTGCACACGCCGAGGGCGAAACTGTCCTTGCGCTCGAAGAAGCCTTGGAAGGCATCGCGCGCACGAGCGTTGAACAGCACCGACTTGGCCCAGCCTTCGCCAGCGCCAAGCACGTCACCGTAGGAGAAGCCGCCGCAGGCCACCAGGCCCTTGAACTCTTCCAGGCTGACGCGGCCGGCCAGGATGTCACTCATGTGCACGTCGATGGCGGAGAAGCCGGCGCGATCGAACGCTGCGGCCATTTCCACCTGACCGTTGACGCCCTGCTCACGCAGGATCGCCACCTGCGGACGCACGCCTTTCTTGATGTAAGGCGCGGCGATGTTCTGATTGACGTCGAAACCCAGCTTGACCGACAGGCCGGGGTTGTCCTCTTCCAGCAGCAGGTCGAATTCCTGGTCGGCGCACTGGGCGTTGTCGCGCAGGCGCTGAATGCGGTAGCTGGTCTCGGCCCACTGGCGCTGCAACAGACGACGCTCACCAGCGAACACCGACTCACCGTTGAAGCTGATGCTGACGTCGCCGCTGTTCACGGCCTGACCGATCACCGCCACGCAGTCATCCAGACCGGCGGCGCTGAACTGCGCCAGCACTTCCGGTGTGACGTCCTGGTGAACCTGAATGACCGCACCCAGCTCCTCGTTGAACAGCACGGCCGGCAGCTCGGAGACATCGTCAGCCAGCGCATCGAGGTTCAGCGCCAGGCCGCAATGGCCGGCGAAGGCCATCTCCAGCACGGTAGTCAGCAAACCACCGTCGGAGCGATCATGGTAGGCCAGCAGGTGGCCATCGGCGTTGAGGCCCTGGATCACGGCGAAGAATGCCTTGAGGTCTTCGGCATCGTCGAGGTCCGGCACCTGCTGGCCGATCTGCGCGTAGACCTGCGCCAGGATCGAGGCGCCCATGCGATTCTGGCCGCGACCGAGGTCGATCAGGATCAGATCGGTCTCGCCCTTGTCCATGCGCAGCTGCGGAGTCAGGGTCTGGCGGATGTCCTGCACCGGGGCGAAGCCGGAGATCACCAGCGACAGCGGCGCGGTCACGCTCTTGTCGACGCCCTCGTCCTGCCAGCGGGTCTTCATGGACATGGAGTCCTTGCCCACCGGGATGGTGATGCCAAGCTGCGGGCACAGCTCCATGCCCACGGCCTTGACGGTGTCATACAGGCGGGCGTCTTCGCCCGGATGGCCGGCGGCAGCCATCCAGTTGGCCGACAGCTTGATGTCGGAGAGCTTGCCGATGCGCGCAGCAGCCAGGTTGGTAATGGTTTCAGCAACGGCCATACGGCCGGATGCCGGTGCGTCGAGCAGCGCCAGCGGGGTGCGCTCGCCCATGGCCATGGCTTCGCCGGTGTAGACGTCGAAGCTGGTGGCAGTCACGGCGCAGTCGGCCACCGGAACCTGCCAAGGGCCGACCATCTGGTCGCGAGCCACAAGGCCGGTGATGGTGCGGTCGCCGATGGTGATCAGGAAGCTCTTGCTGGCCACGGCCGGGTGACGCAGCACACGGCCCAGCGCTTCTTCGATATCGACGCTGGCGGCGTTGAAGTCATCGCCCTGCTCCGCTTCGCGGCTGACGCTGCGGTGCATGCGCGGCGGCTTGCCCAGCAGCACTTCCAGCGGCATGTCCACCGGAGTGTTGTCGAAATGGCTGTCGGTGACGGTCAGATGCGGCTCGGCAGTGGCCTCGCCGACCACGGCGAAGGGGCAGCGCTCGCGCTCGCAGATGGCCTGGAAACGCTCGAAATCGGCCGCATCGACCGACAGCACATAGCGCTCCTGCGACTCGTTGCACCAGATTTCGTGCGGGGCCATGCCCGGCTCGTCATTGGGCACGTTGCGCAGCTCGAAACGACCACCACGACCACCATCATTGATCAGTTCCGGCAGGGCGTTGGAGATACCGCCGGCGCCGACGTCGTGAATGAACTTGATCGGGTTGGCCTCGCCCAACTGCCAGCAGCGGTCGATGACCTCCTGACAACGGCGTTCCATTTCCGGGTTCTCGCGCTGCACCGAGGCGAAGTCCAGATCGGCAGAGCTGGCACCGGTGGCCATCGACGATGCGGCGCCGCCGCCCAGACCGATAAGCATGGCCGGGCCGCCGAGCACGATCAGCTTGGCGCCGACGGAAATCTCGCCCTTCTGCACATGGTTCTCGCGGATGTTGCCGAGACCGCCGGCAAGCATGATCGGCTTGTGGTAACCGCGCACTTCCTCACCGCGCGGACTGCTCACCGCCTGCTCGAAGGTACGGAAGTAGCCATTGAGCGCCGGACGACCGAACTCGTTGTTGAACGCGGCGCCGCCCAGGGGGCCTTCGATCATGATGTCCAGCGCGCTGACGATGCGCTCAGGCTTGCCGTAGGGCTTTTCCCAGGGCTGGAGGAAACCGGGGATGTTCAGGTTGGAGACCGAGAAACCGGTCAGACCGGCCTTCGGCTTGGCTCCGCGTCCGGTGGCACCTTCATCGCGGATCTCGCCGCCGGAGCCGGTGGAGGCGCCGGGGAAGGGGGCGATGGCCGTCGGGTGGTTGTGCGTCTCCACCTTCATCAGAATGTGCACCGGCTCCTGCACCGCGCCGTATTGGCGGGTCTCAGGATTGGGGAAGAAACGTCCTGCGGTGAAACCCTCGATGACCGAGGCGTTGTCCTTGTATGCCGACAGCACGCCTTCACTGTGCATCTGGTAGGTGTTCTTGATCATGCCGAACAGCGACTTGTCCTGGCTCTCGCCGTCGATATCCCAGCTGGCATTGAAGATCTTGTGACGGCAGTGCTCGGAGTTGGCCTGGGCGAACATCATCAGTTCGATGTCGTGCGGATTGCGCCCCAGGTCATTGAAGCTCTTCACGAGGTAGTCGATCTCGTCCTCGGCGAGGGCCAGACCCAGATCCTGGTTGGCCTGTTCCAGGGCGGCGCGGCCACCACCGAGTACGTCGATGGCAGTCAGCGGTTTGGGCTGGGCATGGCTGAACAGCGCGGAGGCATCTTCGAGCTTGCTCAGCACCAGCTGGGTCATGCGGTCATGCAGCAGAGCGGCGACGGCAGCACTGTCGGCCTCACTCAATTCGCCGCTGACGTAATAGGCGATACCACGTTCCAGACGCTGGATCTTGGCCAGGCCGCAGTTGCGGGCGATGTCGCTGGCCTTGCTCGACCAGGGTGAAATGGTGCCGAAACGCGGAATGGTCAGGAACAGTTTGCCGCTGGGCTCCTGCACCGGCACACTCGGGCCGTACTTGAGCAATCGCGCCAGCACTTGTTCCTCATCGGCACTGAGCACGCCTGTCACGTCGGCGAAATGCGCGAACTCGGCGTACAGCCCGGTCACGGCCGGCACCTTGCTGGTCAGTTGCTCAAGCAATTTGCCATGGCGGAAAGCGGAAAGGGCGGGAGCGCCGCGCAGGATCAACATCGTCGGAACAGCCTCTGGGAAGGGGTGTGCTGGAGGCCGGGCATTCTACCCTAAAGTGGCGGCCTGCGGCACCTGTAGCCAGGTTCTAAAAGGACGATTGCGTTAGCAGAGAAGCGAAGCGCTGTCGAGATATGGCACCGCCTGCGCTTTGCGTATACTGCGCCAATGTTTGCACGACCTGCGATACGCATGCGTTGCGCCAAAGGGCTGTTGGCGATTGGAACCCTCCTGATGCTTGCTGGCTGTGGCGAAGAGGCCAAGCCCAGCGTACTAGAGCAGGCAAAGGCGGAGGGTGAGCTGCGCGTGGTCACTCGCAACAGCCCCTCCACCTACTTCCAGGACCGCAACGGGGCTACCGGCTTCGAATACGAACTGGCCAAGCGCTTCGCCAACGATCTCGGCCTGGAACTGAAGATCGAAACCGCGGACAACCTCGACAACCTGTTTGCCAGCCTGGGTCGCCTCAACGGCCCGGTAATGGCTGCCGCCGGCCTGGTGGACACGGCACAGCGCCAGCGTCAGGCGCGCTTCTCGATTCCTTATCTGGAGGTCACGCCCCAGGTCATTTACCGCCAGGGCGAACCCCGCCCGACCAAGCCGCAGGACCTGGTCGGCAAACGCATTCTGGTACTGGCCGGCAGCAGCCATGCCGAACAGCTGGCAGCACTCAAGCTGGAGCAACCGGACCTGCAATTCGAAGTATCCGATGCCGTCGAGGTGGTCGACCTGTTGCGCATGGTCGACGAAGGGCAGATCGATCTGACTCTGGTGGACTCCAACGAGTTGGCGATGAACCAGGTTTACTTCCCCAATGTACGGGTTGCCTTCGACCTGGGCGACACCAACACCATGCGTTGGGCGGTCGCCGCTGGCGAGGATGACAGCCTGCTACTGGAGATCGACGCCTTCCTCAAGCGCGCCGAGGCCAACGGCACTTTGCAGCGGCTGAAGGAACGTTATTACGGCCATGTCGACGTGCTCGGCTACGTCGGCGCCTACACCTTCGCCCAGCACCTGCAGCAGCGCCTGCCGCGTTACGAAAAGATGTTCCGGCAGGCCGGCCAGGCCAACCAGATCGACTGGCGTCTGCTGGCAGCCATGGGCTATCAGGAGTCGCTGTGGCAACCTAATGCCACCTCCAAGACAGGCGTGCGCGGCCTGATGATGCTGACCCAGCGAACCGCCCAGTCGGTCGGCGTCTCCAACCGTCTCGACCCCAAGCAGAGCATCGAAGGGGGCGCACGCTACTTCATCCAAGTGCATCAGCAACTGCCGGAAAGCATCGCCGAACCGGACCGCACCTGGTTCGCCCTGGCCGCCTACAACATCGGCGGTGGTCATCTGGAAGATGCGCGCAAGCTGACCGAAGCCGAAGGCCTGGACCCGAATAAATGGTCCGACGTGCAGAAGATTCTGCCGCGCCTGTCGCAGAAGCAGTGGTACAGCAAAACCCGATATGGCTATGCCCGTGGCGGCGAGCCGGTGCATTTCGTGCGCAACATCCGCCGCTACTACGACATCCTCACCTGGGTGACGCAGCCGCAGCTGGAAGGTACGCAAGTGGCCGAGAGCGGTATCCACTTCCCCGGTATCGACAAGCGCAAGCCCGACGAACAAACCCCACCACTGTAACTGCCTACAGCAAGAGCTGATTACCCGCCGCACAGCGACTGATGGCCTGGCGCGCCGCAGGCAGCGCTTTCAAACGCGTGGCGCACTGCGCCTGACTGGATACCCGTTCGACCTGCAGGTTGGCCTGCTCATCGATGCTGATCAGGTAAGGCTGGTTATAGCGCGCGCGATCATTCCAGCCACTGAAACGCTGAGCACTGAACACGCAGCGGTAATCCAGATGGCCGGTGAACCCCTGAAAACGATCCCGCATGAAGATGTGGTGATAGCGCTGCCAGTCGCGATCACGCTGCCCCACACGCACGGCCTCCTGGCACTCCTCCAGCGTGGTGATCTGCGGCTCGTGCAGAAAAATGCTCTGCGCGAGGTTGGAGCCACCCAATTGCACGCTGGCAACCAGATACACCTCGGGCTGCGCAGCGACCACCGGAGAAAACAACAGTGCCAGCAGGCTCAGCATTCCTTTATTCATGATCGTTCCCTGTTAAAGACGCTCAGCCGCGCCGAGCCTTGAAGAATTCTTTCAGCAGCGCCCCACTCTCCTCGGCCAGCAATCCCCCCTCCACCAGCACGCGATGGTTGAGAAAATGCTGATCGAAGAACTGCCCCTGGCTGATCGCTATGCCTGCACGCGGCTCAGTAGCCGCGAACACCACACGGGCGATGCGGGCATGCACGATCAGGCCGGCGCACATGCTGCAGGGCTCCAGCGTGACATACAGAGTGCTGCCGGGCAGTCGATAATTCTGCACACTTTGCGCCGCTGCGCGTATCGCCACCATTTCGGCATGAGCGCTGGGGTCGTGACGCAGGATCGGGCAGTTGAAGCCCTGGCCCACTACTTCGCCGTCCTGTACCAGCACGGCACCGACCGGCACTTCACCCTGCTCGGAGCCCAGGCGCGCCTGCGTCAGCGCCAGACGCATGAAATGCTCGTCACGCGAGCGGTCGATGATCTGCGGTGTTTTCATTGCACGCTATCCAGGCAGGCATTCGGAGCGCGCAGAGTTTACAAACGCTCGCAGGACTTTTCGAGCTTACCCGGCTACACAAATTGGATGGCGACAGCGGTGCTGTCATGCACGCCTGCGCCGAAATGGCAGCGACTGCGCGTTACCGACCCGGCCTGCCGGGTCAGTAACGGCAAATGCAGATAAGGCAGTCAGAACCGGTAGTTCATCCCCACCTTGAGTGAGTGCAGCGCCAGATCGGCATCGACCTTGAACGAGCGGCCTGCATAACCGACACCTTCCGCCGTTCCGCGAATGGTCGTACTGCCGAAATCCATGTAGGTGTACTCGGCCTTGACCGTCCAACTCTCCGCCAGCGCATACTCAAGACCAGCCCCGAGCTGGTAACCCCAGCCGACACGCTGCGAAATGTCGATGAGCCCAGTGCCGCAGGAACCCGTGATGCACTGGTCGATGAAGCCGACCTCTGCTCTGGAGTAGACCCCACCCAGCTTTGCGTAGAGAAGTGTGCGCTCCAATGCATACCCGACTCGAATGCCGAGGCCCGCATACCAGTCGCTGTCGACCGTGCCACTGGCATCGTACGGATCGCCAAACGGATCGAGTCCAGGCTGGAGTTTGCGTTCATCGATATCGAGGTAGCCGACTTCGCCTTCCAAGCCCCAGACAAGGCTGCCGCGCTGCCAGTTGTAGCCTGCCTAAAGCCCCATCAGAGCGCCGTTGGCGTCTGCATCCCAATTAACCACGGGAAAGGGAGCCACTCCTCCGTTGTAGGTACCGTCTTTGAAATCAGCTCCTCCCCAGCCGTAGCCGAGGTGAAAGCCGAGATACGCGCCCGACCAGTCGTGGGCTGCCGAATGCTCGTTCATTGAACTCGCTTCTGCAGTTGACAGGCCCGCGACACCGAGCAGCAGCGCGGCGGAAATTAAGTGCATATCCTTCATGAGTCCCCCTTCCTGGAAGCATGGGCGAAACGCCCTACTGAAACAGACTAGTAAAAGCTTTTCCGCTGTCGAGCAATTGGATCAAGCTTCTATCGGTAGTTCGCCCACGGACAATGCACTACACCACTTCGATCGCCGCCATCAGCCCCGTTTCCATATGGTCGATCACGTGACAATGGAACATCCACACACCGGGATTATCGGCGACGAAGGCGATGCGCGCGGTCTCGTTCTTGCCCAGCAGATAGGTATCGGTGAAATAGGGGATGATCTTGCGCCGATCAGAACCCAGCACCTTGAAGGTCATGCCGTGCAGATGGATGGGGTGCTGGTACTGCGCCATGTTGCGCAGCACGAAAACGTAGTGGCCGTCCTTCTTCAGCGTCGCGATCGGGCGATCGGCACAGGTCCTGTCGTTGATGTCCCAGGCCTGTCCGTTGATCTGCCAGTACTTGTAGCTGCCGCCACGCTCGACATCGCCGGACAGCACTGCCGCCCACTCGAAGTTGAAACGCAGTGTCTCGGCGCGCGCCGGATCCGGTTCGGCAATCGGGTTGGCCGGCAGCGGTGGCGGCCAGTCCCCTGCGACTTCGTCATTGGCAACACCCTTCAGGGTCGCCAGGCGCAGCGGACCATTGCGTAGCGACAGCTCCTTGCCGACTGCAGGCACCTTCAGCGCCAGGTCGATGCGCATGCCCGGCCCCAGCCAGTACTCCTTGCCCAGCGGCCGCGGCTGCACCGGATTGCCATCCAGCGCATAGATGCGCGCATTGCCGCCCGGCAGGTTGAGGCGGTAGGTGATGGTGTTGTCGACATTGATCAGGCGCAGTCGCACCACCTGCCCTGCCGGCAGTTCCAAGGTCGGGTTGGGCTCGCCGTTGATGGTGGTCAGTCGTCCGCGCGTACCTTCGCGCGCCGCCAGACGCGGCACCAGAAACTCGGTGAAGGCGCCCTGCTCGTCGATGTGCCAGGTCTTCAGGCTCAGCGTGCGCTCATGACGGAAGCCGGTCGGCTCGCGCTCCTCGACGATCAGCGGCCCGACCAGGCCGCGCCCCAGTTGCTCGGCGCTGGCGGTATGCGGGTGGTACCAGAAGCTGCCGGCGTCGTGGCAGATGAAGTCGTAGTCGAAGTACTCGCCCGGTTTGACCGGCAGTTGCGAAACATAGGGGACACCATCCATCTCCAGGGGCAGACGGATGCCGTGCCAGTGGATGGTGGTATCGACCTCGAGCCGATTGATAAAGCGTACCCGTAGCCGCTCGCCCTGGCGGCAGCGCAACTCCAACCCCGGAGCCTGGCCGCCATAGGCCCAGGCCGCCGTCATATGCCCGGGCACCAGCTCCAGATCCAGCGGCGCGGCGATCAGCTCGTAGTCGTGGCTGGCGATATTCTCCGGACGTCCCAGCCAGTAACGCACACCCCCAACGCCCAGCCCGGCTACACCCAGGCCAGCCAGACCGGCCAGCACCTGTCTGCGGGTAAATGACATCTTCATCCTCGGCAGTTCGCAACCCAATTGAGGTATCTTCTCATTTTCATGGACAGCCCGACGAGCATCCAGGCAAGACAAATTGCCGCGGCGACCAGTGCGAGACATCGCTCAGATGGGGAGCCACCGACCGGTTTAGAATCGCCGGGCAATTCACAGGAATGCTCACCCGAACATGGACAGTTTCTTCTTCGAGCCCCCCTGGTCATCATGATGGTCGCGATAATCCCCTGGGTCCTGCTCATGTGGATCGGACTCATGGCTGGGCTTGGGGAAATGATCTGGAATGATTGCTACCGGTTGAGTCGTCCGCACGACATCGTAAAAGCGGCGATCATCGATCAGAAGTTCGTCAACGCACGCATCAGCATTGGCAAAACCACGATGGTCACCCTCAAGCCCATCTATCGCTTGCATTACGAGTACGAACAGCGCACCTACGAAGTGGAACATCTCGTACTCAACCAGAAGCATGTCGAGCTCAACCAGCAGGCAGGAACCTTTCTGCTCTACGTTCCCAAGGCGAACCCGGCCGATGCCACCCCTGAATCACCGGACGCCGCATCGCCCTTCGCCGCGATCATGCTGATGATCATGGGCTACATGATCTGGGAAACCGCGCCGATGGTGCTGGCAGGGTACTGATGGCAATCGCACTCATCATCCTGCTCTGCGCCCTGCTGTGGCTGGTCAGCCTGCTGCTTTTCGCCTTCTCCGCCTGGGGCAGCTACAAACTCGTGCGGCTGCTTTGGGAAAAAATCCGCCGGGCGCTACTACGCCCTGGTACGGCGCAAATTACCGCTTATGAAATTTTCACACCCGACCCCGAGGACCTCGACGTTAAGGACACCCGCCCACAAGTGCGCCTGGAGCTAGATTGCGAACGCCATGGGCAGCGCTTTCAGATATCCCTGGGACCGCTGACATGCGAGGAGCTATTCCCCGCACTGGACCTGCCCGCGCATCATGTCGCCTGCTGGCTGAGCGATGAGGATTGGCGCCAGTTACTGGAAGATCGCTGGATTACCATTGCCAGACTGGCAGCAGCGCAAGGCGATCCTCACCAGCCAGATTCGTCAGGACAGACGCCTGCTGCTGATCGCTTTTCTAAGCCTGAGCATGTTCACACTCACAGGCACGCTGTCTCTGCTGCAAGGCTGAAAGCAGGCAGGCATGAAAAAACCGGCCTAGGCCGGTTTTTTCATGCAGCGCTGCGGGATCACTCCCACTCGATGGTCGCTGGCGGCTTGCTCGACACGTCGTAGGTAACGCGGGAGATGCCTTCGATCTCATTGATGATGCGGCCGCTGACGGTCTCCAGCAGCTCGTAGGGCAGGTGCGCCCAGCGTGCGGTCATGAAGTCCACGGTTTCAACGGCACGCAGGGCGACGACCCAGGCGTAGCGACGACCATCACCAACCACGCCAACCGACTTCACCGGCTGGAACACCACGAAGGCCTGGCTGGTCTTGTGGTACCAGTCGGCCTTGCGCAGTTCCTCGATGAAGATGTGGTCGGCACGACGCAGCAGGTCGGCGTATTCCTTCTTCACCTCACCAAGGATGCGCACGCCCAGACCCGGACCCGGGAACGGGTGGCGGTAGACCATGTCGTAGGGCAGACCGAGCTCCAGGCCGATCTTGCGCACTTCGTCCTTGAACAGTTCACGCAGCGGCTCGACCAGCTTGAGGTTCATTTCCTCCGGCAGGCCACCGACGTTGTGGTGGCTCTTGATCACGTGGGCCTTGCCGCTCTTGGCGCCAGCGGACTCGATCACGTCCGGGTAGATGGTGCCCTGAGCGAGGAACTTGATGTTGTCCAGCTTGCTGGCTTCGGCATCGAACACGTCGATGAAGGTGCGGCCGATGATCTTGCGCTTCTTCTCCGGGTCGGCTTCGCCAGCCAGGTTGGAGAGGAACTGCTCCTCGGCGTTGGCGCGGATCACCTTGACGCCCATGTTCTCGGCGAACATGGCCATCACCTGGTCACCTTCGTGCAGACGCAGCAGGCCGTTGTCGACGAACACGCAGGTCAGCTGATCGCCAATGGCCTTGTGCAGCAGCGCCGCAACCACCGAGGAGTCCACGCCACCGGACAGGCCGAGCAGCACGTTGGCGTCGCCGACCTGGGCACGCACGGCGGCAACGGCGTCTTCGACGATGTTGGCCGGGGTCCATAGGGCTTCGCAGCCGCTGATTTCCAGCACGAAGCGCGACAGGATGCGCCCACCCTGCTTGGTGTGAGTCACTTCCGGGTGGAACTGCACGCCGTAGTAGTGGCGGGAGTCGTCGCACATGGCGGCAATCGGGCAGCTCGGGGTACTGGCAAGGATGTGGAAGCCTTCCGGCAGACGGGTGACCTTGTCGCCGTGACTCATCCAGACATCGAGACCGAACACGCCATCGGCATCGACATGGTCTTCGATGCCGGCCAGCAGTTCGCTCTTGCCGACCACGTCGACACGGGCATAGCCGAATTCACGCAGATCGGAACCTTCGACCTTGCCGCCGAGCTGCTCGGCCATGGTCTGCATGCCGTAGCAGATCCCCAGTACCGGCACGCCAAGGTCGAACACGGCTTGCGGGGCACGCGGGCTGCCCTCTTCGTGCACCGATTCCGGACCGCCGGCAAGGATGATGCCGCGCGGAGCGAAGGCGCGGATGTCCTCGTCGCTCATGTCCCAGGGGTGCAGTTCGCAATAGACGCCGATCTCGCGCACACGGCGGGCGATCAGTTGGGTGTACTGGGAACCGAAGTCCAGAATGAGGATGCGGTGGGCGTGAATGTCGTGGGCCATGGCCGTCTCTCGTAGGTATTCACAAATGACACGGGGCTGATCGAACAGCCCCGTTATTCGTATATTGCGGCGAATCAACCAACCCGGTAATTCGGCGCTTCCTTGGTGATCTGCACGTCATGGACATGCGACTCGGCCATGCCGGCACCGGTGATGCGGACGAACTGCGGCTTGGTACGCATCTCGTCGATGGTAGCGCAGCCGGTGTAACCCATGGAGGCGCGCAGGCCGCCCATCAGCTGGTGGACGATGGCGCTCATCGCGCCCTTGTACGGTACGCGGCCTTCGATGCCTTCCGGCACCAGCTTCTCGGCACCGGCCGAGGAGTCCTGGAAGTAGCGGTCGGAAGAACCCTGAGCCTGAGCCATGGCGCCCAGCGAGCCCATGCCGCGGTAGGCCTTGTAGGAACGGCCCTGGAACAGTTCGACTTCGCCCGGAGCCTCTTCGGTACCAGCCAGCATCGAACCGATCATCACGGCGGAGGCGCCAGCGACGATGGCCTTGGACAGGTCACCGGAGAAGCGGATGCCGCCGTCGGCGATCAGCGGTACGCCAGTACCTTCCAGGGCAGCAGCCACATTGGCCACGGCACTGATCTGCGGTACGCCGACGCCGGCAACGATGCGGGTGGTGCAGATCGAGCCCGGGCCGATACCGACCTTGACGCCATCAGCGCCAGCCTCGGCCAGAGCCTTGGCGGCCTCGCCGGTGGCGATGTTGCCGCCGATTACCTGAACTTCCGGAAAGTTCTGCTTGACCCAGCGCACGCGGTCGATCACGCCCTTGGAGTGACCGTGAGCGGTATCGACGATGATCACGTCAACACCGGCGGCGACCAGTGCGGCAACGCGGTCGCCGGTATCGGCACCGGTGCCGACGGCCGCGCCGACGCGCAGACGGCCATGCTCGTCCTTGCTGGCCAGCGGGTAGGCCTTGGCCTTCTCGATGTCGTTGACGGTCATCATGCCCTTGAGGCGGTACTGGTCATCGACGATCAGTACGCGCTCGATGCGGTGCTTGTGCAGCAGCTTGCGCACGGCGTCCTTGTCTTCGCCTTCCTTGACGGTGACCAGACGCTCCTTCGGCGTCATGACTTCACGCACCTTGGCGTCCATACGGCTTTCGAAGCGCACGTCGCGGGAGGTGACGATGCCCACCAGGTCACCATGGTGCAGCACCGGCACGCCGGAAATGTTGTGCTGGCGGGTGATGTCGAACAGGTCACCGACAGTGGCATCAGCCTCGATGGTGATCGGATCCTTCACCACGCCGGACTCGAAGCGCTTGACCTTGCGCACCTCGGCAGCCTGCTGCTCGATGGTCATGTTCTTGTGGATGATGCCAATGCCGCCTTCCTGAGCCATGGCGATGGCCAGACGCGCCTCGGTGACCGTGTCCATGGCAGCGGACAGCAGCGGAATGTTCAGTTCGATGCCGCGGGTCAGGCGGGTCTTCAGGCTGACATCCTTGGGCAATACCTCGGAATAACCGGGAATGAGCAGGACGTCGTCGAAAGTGAGTGCTTCTTGGCTGATGCGCAGCATGGGCGGGCTCCCGAGCGGGAAAATAAGAAGCGCGGCATTATACCCAGCGACCTCGCCGCACTCAATGCAAAGCTTTCGTCAAACGCGGCTTTTCAGGCCGGATCGTCGACCCGCACCTGCCTCAGGGCAAAGCCCAGGCGTTCGCCGAACTCCTCGACGAACGCCGGACGCAATCCGGCCTCCACCCACCCGTTGAAGATGAAGCCCAGGTTGGAAAATCCGCAGGGCTGCAGGAACAGGAAACCATTGATGTCATCTTCATGCCCGCATTCCGGGCAGGTGAAGTTGTCGGTTTCCCCGGGCCACCATTCCTCAAGGCTGTCGAACAGGGGTACGCCCACCTCCTTGCGGCACTCAGGGCAACCGGCCTCCTCCAGAAAGCCCCGCGTGGGCATATAGATGCAGCGGTGGGTGATGATTTCCAGACCGTTATGCACCTGGCCATAAGGCAGCAACTCGGGCCGCAGGGCGATGCGCCGCGCGCCCGGCCCGATGGCGTAAGCCATGCCGTTACCGCCCTGACCACAGGTGGTTGGCAGCGCTTCGACGATTTCCCGCTTGGCCAGCCAGCGCAGCATGGACCGCGCCTTTTCCTCATGGGCGGGCAGGCTGGATATCTGCGGGACGAGAATCAGTTGAGCAGTCATGGCGATCAGGCAGCAGCAATGAAAAGAGCCGGCAGCTTAGGCGCTGTCGCCAGCAAATCAAGCCTCGCGACACGCCTGATCGGCCACTGAGGCCTGCGAGCGCGCCACCCAGCGCGCCCGCAGGACGTCATAACCCCAATTGAATACCACCGTATAAGGCAGGAAGAACAGGATCAGGCCGATGTCCAGCCAGAACGCTGCCCACAGGCTGATCGACAGCCACCATGCAGCCAGTGGCACCAGCACCAGAACCAGGCCGATCTCGAACAGCAATGCGTGGTACAGACGGACCTTGAGCCCGCGATGAAAGCCCATGCGTCGCTGGGCCTGATCGAACAGGTAGTTGAACAGCATGTTCCAGAGCATGGCGACGGTGGCGAACATCAGCGTCAGCACACCCATCTGGCCCAACGGCTTGTCCATCAGCCAGGCCAGGGTCGGCGCACAGATACCGATCGCAATGCACTCGAAGGCCAGCGCATGGCCGGCCCGCTCCCACAGGGAACGCTGCAAGGACTGAGTCATCGAAGGAAACCTCGTGAAGGAATGCGATGGACGCTATGATCATCGGCTTTACGGCTGCCAACAAACCAGCTGCCATCGGAAAAACCGATATGAATCCCTCTACCGATTCTCTCCAGGCGTTCGCCCAGGCCGCCAGTTGCGGCTCACTCAGCGCTGCCGCGCGGCGCCTGGGCAAGAGCCAGTCGACCATCAGCGAAGCTGTGGCACGCCTGGAGCTCGACCTTGGTGTGGAACTGTTCGAACGTGGCCCACGCCGGCTGCAACTGACCGAAGCCGGCAGCAGCCTTCTGGCCCACGCCGAGCAGGTGCTGGCCGCCGGCGACCGCCTCGCCCGCCATGCCGCCAGTCTGGCTCGAGGCCAGGAAGCGAAGTTGACCCTGGCCCTGTCGGACGCCTATCAGCCCAAGCAATACCAAGCGCGCCTGATGGAACTGGACCAGCGCTTTCCCGATCTGGAGTTCGAGTGCCTGATCGCCGAGCACGCCGATGTGCTGGACCTGGTCAGTCAGGGCCGTGCGCACCTGGGTCTGCTGGCTGCGCAGCCGTCCTACCCGCCCGATATCGCTCACGCCAGCGTTGCCGGCAACGCCGAGTTCGGCCTGTTCGTGGCGCGACAGCATCCATTGGCGAAGCTGCAATCGCTCAGCACCGATGACCTGGCCAATTGGCGCGTGCTGCGCCTGACCAGCGTGGCCACCAGTGAAATGCCGTCCGACGATCTGCCCGGCAGCGGCGGCCGATGCTGGTCAGCGCCGGACTTTCTGTTGCTGCTGGAAATGGCCGCGCTCGGTTTCGGTTGGGCAGCACTACCGCGCGAGCTGGTCGCCAACCATGGCGGCGGGCAACTGCAGGAGTTGCAACTGCCCGGCTGGCCGCGCCAGCTGCGGGTCGATGCGGTCTGGTCGCGCCAGCGCCAGCTGCGTCCGGTCGCCGCCTGGCTGCTGGGGCGCCTGCTCGATGATGCGGTCGCACCTGCCGTCGAGTCCGCTTATCATTCGGCCCCATGATCAAAGACCCATTCCAGCGCCTGAACCTCGACCGCGAAGTGCTCAGCGTCAGCCAGCTCAACAACCGCGCGCGTCTGCTGCTGGAGGACGTGTTTTCCGGCATCTGGGTCGAGGGGGAGATCTCCAACCTCGCCCGCCCAGCCTCGGGCCACATCTATTTCACTCTGAAAGACAGCCAGGCCCAGGTACGCTGCGCGCTATTCCGGCAGAACGCCGCGCGCGTGCGCCAGGCGCTGCGCGATGGCCTGGCGGTGAAGGTACGCGGCAAGGTCTCGCTGTTCGAAGGCCGCGGCGACTACCAGTTGATTCTCGACGCGGTCGAACCGGCCGGTGACGGTGCCCTGCGCCTGGCCTTCGAGGCGTTGAAGGAGAAACTCGGCGCCGAGGGTCTGTTCTCTACCGAACGCAAGATCACCCTGCCCGCCCATCCGAAACGCATCGGCATCGTCACCTCCCCCACCGGCGCGGTGATCCGCGACATCATCAGCGTGTTCCGCCGCCGCGCGCCGCAGGTAGAGCTGAACCTGATCCCCACCGCCGTGCAGGGCCGCGAAGCCACTGTGCAGATCGTCCGTGCCCTGCAACACGCCGATGAGCAGGGTTTCGACGCGCTGATACTGGCCCGTGGCGGCGGCTCGCTGGAGGACCTGTGGTGCTTCAACGAGGAGGCCGTGGCCCGCGCCGTCGCCGCCTGCGTCACGCCCATCGTCAGCGCCGTGGGCCACGAGACGGACGTGTCCATCGCCGACTTCGTCGCCGATGTGCGCGCACCGACGCCCTCGGCCGCCGCCGAACTGCTGGCTCCGGACAGCAGCGAACTGGTGCAGCGCCTGCACAACCTGAAACGCCGCCTGGTCTTGCACATGCAAGGCCGCCTGGCCCGCGAACGCCTGCGCCTGGAAGGCACCAGCCGGCGTCTGCGCCACCCCGGCGAGCGCCTGCGCCAGCAGGCCCAGCGCCTGGACGACCTGGACATGCGCCTGCGCCGCGCCTTCAACCAGCAGCTCACCAATCAGCGCGAACGCCTGGCCCGCATCGACGCCCGCCTGGCCGCCCAACATCCGGGGCGGGGCCTGGCCCTGTTGCGTCAGCGCCTGGACGGCCTGGCCGCCCGCCTGCCGCGCGCCATGCAGGCTCAACTGCGAAGCCAGCGCCAGCAACTGGCTGCACTGGCCGCGCAACTGCAGATCGTCAGCCCTCTGGCCACCCTCGGCCGTGGCTACAGCATCCTCCTCGACGAGCGCGGCCAAGCCGTGCGCAGCGCCGCACAGACCCAGCCAGGCCAGCGCCTCAAGGCACGCCTGAGCGAAGGCGAACTGGACGTGCGTGTCGAAGACAACCACATGCAACCCGCGACGCTGTCGCTGCTGGATTGAGACCGATGTACAGCCTGACCCGCACGAAACTGCTCACCGGCCTGCTGGCCCTGCTTCTCGCCCTGCCCGCCCACGCCGAAGGTTTCATTACCCGCCTGCTGAACAAACCGGTACCGGGTGGCGTGGCGGTGGTCGATCTGGGCAACCCGGCGCAGGCACCGAAGGTGCGCTACCAGGGCAAGCCGGTGCTCACCGTGCATGAAGACGGCCAGCGCTGGATCGCCATCATCGGCATTCCACTCAGCGCCAAGCCCGGTACTCAGCAGGTGGAGGTCGAGGGCAACGGCCGCCTGACCTTCCAGGTCGGCGCCAAGCACTACGCCGAGCAGCGCATCACCATCAAGAATCAGCAGCAGGTCACGCCGAACGCCGCCAACCTGAAACGCATCGAGCGCGAACTGGCCGAACAGACCCGCGCCTACCAGCAGTTCAGTGCGCGCCAGCCGAGCAATCTGCTGTTCGACAAACCGGTGAGCGGGCCACTGTCGAGTCCCTTCGGCCTGCGTCGGTTCTTCAACGGTGAGGAACGCAACCCGCACTCGGGGCTGGATTTCGCGGCCAACCGCGGCACATCGATCAAGGCGCCGGCGGCCGGCAAGGTGATTCTGATCGGCGACTACTTCTTCAACGGCAAGACGGTGTTTCTCGATCACGGCCAGGGGCTGATCAGCATGTTCTGCCACCTCTCGGAGATCGACGTGAAACTCGGCGACGAGATTGCCCGAGGCGGCCATGTCGGCAAGGTCGGCGCCACCGGTCGTGCCACCGGCCCGCATCTGCACTGGAACGTCAGCCTCAACGATGCACGGGTCGACCCGGCCATCTTCATCGGCGCGTTCAAACCCTGAACGGATGCGCGCTGCAACAGTTGCCGTTTGGGTTGGGCGCGTATCTTTGCTAGCGTATCGGCGCCCAAATGGCCGGCCCTGTAGGGTCGGCCCTTCCCCTGCCTGTTCCGGAGTCGGAAATGCCAAATGAGCTCAACAACTGGATGGAATGGCTGAACACACAGCCACAACTGCTCACGCTTACCGCCACGCTCGCGCTGATAATCGCTGCCTGGCTGTCGAACTGGATCGTAAAGCGCATTCTGGTACGAGCCATCTACCGCGTCGTCGGCGCAACGGCTCTAGGGCGTCACGGCCAGATCAAGGAAAGCGGCATCATCAAGCGCCTGTCCAACATCGTGCCGGCGCTGGTGCTGTCCTCCGGCGTGGCCGTGGTACCGGGTATGCCTGAAGCTGTGGTGACAGTAACCCGGAACGTCTGCGGCGCCTTCATCGTACTGACCATCGCACTGGCCATCGGCGCCCTGCTGGACATCCTCAACACCCTCTATCAGCGCCGCCCCAGCGCTCACCTGAAGCCGATAAAGGGCTACCTGCAGGTGATCAAGATCGCCATCTTCGCCATTGCGGCAATCCTGATGGTGGCTGCGCTGATTGATCGTTCGCCGCTGATCCTGCTGTCCGGCCTGGGGGCCATGGCCGCGGTACTGATGCTGATCTTCCAGGACACCCTGCTGTCGCTGGTGGCCAGCGTGCAGATTTCCTCCAGCGACATCATCCGTGTCGGCGACTGGATCGAGATGCCCCAGCTCAACGCCGACGGCGACGTGATCGACATCGCCCTGCATACGGTCAAGGTGCAGAACTGGGACAAGACCATCACCACCATTCCGACCAAGCGCTTCATCAGCGACCCGTTCAAGAACTGGCGCGGCATGCAGGAGTCAGGCGGCCGCCGGATCAAGCGTGCGCTGTATCTGGATCAGACCAGCGTGCACTTCCTCAGCGACGAGGAAATCGCCCGCCTGCGCCGCTTCATGCTGCTCGACGAGTACCTCGACCGCAAGGATCAGGAGCTGCAGGACTGGAATGCCAGACTGGCCGAACATGGCAAGGAGCCGGTCAACACCCGGCGCATCACCAACATCGGCAGTTTCCGCGCCTACGTCGAGCACTACCTGCGCCACAATCCGAATATCCACCAGAACATGACGTTGCTGGTGCGCCAGCTCAGCCCGACCGCCGACGGCCTGCCACTGGAGATCTACTGTTTCACCAATACCGTGGCCTGGAATGACTACGAGGGCATTCAGTCGGACATCTTCGATCACCTGCTGGCCATCCTCCCCGAGTTCGGCCTGCGTGTGTTCCAGCACCCGAGCGGTGCGGACATGCGCGAACTGCGTCCCAGCCTGGTCGTATAATCCTGCGTGAGCTTGAGGCGAAGGCCGGCATACCGGCCTTCTGACCTTCAAAAACCCGCGCGCAATATTTATTCGATTAAAAAGCCAAAACCGCTATTAAACATCGCATAAATGCAGTGAACGATAGCTCCTACCAATTTTTACGCAATGCTTGCCAGCCTTTATCAAGATCAATAGGGTTAGCAGCATGAACATCGCACACACCCTCATCCTGCTCCGGCAACATCGCTGCCTACGCCTGGTCAGCCCGCGACTGCGGGGCTGAGTTCCTGAGGCCATCCGGCCATCGTCGACTGCCGATTCGTTCTTCCAGACCAGGGCGTCTGAACTCTAGGATTTTCACCATGACCATGCTCAAAGACCCATCGAAGAAGTACCGCCCCTTCACTCAGATTCAGATTCCGGATCGCACCTGGCCGGACAAGATCATCGACAAGGCACCGATCTGGCTGTCCACCGACCTGCGTGACGGCAACCAGTCGCTGATCGAGCCGATGGATGCCGAGAAGAAGATGCGCTTCTTCAAGTGCCTGGTCGCCGTAGGCCTGAAGGAAATCGAAGTGGGCTTCCCCTCCGCTTCGCAAACCGATTTCGACTTCGTCCGCGAATTGATCGAAGGCGGCCATATTCCGGATGACGTGACCATCCAGGTACTGACCCAGGCCCGTGACGACCTCATCGAGCGCACCTTCGAATCGCTCAAGGGCGCCAAGCGTGCCATCGTCCACTACTACAACGCCTGCGCGCCGAGCTTCCGCAAGATCGTCTTCAACCAGGACAAGGCCGGCGTCAAAGCCATTGCCGTCGCCGCCGGCAGGACCATCAAGCGCCTGGCCGAAGCCGCGCCGGAAACCCAGTGGGGCTTCGAGTACTCGCCCGAAGTGTTCAGCAGCACCGAGACCGACTTCGCCGTCGAGGTGTGCAACGCAGTGATCGACGTGTTCCAGCCGACCCCGGCGAACCCGCTGATCCTCAACCTGCCGGCTACCATCGAGTGCGCCACGCCGAACAACTATGCCGACCAGGTGGAATGGTTCGGTCGCCACGTGAACAAGCGCGACAGCGTGCTGATCAGCGTGCACACCCATAACGACCGCGGCACCGGCGTCGCCGCTTCGGAACTGGCCATCATGGCCGGCGCCGATCGCGTCGAAGGTTGCCTGTTCGGCAACGGCGAGCGCACCGGCAACGTCTGCCTGGTGACCTTGGCGTTGAACCTCTACACCCAGGGCGTCGACCCACAACTGGACTTCTCCGACATCGATGCCGTGCGCAAGGTAGTCGAAGACTGCAACCAGATTCCGGTTCACCCGCGCCACCCCTACGCTGGCGATCTGGTGCACACCGCGTTCTCCGGCTCGCACCAGGATGCCATCCGCAAGGGCTTCGCCCAGCAGAAGCCGGACGCGATCTGGGAAGTGCCGTACCTGCCGATCGACCCGGCCGACATCGGCCGCGACTACGAGGCGGTGATCCGCGTCAACAGCCAGTCCGGCAAGGGCGGCATCACCTTCCTGCTCGAGCAGGAATACGGCATCAGCCTGCCACGCCGCATGCAGATCGAGTTCAGCCAGGTGGTCCAGCGCGAAACCGACCGCCTCGGTCTGGAGATGACTGCCGCTCAAATTTACAAGCTGCTCGAAACCGAGTACCTGCAAGCAAACAGCCCGTACAGCCTGAAAGGCCATCGTCTGCAGGAAGAGAACGGTACCAGCGCAGTAGACGTGGAAGTCGTCAAAGGCGGTGAGAACCATCACTGGCGCGGTATCGGCAAGGGCCCGCTGGAAGCGCTGGCCGCCGCCCTGCCGGTTGCCATCGAGGTCATGGATTACAGCGAACATGCCATCGGCGCCGGTACCAATGCCAAGGCTGCAGCCTACATCGAGCTGCGCGTCAACGGCGGCCGCGCTCTGCACGGCATCGGCATCGACGAGAACCTGACCACGGCCAGCTTCCGTGCCCTGTTCAGTGCACTGAATCGCGCCCTGAGCCAGGCCGAGTCGCAAGCGGCCTGATCCAGCCAGCAGCACTGAATGCAGAACGCCGGGCAATGCCCGGCGTTTTTGTATGTAGACGTCCCCGGGATGAACCCCGGGAAACCTCAGATCTCGAATAGCATCAACACCGCGAACATCAGTACAACCAGCCCGATGGTGAACAGCAGGCCGATACCCGCCGCCCGCCAGTTGGAAAGGAACGCACCACCGGCCTCGAGATGCTGCTTGAGGTCGGCTTCCATCAGGTTCTTCGCCAGCATGATCATCGCCATCAGTTGTGCGATGGCGAAAGGCATGGCTGGCACCTCTTCCGGCAGGACGAAAGCCAGGACCAGCGTGGCCAGCAGGAGAGCGACGGAAATGCCCCAGACCATTGCCACGCGATGCGCCTGGCCGAGCAGTTGCAGGTTATGCGCCAGCAGCCAGGCACCGGCCAGCGGCGTACCGATGAAGGTCGCCAGGCCAACGCCGGCAACGCTGTAAAGCGGTAACTGAGTAGCGGCGGCCTGCTGCAGATCGGCCTGAGGAGGCTGGAAAGGATTGCTCTGTTGTACATCCATGTCGTGTCGCTCCTGATCAATTCATGGTGAAGGTATCGGCATCCAGGTGTGCCGGAAAACGCTCTCGGTAGGCAGTCAAAGCCTCACTCGACAGCCTGGCACGGAACACACCATCAGCGACGCCTGCAGCCATTAGCGTCTCGCCCTGGAAATCCAGTACCTGGGAGTCGCCAGTATAGCCGTGGCCCTTGCCGTCCTCGCCGACACGGTTCACAGCCGCGACATAGCACAGGTTCTCGATGGCACGGGCCGGTAGCAGACGATTCCAGTGGTGGCGTCTGGCGCCCGGCCAGTTGGCGGTATACAGCAGCAGATCGGTACCAGCCGCGTCGCGGCTCCATACCGGAAAACGCAGGTCGTAGCAGATCAGCGGGCGCACTCGCCAGCCCTTGAGCTCCAGCACCACCTGCTGATCCCCGGCACTGTAATGCTTGTGCTCGCCAGCCATGCGAAACAGATGACGCTTGTCGTACTGCGCCAATGAACCATCCGGGCGCGCCCACAGCAGGCGATTGCGATAACTGCCGTCGGCAGTTCGGATGATCAGGCTGCCGCAGATCACCGCGCCGACAGCCTGCGCCTGCTCAAGCAACCAGATACTGCTCGGGCCGTCCTCGGGCTCGGCCAGCTCGGCCGACTCCATGGAAAAACCTGTGCTGAACATCTCCGGCAGGATCACCAGATCGGCGCCACGTGCCCGCTCCAGCAGCGTCTGGAAATGCTCGCGGTTGGCGGCCGGATCGTGCCAGGCCAAGGTGGTCTGAATCAGCGCCAGTTCGAGATCGGGTCTGTTGCTCATTTCGATGCATCGGGAATCGGTAGGCGCTCAGACGGCGCAAAGCTTCTCGGCGGCCTGGCGCAGGGTTTCCTCGCGCTTGGCAAAGCAGAAGCGCACCAGACGCAGGTCCCTGGGCGCCGACTGGTAGAACACCGAAACCGGGATCGCCGCCACGCCGTGCTCGCGGGTCAGCCACTCGGCCATGGCCACGTCGTCCAGATCCGGGCGGATGGCCGAATAGTCGGCCAGTTGGAAATAGGTGCCCGGCGCAGGGATGAAGGTGAAGCGCGAGTCGGCCAGCAAACCGCAGAACAGATCGCGCTTGGCCTGATAGAAAGCCGGCAACTCCTCGACATGTTCCGGATGCGCGGCCATGAACTCGGCCAGACCGAACTGCAGCGGCGTCACCCCGCAGAAGTTGACGTACTGGTGGATCTTGCGCAGTTCGGCGGTCAACGCCGGCGGCGCCACCACATAGCCGGTCTTCCAGCCAGTAACGTGGTAGGTCTTGCCGAAAGAGCTGACCACGAAGGCGCGCTGGTACAGCTCTTCATGCACCAGCACACTGGCGTGGCGCTGGCCGTCGTAGATCAGGTGCTCGTAGACCTCATCGCTGATCACATGGATATCACGGCCACGGATCAGCTCGGCAAGGCGGTCCAGGTCGGCACGGGTCAGCAGCGCACCGCTGGGGTTATGCGGCGAGTTGAGGAAGATCAGCCGTGTACGTGGGGTAATGGCGTCAGCCAGGCGCTGCCAGTCCACGGCGAAATCCGGCAGGGCCAGTGGAACATGCACGCAGCGACCACCGGCCAGTTCTACCGACGGTTCGTAGCTGTCGTAGCAGGGATCGAGCACGATGGCCTCGTCGCCCGCCCGGATCAGCGCCTGCACGGCACAGAAGATCGCTTCGGTGGCCCCAGGGGTGATGGTGATCTCGCTGTCGGCGTCGCGCTGCACGCCGTAGACACGCGCAATCTTGGCCGCTACCTGCTGGCGCAGACTCGGCAGGCCGGTCATCGGCGAATACTGGTTGCGCCCTTCCATGACGTGACGTGCGACGGCCACGCGCAGCGCCTGCGGCCCGTCGAAATCAGGGAAACCCTGGGACAGATTGATCGCACCGGTATCCAGCGCAAGCTGGGACATCCGCGTGAAGATGGTGGTGCCGACGTTAGGCAGTTTGCTGACGAGCATCGCGACTTCCTGGAAGAACAAGGCAAGCCGCGAGGATAGCCGAAGGGCATCGCGGGCGGCACCCGCAGCGCTTATGAAAAAGAGTTGGAAGCTTATGCCGTGCACACCGAACGCCGTCCGGTGTGCATGCAACTGCAACCTTTACTTGCGCTTGTCCTTGCGCTTCTTCTCGGCCTTCTTGTGGTGGCTCATCAGGCGGCGCTTCTTGTTCACCTGACGGTCTGTGAGCTTGTTCTTGTTGCCCTCGTAAGGGTTCTCGCCGCCCTTGTACTCGATACGGATCGGCGTACCCACCAGCTTCAGCACACGGCGGAAGGTGTTTTCCAGGTAACGGGTGTAGGCACGCGGCACCGCGTCGACCTGGTTGCCGTGAATCACGATCAGCGGCGGGTTGGCACCACCCAGGTGGGCATAGCGCAGCTTGATCCGGCGACCGTTGACCAGAGGCGGCGCGTGGTCGCTGACGGCATCTTCGAGAATCTGCGTCAGGCGGCTGGTGGGCCAGCGGGTGATGGCCGACTTGAACGAGGCCTGCACCGACTTGTACAGATGCCCAACGCCGGTGCCATGCAGGGCGGAAATGAAGTGGATATCGGCAAAGTCGACGAAGAACAGCCGGCGCTCCAGTTCGGTCTTCACGTAGTCCTTCTGGCCCTGGTCCATGCCGTCCCACTTGTTCAGGGCGATGACCAGCGCACGGCCGCTTTCCAGCACGAAACCGAGCAGGTTGAGGTCGTGGTCGACCACCCCCTCGCGGGCATCCATGACGAACACCACGACGTTGGAGTCCTGGATGGCCTGCAGGGTCTTGACCACCGAGAACTTTTCCACCGCCTCGAAAATCTTGCCGCGACGGCGCACGCCGGCGGTGTCGATCAGGGTGTACTTCTCGTCATCGCGCTCGAACGGGATGTAGATACTGTCGCGCGTGGTACCGGCCTGGTCATAGACGATGACCCGCTCTTCACCGAGCATACGGTTGACCAGCGTGGACTTGCCGACGTTGGGACGACCGATGATGGCCAGCTTGATGCCGTCCTTCTCGCTCGGACCGGGAATGCGCTTGGCCTCCTGGCCTTCGAGCACCTCTTCCTCTTCGGCGCCCTCTTCCGGCTCGCCGGCATCCTTGGGAAAAGCACCCAGAACCACTTCGAGCATCTGGGTAATGCCACGACCGTGGGCGCCGGCAATCGCCAGCGGCTCGCCCATGCCCATTGGGCTGAACTCGGCGCGGGCCAGATCGACGTCGAGGTTGTCGACCTTGTTCACCACCAGGAAGCTCTGCTTGTTACGACGCCGCAGGTGCTCGCCGATCATCTGGTCGGAAGCGGTCATGCCGGCGCGCGCGTCCACCAGGAACAGCACGGCATCGGCCTCTTCAATGGCCTGCAGCGACTGCTCGGCCATCTTCGCGTCGATGCCTTCCTCGTCACCGGAAATACCACCGGTGTCGATCACGATATAGGTGCGCCCCTGCCACTTCGCCTCGCCATACTGGCGGTCGCGGGTCAGACCGGACAGGTCGCCGACGATGGCGTCGCGACTGCGGGTCAGGCGGTTGAAGAGTGTGGACTTGCCGACGTTCGGCCGGCCCACCAGGGCAATTACGGGAACCATCAGGCTCTCCACTCGGTTAATTCAGAAAATGCAAAGGCCGCTGCACGGGCAGCGGCCGGGATACTTCATGCTGCCGGTTGAGGCAGCATAGTCGGCTTACTTGATGGACAGTGCCACCAGCTTGCCGCTGTTGCCGTAGACATACAGCCAGTCACCCACCACCAGCGGCTGGGCACGCAGGCCTGCACTGTCGATGCGGGTGCGACCGACGAAGCGACCATCGACCTGGCTCAGCAGGTGCAGATAGCCCTCGAAGTCGCCCACGGCGACATAACTGGAGAACACTGCCGGACCAGAGAGCTGGCGACGAGCCATCGAATCATTGGTCCACAGCGCCGAAGCGCTGCGCTCGTCGATACCTTCGACGGTACCGCTGGCATGGCTGACGTAGACGTTGCCGAAACCCTGAGCGACCCCTACCGAACTGGACGCCTCACGCTGCCACAGCACGCGACCGGACTCCAGATCCATGGCCGCGACCCGGCCCTGGTAGCTGACCGCGTATACTGTGCCGCCGGACAGCAGCAGGCGACCGTCGATATCCACCACGCGCTCCAGCTCGGAACGGCCCTGCGGAATGGCAACGCGCTGCTCCCAGACCGGCAGGCCACGCTGAGCGTCGACTGCGATCACCTTGCCACTGGACAGACCGGCGACCACCAGACGGTTGGTCGCCAGCGGCGCCCCCGTGCCACGCAGAGTCAGAACGGCCGGAGTGTTCTCGACAATCCAGCGCTGGTTGCCGGTGCTGGCGTCGAAGGCGATCAGGCGATCATCCTGGGTCTGCACCACGACGATGTCGCCGTTAGTCGCAGGCGCCGCCAGCACTTCGCTGGTCACACGCGAACGCCACTGTTCTTCGCCGTCACTGGAATCCAGAGCGATCACTTCGCCCTTGAGCGTTCCCAGCAAAACCTGGCCATAGCCGGCACCGATGGCACCGGACACCGGAATATCGAGCTTCTTGCGCCAGATGACCTTGCCGCTGGTGCGGTCCATGGCCATTACCAGGCCCTCTACATCGGCAGCGTAGATAACCTCGCCGTCGATGGCCGGAACCAGCATGTTGAAGGTTTCGCCCTGGCCATCACCAACGGAGCGGCTCCACTCGGTGCGCAGCTCGACTTCAGTGTCGAACTTGGTCAGCTCGGCGGGTGGCAGTTCCTTCTTGCTGTTGCTGCTGCAACCCACGGCCAGAACGGCCAGAGCCAGCAGTGCTGCATTTTTCCAACGCATCACGTCACGCATCCCCTTTTGCCAGGTCGTCCAGCTTCATCTGCAGACCGCCAACGGCGGCATCTTCGGCCAGCGCATCCTTGGCCTTCTGATAGGCGGCGTGCGCGTCGTCATTGCGACCCAGCTGCACCAGCAGGTCGCCCTTGAGTTCCTCGCGACTGGCGAGGAAGGCGTCCTCGACCTTGGCGTCGAGCAGTTTCAGTGCATCGTCGGTCTTGTCCTGCGCCGCCAGCACGCGAGCCAGGCGCTGACGCGCCAGTTCGCCTAGCGTGGCATCGGCCGGCTTGTCGAGTACACGCTGCAACGCGGCAGCGGCATCATCGAAACGATCGGCTTCGACAGCGACCTTGGCAACGAACAGGTTGCCATACTGGGCGTAGTGGCTGCCGCCAAACTCGCTGTCGAGCTTGCCGGCCAATTCGGCGACTTTCGCAGCATCCGGCTTGCCAGCCGGATCCAGTGCCGTTTCCAGCAACTGCTGATAAAGCACCGAGGCGCCTTGCGCCTGATTGATCTGGTACTTCTGCCAGCCCTGCCAGCCGAATACAGCCACCAGCGCCAATACGCCACCGGCCAGCAAGGGCTTGCCGTTGCGATCCCACCATTCCTTGATTTGCGCGATCTGTTCGTCTTCGGTCTGCATGTCTAACCCCGTACTCCTAATCGAGAGCCTGCTCAGGCCTGCTGGCAGGCGGCCAGATGCTCAGCCAGAGCATCCCAGGCAACATTTTGTTGTTCACTGTCGTCGCGCAGCGGCTTGCAACCTACCACGCGGCCGGCCAATTCGTCGTCCCCCAGAATCAGTGCATAGCGTGCACCGCTCTTGTCGGCCTTCTTGAACTGGCTCTTGAAACTGCCACCACCGGAGTTGAGCAACAGGCGCAGCCCCGGCAGTTCGTCGCGCAGACGCTCCGCCAGCGTCAGTGCCGCCAGTTCGGCCGCCTCGCCAAAGGCGCAAACGTAGACATCCGCGGCGCGATTGAGGTCGGCCGGCAGCAGGCTCAGGGTTTCCAGCAGCAGCACCAGACGCTCGACGCCCATGGCGAAGCCGACACCCGGAGTAGCCTTGCCACCCAGTTGCGCCACCAGGCCGTCGTAACGACCACCGGCGCATACCGTGCCCTGGGCGCCGAGCTTGTCGGTGACCCACTCGAACACGGTGCGGTTGTAGTAATCCAGACCGCGCACCAGCTTGTGGTTGATCTGATAACCAATCCCGGCGGCGTCCAGACGCGCCTTGACACCCTCGAAGTGCTGACGCGACTCCTCATCGAGGTAGTCGCCCAGGGTCGGCGCACCGACCAGCAGCGCCTGAGTCGCCTCGTTCTTGCTGTCGAGGATGCGCAGAGGGTTAGTGGTCAGACGACGCTGGCTGTCTTCATCGAGCTGATCGAAACGCTCTTGGAGGTAGGCCACCAGTGCATCGCGATAGGCCGCACGCGCCTCACTGGAGCCCAGGCTGTTGAGCTGCAGGGTCACCGCATCGGCCAGGCCAAGTTTCTTCCACAGGCGCCAGGTGAGCACAATCAGCTCGGCATCGACGTCCGGCCCCGGCAGGTTGAAGGCTTCCACGCCGATCTGATGGAACTGGCGATAACGTCCTTTCTGCGGCTTCTCGTAGCGGAACATCGGGCCGGCATACCACAGTTTCTGCACCTGGCCACCACCGGTCAGACCATGCTCGAGCACGGCGCGCACGCAACCGGCAGTGCCTTCGGGGCGCAAGGTCAGGGATTCTTCGTTACGGTCGAGGAAGGTATACATTTCCTTGTCGACCACGTCGGTACCCTCGCCAATACCGCGAGCGAACAGCTCGGTGTACTCGACGATGGGCAGACGGATTTCCTTGTAGCCGTAGCCATCGAGCAGGCTGACCAGCGTATTTTCCAGGTAGCGCCAGGCAGGCGTCTGCTCCGGCAGGATATCGTTCATGCCACGAATGGCTTGCAGGGACTTGCTCACAGAGAATCCTTAAAACGCAGCAATCAGCTACGGACGATCACGGCTGCATCGGCGGCAGCCTTCTCGGCCGCCTTGTCGCGGATGAGCTTCTCCAGCTCGTCCACCAGGTTTTCGTTGGTCAGTTTCGAGGCGGGCTTGCCGTCGATATAGACCAGGTTGTTCGGGCTGCCGCCAGTGAGGCCGATATGCGCCTCCTTGGCTTCACCGGGACCGTTGACCACACAACCAATCACGGCCACGTCCAGCGGTACCAGCAGATCCTCGACACGCTGTTCCAGCTCGTTCATGGTCTTGACCACATCGAAGTTCTGCCGCGAGCAGCTCGGGCAGGCGATGAAGTTGATGCCCCGCGAGCGCAGACGCAATGACTTGAGGATGTCGAAGCCGACCTTGATCTCCTCCACCGGATCAGCGGCCAGGGAGATGCGGATGGTATCGCCAATCCCTTCAGCCAGCAGCATACCCAGGCCAACTGCCGACTTGACGGTGCCGGAGCGCAGGCCACCGGCTTCGGTGATGCCCAGGTGCAGCGGCTGCTCGATCTGTTTGGCCAGCAGGCGATACGCCTCCACCGCCATGAACACGTCGGAGGCCTTCACGCTGACCTTGAAGTCCGGAAAGTTCAGACGATCGAGATGCTCGACATGGCGCAGTGCAGACTCAACCAGAGCCTCGGGTGTCGGTTCGCCGTATTTCTTCTGCAGATCCTTTTCCAGAGAGCCGGCGTTGACGCCGATGCGGATCGGGATGCCCTTGTCGCGCGCGGCGTCGACCACTGCCCTGACACGGTCCTCGCGACCGATATTGCCCGGATTGATACGCAGGCAGTCGACACCCAGCTCAGCCACGCGCAGGGCGATCTGGTAGTCGAAGTGAATGTCGGCCACCAGCGGCACGCGCACCTGCTGCTTGATCAGGCCAAAGGCCTCGGCAGCATCCATGTCCGGCACGGAAACGCGCACGATATCGGCACCGGCATCTTCCAGGCGACGAATCTGCGCCACGGTAGCGGCAACATCGTTGGTGTCGGTATTGGTCATGCTCTGTACGGCAATCGGCGCATCGCCGCCCACCGGTACCGAGCCCACCCAGATCTTGCGCGACAGTCGACGCTTGATCGGCGATTCGCAATGCATGCTTTACAACCCCAGTTTCAGGCGCGCGGTCTCGCCAGTCATGTGCGGCGCAATGTCCACACTTTCGCCGTTGTAGGTCACCTGAGCGCCACGTGCAAATCCCAGACGCAACTCCATGGGCGCCTTGCCAGTCAGTTCGATGCGCTCTCCGCTACGCTTGAGCCCACTGAGCAGCACCTTGCCGTCGGCATCGGTCACCTGCGTCCAGCAGTCGGCGGTGAACTGCACATTGAGCGAGCCTTGTCCGGCCGGAACCGCTGCAACGGGTGCGGCGGGTTCAGCTGGGACAGTAGCGGCTGCGGCAGGCTGTTCCGCCGCGGGAGCATGCGGAATCTCCGATGCGGCTTCAGAAGTGTGTTCAGTGGCGGGCACGGTAGCAGGCTGTTCGGCTGTGTCGGTTTCTTCCGTCGCCTCGTCCGGCTCGATAGGCAGCAACAGCGGGCTGCTCTGCTCGTTGCCCTGCGCCGCAACCACGGCCTGATCTTCCGGCTCCGCAAGCGAATGCACCTGGGTAGTACCATCGGCGCCTTCCACTTCGACATGCTCAAGCCCAAGATCAGCCAGACTGGTCACCGGCCGGCCCTGATCCTGCCACCAGATGAAGCCGCCGCCGATCAATGCCAGCAACAACAGAAAACTGATCAGACGCAGGATGCTCTGCGAATAACGTACGGGCTCCTCGATACGCCCCAGAGCATGCACGCTGCTGCCGCTGGCGTCGGTACCGGTGAACTGGTCGAACTCCAGCACCAGACGGTTCTGGTCCATGTCGAGCAGCTTGGCATAGGCACGAATATAGCCACGGGCAAAGGTGGTTCCCGGCAGCTTGTCAAAAGCGCCGGCTTCGAGCTGGGTCAGGCGTTGCTGCGTCAGGTTGAGCTGGGCAGCCACCTCGGAAATGCTCCAGCCCTTGAGCTCACGGGCCTGGCGCAGGCTTTCGCCCGGATTTTTCGGCATTGGCTGAGTCGCTTCGCTATTTGCCGCGTTCATTTCTGCCCCGAAAGAAATTGCTGATATTCCTTGGAAGCCGGATACAGACGTCGTAACTGCAGCCCCAGACTGGCGGCCCGGTCACGGTCCTCGAAAACTTCGGCCAGACGCGCCCCAAGCAACAAGCTGCGGGCACTCTGCGGCGCTATTGCGCTGTAGCTGTCGTAGTAACTGCGGGACGGCACATACTCCTTGTCCTCGTAGGACAGCATGGCCATTTCCAGCAATGCCCGGGGCTGACGGCTGCTCAGACGCAGGGCGCGCTGAAAGTATTCCTTGGCCTGTTCTCGCTGGCCGAGTTGCAGCGCTGTCATGCCGAGGTTCTCGAAAACCCGGGAACGCTCGGGATAGAGATTGTCTTCGGTCGCCTTGAGGTAGGTACTCATGGCGTCCTGATAGCGCTTCTGCTCGAACAGGAAACCGCCATAGTTGTTCAGCAGACGAGCATCATTCGGGCGCTGGGACAAGGCCTTGCGGAAATGCTCGTCCGCCAGTTTCGGCTCCATTTCCAACTGGAACGCCATGGCCAGAGCGGCATGTGCATCGGCATTGGAGGGGTCAAGCTCGAGGGCATTCTTCAGGGGCACCTTGGCAAGCTGGGTATCGCCCTGCTGGATATAGGCTATGCCCAGCTGGACATAGGCGTCCCGTGCCTCGTCACGCCCTTTGGATGTACGCATAGGGTCGACATCGCCAGTGGTCACACAGCCACCGAGCAGACTGGCAACGAGCAACAACAGCGCAGGGCGCAAGGTCATAGACATCCTCTCTTCAATTTCGATTGGCGGCGGCGATAGGCTCTGGCGCCTCGCTGCCCAGCTGGCGCACGGCGATATAACGCTCGCTGCGCCGAGTACGATCCATGACCTGACCGACCAACTGGCCACAGGCAGCGTCGATATCGTCACCACGGGTGGTGCGTACCGTGACGTTGTGCCCGGCCTTGTGGAGCAGGTCCTGGAAGCGGCGAATGGCGTTATTGCTCGGCCGCTCGTACCCCGAGAAGGGGAATGGATTAAACGGAATCAGGTTGATCTTGCAAGGTACATCGGCCAGAAGTGCGATCATCTGCTCAGCATGCTCGGGCTGATCGTTCACGCCCTTGAGCAGGGTGTACTCGATGGTCAGCACACGCTTCTCGCCCAGTCTGGAAACGTAGCGCTTGCACGCGGCCAGGAGCATGTCCAGCGGGTACTTCTTGTTGATCGGCACCAACTGGTTGCGCAGCTCGTCGTTGGGTGCGTGCAGCGACAGCGCCAGAGACACGTCGATCACTTCACCCAGCTTGTCGATCATCGGTACCACGCCGGAGGTGGACAGGGTCACCTTGCGCTTGGAGATGCCGTAGCCGAGGTCGTCCATCATGATCTGCATGGCGGAAACGACGTTGTCGAAGTTCAGCAACGGCTCGCCCATGCCCATCATCACCACGTTGGTGATGGCACGATCGATCTTCGCCGGCACGGTACCGAAGGATTTGTTGGCGATCCACACCTGGCCGATGATCTCGGCACTGGTCAGGTCGCTGTTGAAGCCCTGCTTGCCGGTGGAGCAGAAGCTGCAGTCCAGGGCACAACCGGCCTGCGACGAGACGCACAGCGTACCGCGGCCATTCTGCGGGATGTACACGGTTTCCACGCAGCTACCCGACGCCACACGCACCACCCACTTGCGCGTGCCATCGGCGGAAATATTTTCGCTGACCACTTCAGGGCCGCGAATCTCGGCAGAGGCCTCGAGCTTCTCGCGCAAGGCCTTGCCGACATTGGTCATGGCGGCGAAATCATCGACGCCAAAATGGTGAATCCACTTCATTACCTGGCCGGCACGGAAGCGCTTCTCGCCGATGGACTCGAAGAACCGTTCCATTTCCGGCTGGGTCAGGCCCAGCAGGTTGATCTTGCCGGTGGTATTGGTCATGGCTTCACCCTCGCATCATTCGCCAATCAGCGAATGCGCGCGCACAGCTCGGTAGCGGAGAAGAAGTAAGCGATCTCGCGGGCAGCGGATGCTTCGGAATCCGAACCGTGAACGGCGTTTTCGTCGATGGAAACGGCGAAATCGGCACGGATGGTGCCCGGAGCAGCTTCTTTCGGGTTGGTGGCGCCCATCAGCTCACGGTTCTTGGCAACGGCGTTCTCGCCTTCCAGAACTTGAACGATGACCGGACCGGAGGTCATGAAGGCAACCAGGTCCTTGAAGAAACCGCGCTCGCTGTGCTCAGCATAGAAACCGGCAGCTTCGCGCTCGGACAGTTGCACCATCTTCGAAGCGACAACGCGCAGGCCGGCCTTTTCGAAACGGGTGGTGATCTCACCGATGACGTTCTTGGCAACGGCGTCAGGCTTGATGATGGAGAAAGTACGTTGAACAGCCATGTGAAGCTCCAGAAACTTTAGGGTTAAAGCGAAAAATTAAACCCGCGAATTATACGCGGGTTCCGGTCAAAAGCGTAGGGCGGGCGCCATAAGCGCCTGTTTCAGTCGAGTTCTTCGATCCAGGCCGCCTGTATCGCCTCCAGCACCTTCTCACCCCCACGCTGAGGGTCGTCGGAAAACTGCGGCAGCGCCACAACCCAGCGATGCAGATCGACGAAGTTCACGTAGCGCGGATCGACATCCGGCTTCTGCTCGCTCAGTTCAATGGCGATGTCCAGCACATCGGCCCACTTAAGACTCATGCTCATGCTTCCTGGATCAGTGCGGCGCTTCAGCCGCGTGATTAAGCGAATACTTGGGAATCTCGATGGTGAGGTCCTCCTCACCGACGATAGCCTGACAGGCCAGACGTGACTGAGCTTCAAGCCCCCAGGCCTTGTCCAGATAATCCTCTTCCAGCTCGTCAGCTTCGTTCAGCGAGTCGAAGCCCTCACGCACGATGCAGTGACAGGTGGTGCAGGCACACACCCCGCCGCAGGCGCTTTCCATCTCGATATGGTGCTGATGAGCCAGTTCGAGGATGGAAATGCCGGGCTCGGCCTCTACTACCAGGCCATCCGGGCAAAACCGCTCGTGAGGCAGAAAAATTACCTGCGGCATCAATTATTCCTCGATTTCGTTCAGATTGCGCCCGGCCAGCGCGGCCTTGACCGTCGAATCCAGGCGCCTGGCAGCGAATGCATCAGTGACCTGCGACAGACGCTTGGTCTGCCGCTCGATCGCCAGACCGTCGTTGCCGGCGAGCAGATCGCGAAGCTCCTGCACCTGCAACTCGATGACCTGACGCTCCTCGGCATCCAGCAGGCGATCGCCATCGGCCTCCAGGGCCCCCTCGACCGCCTCAATCAGACGCTGCGCATCGACCTGCTGCTCGCGCAGTACACGCGCAGCCTTGTCGTCCCCGGCGTTCTGGAAGGAGTCCTGCAGCATGCGAGCAATCTCGCCATCGGTCAGCCCGTAGGACGGCTTGACCTGAATGCTTGCCTCGACACCGGAACTCAGCTCGCGCGCCGCAACGCTGAGCAGACCATCGGCATCGACCTGAAAGGTCACACGAATCTTCGCTGCCCCCGCCACCATCGGCGGAATGCCGCGCAGCTCGAAACGTGCCAGCGAGCGGCAGTCGGCGATCAGTTCACGCTCGCCCTGCAGCACGTGAATCATCATGGCCGTCTGGCCATCCTTGTAGGTAGTGAACTCCTGCGCACGCGCCACCGGAATGGTGGTGTTGCGCGGGATCACCTTCTCCATCAGCCCGCCCATGGTTTCCAGGCCGAGCGACAGGGGAATCACGTCCAGCAGCAACAGCTCCTCGCCATCACCACGCTGATTGCCGGCCAGAGCATCGGCCTGGATCGCGGCGCCAATGGCCACCACCTGGTCAGGGTCGATATTGGTCAGCGGCGCACGGCCGAACAGTTCACCCACGGCCTCTCGTACACGCGGCACACGCGTGGAACCGCCGACCATGACCACTGCGCTGACGTCTTCGAGCTCGACGCCCGAATCTCGCACTGCGCGACGGCAGGCTTTGAGGCTGCGCGCCACCATGGGTTCGATCAGCGCCTCGAACTGCTCACGCGACAACACACCCTGCCAGTCGCCGTGACTCAGCTCGACGCTGTCGGCATTCGTCAGACCTTCCTTCGCCGCGCAGGCCGCCTGCAGCAGGCTGCGCTGGGTCGCCGGATCGAGATCACTGGACATGCCGGCTTGCTGGATGACCCAGTCGGCCACGGCATGATCGAAGTCATCGCCACCCAGCGCGCTGTCGCCACCGGTGGCCAGCACCTCGAAAACACCGCCGGTCAGACGCAGAATGGAAATATCGAAGGTGCCACCACCCAGATCGTAGATGGCGACCACGCCTTCAGCCTTCTGATCCAGGCCATAGGCAACAGCCGCAGCGGTCGGCTCGTTGAGCAGTCGCAGAACGGTAAGACCGGCTAGACGCGCGGCATCCTTGGTGGCCTGACGCTGAGCATCATCGAAATAGGCCGGCACGGTAATCACCGCCCCTACCAGCTCACCACCCAGAGTCTGCTCGGCGCGCAAGCGCAGAGCCTTGAGGATTTCCGCCGATACCTCGACCGGACTTTTCGCCCCCTGCACCGTCTCGATGAAGGGCATGTGCGACTCGCCCGCGACGAAGCGGTACGGCAGTTGCTCGCCGAGCTGATGCACATCGGCGATACCGCGCCCCATCAGACGCTTGACCGACAACACGGTATTGAACGGATCACTGGCAGCCGACCGCCTGGCCGACTCCCCGACCTCGACGCTGCCAGCGTGATAACGCACGGCGGAAGGCAGGATGACCTTGCCATCGGCGTCAGCCAGAGGCTCAGCCAGACCGCTGCGCACTGCAGCGACCAGAGAATTGGTGGTGCCCAGGTCGATACCCACTGCCAGCCGACGCTGGTGCGGTTGCGGACTCTGTCCTGGCTCGGCGATCTGCAATAAGGCCATGGTCTTCTTGAAATCATCAGGCAGGCTGCCGAGGCAACCTGCAGGTTAATCGTCGAGGCGCTCTTCTAACTGGCGCACTTCATGGGAGAGCTTGTCGAGAAACTGCATACGACGCATCAGACGCTCGGCCTCTTCACGGCGAGCGTCGTCGTCCCAGCATGCTGCGAAGCCCTCATTGAGCTGTTCCTGCGCAGCCTTCAGACGGCGCTTGAAGGCGGCGACACCAGCAAGGTCTGCATCGCCCTGCAGCTCCTCCAGCTCTTCGCGCAACTGCATCTGCTGCAGCAGAAAATCCGGATCCTGCACCGTCACTTCCAGCGGAAGCTCGGGACCGCGCATGGCCAGCAGATAGCGAGCGCGCTGCGAAGGCGTTTTCAGAACCTGATAAGCCTCGTTGAGGCAGGCCGAGCGCTCCAGCGCCAGGCGCTGCTCACGCTCACCGGCATCGGCGAATCGATCCGGATGAACCTGGCGGGCCAGCTCACGGTAACGTGCCGCCAGCTGTTCCAGGTCGATACGAAAGCTCGGCTGCAGGTCGAACAGGGCGAAATGGCAGGGATTACCCATTCAGGGCCTCAGACATTGAAGCTTTCGCCGCAACCGCATTCGCCGCGCACGTTGGGGTTGTTGAACTTGAAGCCCTCGTTGAGGCCTTCCTTGACGAAGTCCAGCTCGGTGCCGTCGAGGTAGACCAGGCTCTTGGGATCGATGATCACCTTGACACCATGGCTCTCGAACACCTGATCCTCCGCCGCCAGTTCGTCAACGAACTCGAGTACGTAGGCCAGGCCGGAACAACCGGTAGTACGCACACCGAGGCGAATGCCCTCGCCCTTGCCGCGCCCTTCGAGAGAGCGTTGCACATGGCGGGCAGCTGCTTCAGACATGGTGATGGCCATTGCAAACCTCGTATCAGAGCAAGCCTTTCTTCTGCTTGTAGTCGCGCACGGCAGCCTTGATGGCGTCCTCGGCGAGTACCGAGCAGTGAATTTTCACTGGCGGCAGTGCCAGTTCTTCGGCGAGCTGGGTGTTCTTGATGCTTTCGGCTTCATCCAGGGTCTTGCCCTTCATCCACTCGGTAGCGAGGGAGCTGGAGGCGATTGCAGAACCGCAGCCATAGGTCTTGAACTTGGCGTCTTCGATCACGCCGCTTTCGTTGACCTTGATCTGCAGACGCATCACGTCGCCGCAGGCCGGAGCACCGACCATGCCGGTACCGACATCGGGATCTTCGGCATTCAGCTTGCCGACGTTACGCGGGTTTTCGTAGTGGTCGATGACCTTGTCACTGTAAGCCATTCTGTACTTCCTCTCTCATCAGGTGCCGCTCTTCAGGCAGCTATCAGTGTGCTGCCCATTCCACGGAGGAAAGGTCGACACCCTCTTTGAACATATCCCACAGGGGCGACAGTTCGCGCAGCTTGTCCACGGCTTCGCGGACCTTGGCAGCGGCGTAGTCGACCTCTTCTTCGGTGGTGAAGCGACCGAAGGTGAAGCGAATCGAGCTATGAGCCAGTTCATCGTTGCGCCCAAGGGCGCGCAGCACGTAGGACGGCTCCAGGGAAGCCGAGGTGCAGGCCGAACCGGACGACACGGCGAGGTCCTTGAGCGCCATGATCAGCGACTCGCCCTCGACGTAGTTGAAACTCAGGTTGAGGTTGTGCGGCACGCGGGCAGTCAGGCTGCCGTTGACGTACAGCTCTTCCATGCTCTCCAACTGGCGGTAGAAACGGTCACGCAGAGCAGCGATACGCTGGTTCTCGGCGGCCATTTCTTCCTTGGCGATGCGGAAGGCCTCGCCCATGCCGACGCACTGGTGAGTGGCCAGGGTGCCCGAACGCATGCCGCGCTCGTGACCACCACCGTGGGTTTGCGCTTCCAGACGCACACGCGGCTTGCGACGCACGTAAAGGGCACCAACACCTTTGGGGCCGTAAGTCTTGTGCGCGGAGAAAGACATCAGATCGACCTTCATCTTCTCCAGATCGATCTCGACCTTGCCGGTGGCCTGTGCCGCGTCGACATGCAGCAACACGCCGCGGGAACGGGTCAGCTCGCCGATGGCAGCGATGTCGTTGATGGTGCCGATTTCGTTGTTGACGTGCATGACCGACACCAGAATGGTGTCCTCACGCAGTGCGGCTTCGACCATGGCCGGCGTGATGAGGCCATCTTCGCCCGGCTCCAGATAGGTCACTTCGAAACCTTCGCGCTCGAGCTGGCGAGTGGTATCCAGTACCGCCTTGTGCTCGATCTTCGAGGTGATGATGTGCTTGCCCTTGCTGGCATAGAAATGCGCCGTGCCCTTGATTGCGAGGTTGTCGGACTCGGTGGCACCACTGGTCCAGACGATCTCGCGGGGGTCGGCATTGACCAGCTCGGCGACCTGACGACGAGCATTCTCCACTGCTTCTTCGGCTTTCCAGCCAAATACGTGCGAGCGCGAAGCCGGGTTGCCGAAGTTACCGTCGACCAGCAGGCATTCGCTCATCTTCTGCGCGACACGCGGATCAACCGGCGTTGTGGCGGAGTAGTCGAGGTAAATGGGCAATTTCATTGGGTTTCTCCTATCAGGCAAACGCCCTGCTCACTCGATGGCAGACGCTTCAATCTTATCCAAATGCGGCGCAGCGCCCCTGCCGGAGCAGCGACGCTGATCCTGGCGCAACGCGACCTCTTGAACCTCACGGCGCACGACCAGATCGGCCAGACTGATGCCACTGAGGAACTCATGAATTTGCTGACTGAGATCGCACCACAGATGATGGGTCAGACAGGTGTCACCGGAGTGGCAGTCGCCCTGCCCCTGGCAACGGGTGGCATCCACGGATTCATTGACCGCGTCGATCACCTGAGCCACCTGAATGCCGCGCATGTCACGCGACAGCTGATAGCCGCCGCCCGGTCCGCGCACACTGGAAACCAGATTGCCGCGGCGCAGCTTGGCGAACAGCTGCTCGAGATAGGACAGGGAGATGCCCTGCCGCTCGGAAATATCGGCCAGGGAAACGGGGCCATGCTGCGCGTGCAGCGCCAGATCGAGCATGGCGGTAACGGCGTAACGGCCTTTGGTGGTCAGTCGCATGGCTCTACCACGAATCACTGAATTGCGGCGAAGTATGCGATTCCCGAGTATTTAAGTCAACTATAAGACCTATTGATTTACTCGGGATTGACCGCGAAACGAGGCGGCATGATAGCAAACGCCGCCTCCGCGCGCATCAGGCAGCAGGCTTGTCGCCCGGCTGCTGATCCTTGCACACGTCAGCGAAATCCTCGTCGCGCAGGGTCGGCAGATCCTTCGCGCAATAGTCGCTGCCCAATGCGGTCAGAGCCTTGCACATGCCCTCCAGGCGACCGTCGACCGCGTGCAGATGATCAAGCAACTGACCAATGGCACGCGCGACCGGGTCCGGCATGTCCTGACCGACGCCATAGGCATCGAAACCGATCTTCTCGGCCATGGCCTGACGCTTGGCCTCCTGCTCGTCATCGGACTTGACGATGATCTTGCCGGGAATACCGACCGCGGTCGCACCAGCCGGCACCGCCTTGGTCACCACCGCATTGGAGCCGATCTTGGCGCCGGCGCCGACAGTGAACGGCCCCAGCACCTTGGCACCGGCACCAACCACGACGCCGTCCTCCAGCGTCGGGTGACGCTTGCCCTTGTTCCAGCTTGTGCCGCCAAGAGTCACGCCCTGATACAGCGTCACGTCATTGCCGATCTCGGCGGTCTCACCGATGACAATGCCCATGCCGTGATCGATGAAAAAACGTCGCCCGATCTTGGCCCCGGGGTGGATCTCGATCCCCGTCAGCCAGCGCCCGAAATTGGACACCACGCGCGCCAGCCACTTCCATCCGGAGCTCCACAGAGCGTGCGCCACACGATGCAGCCAGACCGCATGCAGCCCCGGGTAGCAGGTCACCACTTCGAAGGCATTGCGCGCCGCCGGATCACGGTGAAAAACGCTCTGGATATCTTCTCGCATGCGCTCAAACATCAGATTTCCCCTGCTTGTGAGGCTCTCCACGCACGGCCTTCTCCGTCTCGGTAAGGATGCCGCGCAGGATATTCATTTCCAGCTTGCTCACCGCACTGCGCCCGTAAAGGCGACGCAAGCGGGTCATCAGGTGACGAGGCTTCTGCGGATCGAGAAAACCGATCATCACCAACACGCGACGCAAATGGCCGTAGAAAGACTCGAGCTCATCCGCCGTCGCCGCCTGGGAGCTGTGCATCGCCGTGGTTTCCAGCTTCTCCACCTTGCTCGGCAGATTCTGCGCTGTCAGCCAGGCCATGCGCACCTCGTAGGCCAGCACCTGCACCGCCGCAGCCAGGTTCAGTGAGCTGAACTCCGGATTGGACGGGATATGCACATGATACTGACATCGCTGCAGTTCCTCGTTGGTCAGGCCGGCATATTCACGGCCGAATACCAACGCCACCTCGCCGCCAGCAGCAGCCTGCTCACAACTGGTCACACCGCACTCTCGAGGATCAAGCAGCGGCCAGGGAATGCGCCGATCCCGCGCACTGGTACCAATGACCAGCGTGCAGCCAACCAGCGCCTCTTCCAGCGTGTCGACCACCCGCGCGGCGTCCAGCACATCAGTGGCGCCGGAGGCACGTGCAACGGCATCCCCGCTGGGGAAGTCCTCGGGAGCCACCAGCACCAGACGTGACAACCCCATGTTTTTCATCGCCCGCGCAGCGCCACCGATATTGCCCGGATGACTGGTACCCACCAGAACGACGCGAATATTGTCCAGCAACGCAGACACTCTCAGAAACGATTAGGGGGCAACGATCTTACCCAAGCCCTTGCATGATTGCCATGCAGGGTACAGACGGCACTTCATCAATAACGGTTTTCTGCTAACATGGCCGGCTTTCTTTAACGCCCCAGGTGAACCTCCCATGCAGCCCATGCTGAATATCGCCCTGCGCGCCGCTCGCAGCGCCGGTGAAATGATCTTTCGCTCCATCGAGCGCCTGGATGTCATCTCGGTCGACGAGAAGGATGCCAAGGATTACGTCACCGAGGTCGACAAGGCCGCCGAGCTGATGATCGTCCAGGCCATTCGCAAGGCCTACCCGAACCACAGCTTTCTGGGCGAGGAAGGCGGCGTGCTGGAAGGCAGCGGCGAAGGCGCTGACTATCAGTGGATCATCGACCCGCTGGACGGCACCACCAACTTCATTCGCGGCGTACCGCATTTCGCCATCAGCATCGCCTGCAAATACCGCGGCCGCCTCGAGCACGCCATCGTCCTCGACCCGGTTCGCCAGGAAGAATTCACTGCCAGCCGCGGTCGTGGCGCCGCCCTGAACGGCCGCCGCCTGCGCGTCAGCAATCGCAAGAGCCTCGAAGGCGCCCTGCTCGGCACCGGTTTCCCGTTCCGTGATGGCCAGATCGAGCACCTGGACAACTACCTGAACATGTTCCGCAGCCTGACCGGCCAGACCGCAGGCATTCGCCGTGCAGGCGCTGCGAGCCTGGACCTGGCGTACGTTGCCGCCGGCCGTTTCGACGCCTTCTGGGAGTTCGGCCTGTCCGAGTGGGACATGGCTGCAGGCGCCCTGCTGATTCAGGAAGCAGGCGGCCTGGTCAGCGACTTCAGCGGCGGCCATGAATTCCTCGAGAAAGGCCAGATCGTTGCCGGCAACACCAAGTGCTTCAAAGCCGTGCTGACTGCCATCCAGCCACACCTGGCGCCGTCGATGAAGCGCTGAGCGTCCATCGATGCAATAAAAAACGCCCCGAGGGGCGTTTTTTATTGCTCGCGATAGTTACTGGGCCTGCTGCACCAGCACCAATTCGCCCTGCTTGTTGACCGGAATACGGTCGCCCGGGTCGCGGTCCATGCGCACGGTGCCGACCTTCTCACCTAACTGATACTTCACGTCGTAGCCCACCAGCTTCTCGCTGGTATCAGTCACGGTATTGCAGCGGGTTTCGGTGGTGGTGTAGGTATCACGCTGCTGCATGCCTTCCTGAATCTTGTTGCCGGCATAACCGCCGCCGACCGCACCTGCAACCGTCGCGATCTTCTTGCCGGTGCCGCCACCGACCTGATTGCCCAGCAGACCTCCGGCAATGGCGCCGATGGCAGTACCGGCAATCTGGTGCTGGTCCTGAACCGGACGCTGACGGGTGACGGTCACGTCCTTGCACTCTTCCCGCGGCGTTTTCACGGTTTCGTTGACCGGCGTTACCGCCAGCACCTCGGCATAGTCCGGGCCGCGATCAACCAGGCTGTAAGTAGCCACGGCACCACCAGCGGTCACACCTACAGCACCCAGTACGGCACCTACCAACATCGACTTGTTCATTTTCTGTGTCTCCTAGGCTCGGCGACTCGCGCCCTTCTCCCTGCCTGGGACAGCAAAAAGCCGCGACAAGTTCGACTTGCCGCGGCTTTCGCTGACTTTCATGAAGCAGGTCACAACATCAGGGGCGACCGTCGTCTGCCTGTTCATCAGCCACCGGAGGAATCAGATCCTCCACGCTGAGTTTCAGCCACACCAGCATCGTGGCACCGATGTACACCGACGAGTAGGTACCCACCACCACACCGACCAGCAGGGTCAGGGCGAAGGCGGCCAGTACGTCGCCACCGAAGAACAGCAGCGCCAGCAGCGCCAGAGCGGTGGAGAGCGATGTGGCAATTGTCCGCAGCAAGGTTTGAGTGATCGAGATGTCGATATTCTCGATCAGCGAAGTCTTGCGCAGCACGCGGAAGTTCTCGCGGATACGGTCATAGATGATGATGGTGTCGTTGAGCGAGTAACCGATCATCGCCAGCACCGCCGCCAGCACCGTCAGGTCGAACGGAACCCGGAAGAATGCCAGCACGCCCAGCGTGATCACCACGTCGTGCACCAGCGACGCGATGGCACCGACACCGAACTTCCATTGGAAGCGGAACGCCAGGTACAACAGGATGCCGCCAAGCGCCAGGAGCATGGCAATACCGCCCTGGTCACGCAGTTCCTCACCTACTTGCGGCCCGACGAACTCGACGCGCTTGACCTCGAAGCGCGTCGCTTCATCGACCTTGCGCAGCGCAGCCGCGACCTGCTTGCCCAAGTCCGGGTCATCGCCAGCCAGGCGCACCAGCACGTCGGTACTGGCACCGAAGCTCTGCACCACGGCATCGGCATAACCTGCCTGACCCAGCTCGGTCTTGATCAGATCGAGATTGGCCGGCTGCTCGTACTGCAGCTCGATCAGGGTACCGCCAGTGAAGTCCAGGCCGAAGTTCAGTCCCTTGGTAAACAAGGCACCCAGGCCGATCAGCGTCAGCACGACCGTGATAGAAAAGGCGATGTTGCGGATCGCCATGAAACGAATGGTTGACTTGATCATGGCTGCACCTCAGATCCACAGCTTCTTGACGTTGCGACCACCGAAGATCAGGTTGACCAGACCTCGGGTGAACATGATGGCTGTGAACATCGAAGTTACGATCCCCAACGACAGCGTCACCGCGAAGCCCTTGACCGGGCCGGTGCCCATGGCGAACAGAATGCCGCCAACCAGCAAGGTGGTCAGGTTACTGTCGAGAATCGCCGTATAGGCACGATCGAAACCTTCGTGTATCGCCCGCTGCACCGGCAACCCATTGGCCAGCTCCTCGCGTATCCGCGAGAAGATCAGTACGTTGGCGTCGACCGCCATGCCCAGCGTCAGCACGATACCGGCGATACCCGGCAGGGTCAGCGTGGCGCCGATGGCCGACATCAGTCCCACCAGCAGCACCAGATTGAACGCCAGCGCCACGGTAGCCAGCACGCCGAAGAAGCGATAGATGATGACCATGAAGATGGCCACGAACACCATCGCCCATTCGGTCGACTCGATACCCTTGGCGATGTTCTCCGCCCCCAGGCTCGGACCGATGGTGCGTTCCTCGGCGAAGTACATGGGCGCGGCCAGACCACCGGCGCGCAGCAGCAGCGCCAACTCGGAAGACTCGCCCTGGCCGTTCAGGCCGGTGATGCGGAACTGGCTGCCCAGCGCCGATTGAATGGTTGCCAGGCTGATGATCTTCTTCTCTTCGACGAACGAAGACACAGCCACATCCTGCTCGACACCGTCGACAGTCTGGCGCACGTAGCGGGTGACAGGTTTCTGCTCGATGAAGATCACCGCCATGCTGCGACCGACATTGTTGCGCGTGGCGCGATTCATCAGATCGCCGCCATGACCGTCGAGGCGGATGTTCACCTGCGGACGCCCGTTCTCGTCGAAGCTCGCCTGGGCATCGGTGACCTGGTCACCAGTGATGATCAGTTCACGCTCGAGCTGTACTGGCGGGCGGCCTTCCTCGCGAAAACCAAAGGCCTCGGTGGCACCGCGCGGCGCATCGAAATCAGCCTGCAGACGAAATTCGAGGTTGGCGGTCTTGCCCAGGATACGCTTGGCTTCAGCGGTGTCCTGCACCCCCGGCAGCTCGACCACGATACGATTGGCGCCCTGACGTTGCACCAGCGGCTCGGCCACGCCGAGTTCGTTGACGCGGTTACGTACGGTGGTGAGGTTCTGGCGGATGGAGTATTCGCGGATCTCGGCGATCTTCGCCTGGGTCAGCCCAAGTTGCAGCACCTGCTGACCATTACGCTCGACGGTGGTCAGCTCGAAATCACTGTAATCCTTGCGGATCAGGCGCTGAGCCTTGTCCAGCGTTTCGCTGTCGGCAAAGCCGAGCTGAATGCGACCGTTGCTTTCCGGCATGCTGCGGTAGCGCACGCGCTCCTTGCGCAGCAGGCTCTTGATTTCACCTTCATAGACCTTGCGGCGTACATCCAGCGCCTTGTCCATGTCGACTTCCAGCAGGAAGTGCACCCCGCCGGACAGGTCCAGACCAAGCTTCATCGGGCTGGCACCCAGACTGCGCAGCCAGTCGGGAGTGGTTTGCGCCAGGTTCAGCGCCACAACGTAGTCGTCGCCCAGCGCCCGGCGGACGATGTCCTTGGCCGGCAACTGGTCATCCTGCCTGGTCAGACGAATCAGGGCACCACGACCACGCTCGTCGATGCTGACAGCCTTGACCTGAATCCCGGCATCGGTCAGCGCCTTGCCGGCACGGTCTACATCCGCCTGCTCGATGCTCAGCGCCGAACTGGCACCACTGATTTGCACGGCAGGGTCATCTGGATAGAGGTTGGGAATGGAATAGACCAGACCGATCGCCAGTACGGACAGAATCAGCAGGTACTTCCACAGAGGATATTTATTGAGCATGAACGAGCCGCCCGCTTATGACGCGGGGCGCTAAAAGCGCCCCGTCGAATGGAAACTAAGAACCGAATCAGATGGCTTTCAGCGTGCCCTTGGGCAGCGTGGCGGCGATGGCCTGTTTCTGGAATTTCAGCTCGACGGTGTCAGACACCTCGATCACCACGAAATCGTCAGTAACCTTGGACACCTTGCCAGCGATACCACCGCTGGTGACCACTTCGTCGCCCTTCTGCAGGCTGCCGAGCAGGTTCTTGTGCTCCTTGGCACGCTTGGCCTGCGGACGCCAGATCATCAGATAGAAGATGACCAAAAAGCCAATCAGGAAAACCCACTCGAAACCGCTGCCGGCAGGGCCGGCAGCCGCGGTGTCAGCGTAGGCGGCGGGAATGAAAAAGCTCATGTAACACTCCTAATGGAAAGGATCTTGAACGTTCGGGAAATCAGTCCAGAGGCGGCACAGGCAGGCCGCGTTTGGCATAGAAGGTTTCGACAAAGGCGGCCAATGTACCCTGTCCGATAGCCTCGCGCAAACCAGCCATAACCTGCTGATAATGCCGCAAGTTATGGATGGTATTGAGCATGCTACCGAGCATTTCGCCGCACTTGTCCAGATGATGCAGATAAGCGCGCGAGAAATGTTTGCAGGTGTAACAGTCGCAGGTCGGATCCAGCGGCGAATCGTCGAGCTTGTGCACGGCGTTGCGGATCTTCACTACCCCGGTATCGACGAACAGGTGGCCGTTGCGCGCGTTACGCGTCGGCATCACGCAGTCGAACATGTCCACACCGCGGCGCACGCCCTCGACCAGGTCTTCCGGCTTGCCGACGCCCATCAGGTAGCGCGGCTTGTCGGCCGGCATCTGCGGCGGCAGGAAGTCCAGCACGCGGATCATCTCCTCCTTCGGCTCACCTACCGAAAGACCGCCGATGGCCAGGCCGTCGAAGCCGATCTCGCACAGTCCTTCCAGCGAGCGCATGCGCAGCTCTTCGTGCATGCCGCCCTGGACGATGCCGAACAGCGCCGCGGTACTTTCACCGTGAGCGGCCTTGGAACGTTTGGCCCAGCGCAGCGACAGCTCCATGGATCGCTTGGCCACGTCGAACTCGGCCGGATAGGGCGTGCACTCGTCGAAGATCATCACGATGTCCGAGCCCAGGTCACGCTGAACCTGCATCGACTCTTCCGGCCCCATGAACACCTTGGCGCCGTCGACCGGAGAGGCGAAGTACACGCCCTCTTCCTTGATCTTGCGCATCGCGCCCAGGCTGAACACCTGGAAGCCGCCGGAATCGGTGAGGATCGGCCCCTGCCACTGCATGAAGTCGTGCAGATCGCCGTGCTTCTTGATCACTTCCATGCCCGGGCGCAACCACAGGTGGAAGGTATTGCCGAGGATGATCTGCGCGCCGATGCCTTCGACATCGCGGGGCAGCATGCCCTTGACCGTGCCGTAGGTACCCACCGGCATGAAGGCAGGGGTCTCGACCACACCACGCGGGAAGGTCAGACGGCCACGACGGGCCTTGCCGTCGGTGGCCAGCAACTCGAAGGACATGCGACAGGTGCGCGACATACTCAAACCTCGGGCCCGCGCGCGGCGGGATTGCGGGTGATGAACATGGCATCACCGTAACTGAAGAAGCGATAACCCTGCGCCACGGCCTCGCGATAGGCCGCCATGGTTTCGGGATAACCGGCAAAGGCCGACACCAGCATCAACAGTGTCGACTCGGGCAGGTGAAAATTGGTGACCAAGGCGTCGACCACATGAAACGGACGCCCCGGGTAGATGAAGATGTCGGTATCGCCACTGAAGGGCTTCAACTCGCCATCGCGCGCCGCCGTCTCCAGCGAGCGCACACTGGTGGTACCGACGGCGATCACACGACCGCCGCGCGCGCGGCAGGCCGCCACGGCATCGACGACCTCCTGACCGACCTCCAGCCACTCGCTGTGCATGTGGTGGTCTTCGATGCGCTCCACGCGCACCGGCTGGAAGGTACCGGCACCAACGTGCAGGGTAACGAACGCCATTTCCACGCCTTTGGCGCGGATCGCCTCCAGCAGCTCGTCATCGAAATGCAGCCCGGCGGTCGGCGCGGCCACTGCGCCCGCCTTCTCGGCGTAGACGGTCTGGTAACGCTCGCGGTCGGCCTCGTCATCCGGCCTGTCTATATAAGGCGGCAACGGCATATGGCCGACCCGCTCCAGCAGGCCCAGCACCGGCTCGGCAAACTGCAGCTCGAACAGAGCGTCGTGACGCGCGACCATTTCGGCCTCGCCACCACCTTCTATGAGAATCTGCGAACCCGGTTTGGGGGACTTGCTCGAGCGCACATGGGCCAGCACGCGATATTGGTCGAGCACGCGCTCCACCAGTATTTCCAGCTTGCCGCCGGAGGCTTTCTGACCGAACAGACGCGCCGGTATCACCCGGGTGTTGTTGAACACCATCAGATCACCAGGACGCAGTTGCTCCAGAACATCGGTGAACTGGCCATGGCGCAGCTCGCCACTCGGGCCGTCCAGCTGCAACAGGCGACTGGCGCGGCGTTCGGCCAGGGGATGACGGGCGATCAGCGACTCGGGAAGATCGAAATGGAAATCGGCAACACGCATGATTCGATTCGGAGGGGGTATTTCTGCAGGGCCGCAAAGCTTACCGGATTTCCACTTGTCCGACCACGCAAGCCTGCGCTGGCTCCCCGGTGGTGATGCGCTCCGACAGGCCAGCGCGCACCGACAGCCACTCACGACACTGACGCCGATTGACCGGCGCCAGACGCGTCCCTATACTGCGCCGCCATCGTGCCCCGGTGGCGGAATCGGTAGACGCGGCGGATTCAAAATCCGTTTTCGAAAGGAGTGGGAGTTCGAGTCTCCCCCGGGGCACCACGAATCGAAGCCCGCAAGACATTGGTCTTGCGGGCTTTTTCGTTTCTACCGGAACAATGCGGGCAATTGTTGCAAGCAGGTGGCCGGGAAACTTTTCCAGCCCCTCGGCAAGCCCCGTAAAACCTGGCCGGCGACCTTGCCGGCGGGGGTTGGCAATTGCGCAAAACTTAGCGTAGAGTGATCGAACTGTTTGCATGGGTCGCTGTGAATCGTGACTCTGGTGCAGCAGATCATCTAGATCCGCTACATCCCGCTCGACTTCTATTACTCCTTGCAACCAGTCTCAGCCCTCTATATTTGGAGGCTGTCATCAACTCTAGTTTCAAGGAAAAAGACATGTCGAATCGTCAGAACGGTACCGTCAAGTGGTTTAACGACGAGAAAGGTTTTGGTTTTATCACTCCCGAAAGCGGTCCGGATCTGTTCGTGCACTTCCGCGCGATCGAAGGTAATGGCTTCAAGAGCCTGAAAGAAGGCCAGAAAGTCAGCTTCATCGCTGTGCAAGGTCAAAAAGGCATGCAGGCCGACCAGGTTCAGATCCTGGGCTGATTGCCGCTGCTTTGAAAAACCCCTGATCCCGATCAGGGGTTTTTTTATGCCTGGGGAAAAGTCGCGGTTAGAATGGCGCGCACTTTCGTTACAGCGAGCCCATCATGCCGAAACACCTGTTACGCCCGCAGGGAGACTTCCCCACTGCCGGCTTGATTCGCCGCCTGGCTGCCCTCTTTTACGATTTTCTGCTCTGTGTGGCATTGGTCATGGTGGTCACCCTGATCTACCAGCAGGGTGTTCTGCGCCTGATTCATGGTGGCGAGACACTGATGGCCATGGCCGAAGCCGGCGCCCTGGATAATGACCCGGTTCTTGCCAGCCTGGCACTGCTGTCGCTGTTCGCCTTCTTCGCCAAGTTCTGGACACACAACGGCCAGACGCTGGGCATGCAGGCCTGGGGCTTGCGCGTGCAGAACGCCGACGGCAGCGCCATCGACCTGTGGCAGGCTCTGCTGCGCTTCGTGGTCGCCATCGGCTCCTGGCTGTTTGCCGGCCTGGGTTTTCTCTGGTTGCTGTGGGACAAGCAGGGTCGTACCTGGCACGACATCTACTCAGACAGCCGCGTGGTGCAGCTACCCAAGAACATTCACAAGAAGTAGCGCTGAGCAGATGCAAAAAGCCGGTTCATTGAACCGGCTTTTTCATTTTCAGCAACCTGCTCAGCCGGCCCGGCGTAGCAGCCAGACACCCGCCAACGCGCAAATGCCGGCCGGCACCAGCACCGCCAGCAGCGGCGAGAAACCGAAGACCATGCTCGAAGGCCCCAGCAGGTCCTGGGCGATACGGAAGATGAAGCCGACCAGTACGCCGGTAAACACGCGCTGCCCGAGCGTCACCGAGCGCAGCGGGCCGAAGATGAAGGAAATCGCCATCAGCACCAGCGCTGCGGTGACCAGCGGCTGCAGCACTTTGGTCCAGAACGCCAGCCAGTAACGGGCATTGTTCAGCCCCTGCTCGCCCAAGTAATGGATGTACTGCCACAGGCCGGTCACTGAAAGCGCCTCGGGCTCCATCACCACGGTGCCGAGCAGCTCCGGATTGAGCTCGATGTCCCAGCGTTCCTCATCCTGATTGACCACCTCGGAACGGTCGCCATGCAGCAGGGTGGTCTGCACGTCGTTCAGCATCCAGTGGTTGTCACGGTACTCGGCACGGCGCGCGAAGCTGGCTGAGAGCAGGCGACGCTCGTCGTCGAAACGATAGCGTGTGACCCCAAGCAGAACACCACCCGGCTGCACGGCGTTGACGTGCACGTACTCCTGCCCCTGACGATGCCACAGGCCGCGCTTGGAACTCTGCGCCGCCCCACCACCTTGCGCCAGCGCACGGTCGGCCTGAGCCTGATTCTCGGTTAGCGGCGCGACGTATTCGCCGATCAGAATGCCGGCCAGCATCAGCACCAGCATGGGCTTCATCACGGCCCAGACGATGCGCCCGATGGACACGCCGGCGGCACGCATGATGGTCAGCTCGCTGTTGCTGGCCAGCGTGCCTAGGCCAATCAGGCAACCGATCAGCGCCGCCATCGGCAACATATCGTAGGCACGGCGCGGCGCAGTCAGCAGCACATACCACAGCGCCTGGGCAAGCCCATAGTCGCCCTTGTTCAGATCACCCAGTTCATCGATGAAGGCGAACAGCAACGCCAGACTGAGGATGATGCCCAGCACCGCCAGGATGGCGAAGAACACCTGGGTACCGATATAGCGATCCAGCTTAGCCATGGGCCACCTCCGACACACGACGGCTGGCCCACCACAGACTCAGACGCTCCCAGTACAACAGCAACAGGCCGACGCCCAGGAAGACACCGTGCACCCACCACAGCCCCAGCGCAGCGGGCAGACGCCCCTTGTCCAGCGCGCCACGGGCGGCGATCAGCAGGCCCAGGTAGGCCATATAAAGGAAGATTGCCGGCAGCAGCTTGAGGAAACGTCCCTGACGCGGGTTGACCTTCGACAGCGGCACCGCCAGCAAGGTGACGATAAAGACCAGCAGGGGCAGTGACAGGCGCCACTGCAGCTCGGCCTGCATGGCCGGATCGTTGCTACCGAACAGCTCAAGGGTCGGCGTGGCCTCGCGCTCACTGGCCTCGATGGCCACTTCCGGCTTGGGCAGCAGCACGCCGTAGGTGTCGTACCGGATGGCGCGGTAGTCCGCCTCGCCCGGCTCGCCGTCGTAGCGATAGCCGTTCTCCAGAATCAGATAGCGGCTGCCGTCTTCCTGAATTTCCTGACGACCACTCTCGGCCACCAGCACGGTGATGCCGCGCTCGGAGCCGCCATCCCTGGAGAAACGCTTCTCCGACATGAACACGCCACGCAACTCGTGGCGGTCAGCCGACAGTTCCTGCGAATAGGTCACCCGCGACCCATCGCGCAGCGACTGAAAGCGCCCCGGCACCAGGGTATCGAGCTCGGTCAGGGCATCCTGCTCATTGAGAATGCGCGCCACGCTGGCCACACCTTGCGGCGCCAGGCCTAGGCTCAGCCAGCCGACCAGCAGCGCGACGATCAGCGCCGGTGCCATGCTGTAGGCGGTCAGACGCTGCTGACTGACACCGGTGGCCGACAGTACGGTCATTTCGCTTTCCAGATACAGACGCCCGTATGCCAGCAGAAAACCAAGGAACAGCCCCAGCGGCAGGATCAGTTGCAGGAAGCCGGGAATCCGGTAGCCCATGATCAAAAACAGCACACCGGGATCAAGCACCCCCTGCGCGGCTTGAGCCAGATACTTGATGAAACGACCGCTCATGATGATCACCAGTAGTACGGCGCTCACCGCACTGAGGGTCACCAGCACTTCGCGGGACAGATAACGGAAGACGATCAAACCGGACGCTCCAGGGTTGTCAGGCTCAGGCGCGAGCGCTCAAACTAGCCGCACCTACTTGCCGGCCCACCGCAGGGTGGACCCTCGAAAAATGGCGGCCATTATCCGTCAAACCCGACTCTTTGTCTTGGGGACAGCTCACCATGGAATTCCTCGTCAAAAGCACCCGCCCGGAAACCCTGAAAACCGCGACCCTGGTCGTTGCCATTGGCGAGGGCCGCAAGCTCGGCATCGCGGCCAAGGCCGTGGACCAGGCCAGCAGCGGCGCGCTGAGCGCCATACTCAAGCGCGGCGACATCGCTGGCAAAGCGGGGCAGACCCTGCTCCTGCACAGCCTGCCGGGACTCAAGGCCGACCGCGTGCTGCTGGTAGGCTGCGGCAAGGGCGACCTGTCCGACCGCCAGTTGCGCAAGCTGGTAGCAAGCGTATACGGCGTGCTCAAGGGGCTGGGCGGCAGCGACGCGTTGCTGGCCCTGAATGAACTCAAGGTCAAGGGTCGCGACACCTACGGCAAGACCCGCCTGATCGCCGAAACCCTGGCCGATGGCAGCTATCTGTTCGAGCAGTTCAAGAGCCAGAAGGCCGACCCGCGCGCATTGAAGAAGATTACCCTGATCGTCGACAAGGCCGAGCTGGCCGATGCCGAGCGTGCCCTGCAGCATGCCCGCGCCATCGCCACTGGCGTCGCTTTCACCAAGGATCTGGGCAACCTGCCGCCGAATCTCTGCCACCCCAGCTACCTGGCCGAGGAGGCCAAGGCACTGGGCAAGGCACACAAGAACCTCAAGGTCGAGATCCTCGACGAGAAGAAGCTCAAGGAGCTCGGTGCCGGCGCCTTCCTCGCCGTGGCCCAGGGCAGCGAGCAGCCGCCACGGATGATCGTCATGCACTACCAGGGCGGCAAGAAGGAAGACAAACCCTTCGCCCTGGTCGGCAAAGGCATCACCTTCGATACCGGTGGCATCAGCATCAAGCCGGCTGCCGGCATGGATGAGATGAAGTACGACATGTGCGGCGCGGCCAGTGTGTTCGGCACTCTCAAGGCCGTGCTCGAGCTGCAATTGCCGATCAACCTGGTGTGCCTGCTGGCCTGCGCCGAAAACATGCCCAGTGGCCGCGCCACGCGCCCGGGTGACATCGTCACGACCATGAGCGGGCAGACCGTCGAGATCCTCAACACCGACGCCGAAGGCCGTCTGGTACTGTGCGATACCCTGACCTACGCCGAGCGCTTCAAGCCGCAGGCGGTGATCGACATCGCCACCCTCACCGGCGCCTGCATCGTCGCCCTGGGCAGCAATGTCTCCGGTCTGATGGGCAACAACGACGCACTGATCAAGCAGATTCTCAAGGCCGGCGAAACCGCCAATGACCGCGCCTGGCAGTTGCCGCTGCATGACGAGTACCAGGAACAGCTTGATAGTCCATTTGCCGACATCGCCAATATCGGCGGGCCGAAGGCCGGTACCATCACCGCAGGCTGCTTCCTGTCACGCTTCGCCAAGAACTACCACTGGGCGCACCTGGACATTGCCGGCACCGCCTGGATCAGCGGCGGCAAGGAAAAGGGCGGCACCGGTCGTCCGGTACCGCTGCTTACCCAGTACCTGCTGGACCGTGCCAAGGTCTGACGCCGCCGGGTCATGCGTATGTAGGAGCGGCTTCAGCCGCGATAATTCGCGAGTTATCGCGGATGAATCCGCTCCTACAGCACCCAGCCATCACTCCCTGACCTATTGAAACCCCGAATGCCCAGAATCGAGTTCTACGTTCTCTCCTCCAGCGACACCACGGGTCGCCTGCGCGCCGCCTGCCAGCTCGCGTTCAAGGCCTGGAGTGCCGGCATGCCGGTGTTTGTCCGGGGTAGCGATGCTGCGCAGTGCAGTGAACTCGACGAGCTGCTGTGGACCTTCAAGGCCGAACGCTTCGTGCCTCACGACCTGCATCAGGAGGCACCGCTGTCGCCCGTGGTGGTGGGCGTCGACGACGCGCCAAGCGCCGAGCAGGGCGTGCTGATCAACCTCGGCAGCAGCCTGTCGCCGCATGTAGAGCGTTTTTCCCGCATCATCGAGATCGTCAACCAGCAACCCGAATTGCTCAACGCCTGTCGCGAGAATTTCCGTACCTACCGCCAGCGCGGGTATGATCCGCAGCGCGTCGAACTTTAGTGGCCCACGGCGCTCACAATTCAGGCTACTTCTGCCCCTTGCCCGCTGCACGACCGCCATGGACACTCCCAAGCCACCACAAAAACCTGCCCAGCTGCTGCACGACCTGGAGTCGATTCGCGAGCTGCTGGGCGACAACAGCAGCGAGCCACCACTGCTGATCGACTCGCTCGACCCGGACAGCATTCCGGTGCTGTCCGACATCGTCAGTGCGCCGCCCGGCCCGCCACCGCCCTTTCACACCACGCCAGTCGCCAGGCCGAGCGCCGCCGCAGCCGCCGCCACTCAGACCGCCAGCCAGCTGCGTGAGCAGATCGAGCCGCGTCTGCACGACAGCACGCGAGAGCTGCAGCACCTCAGTGCTGAACTACGGGCAGCTGCGCAACTGATTCTGCAGGACGTGATCGACGACTTCGTGCCGCAGATCGAGGCCGAACTCAAACGTCGCCTGGAAGCACGCCTGCCGCGCCTGCTGCCGCCGCGCAAACCCTGACAGGCGTCAATCCGCGCGCCACCGCCCTCTGACGCGCAACCCTTACGCCGCAAGCTCCATCCCCGGTATACTTGCCGGCTTTTCCGATCAGCCGTCACAAGGGTCCCGCCGCGCATGGACAAGACCTACCAGCCGCACGCCATCGAATCCAACTGGTACCAGACTTGGGAGAAGAACAACTACTTCGCCCCGCAAGGTAGCGGTGAGCCGTACACCATCATGATCCCGCCGCCGAACGTCACCGGCACCCTGCACATGGGCCACGGCTTCAACAACGCGATCATGGATGCGCTGATCCGCTTCCGCCGCATGCAGGGCCGCAAGACCCTGTGGCAGCCGGGCACCGACCACGCCGGCATCGCCACGCAGATGGTGGTGGAACGCCAGCTGGCTGCACAGGGCATCGGCCGCCACGACCTGGGCCGCGAAAAATTCCTGGAAAAGGTCTGGGAATGGAAGGAACAGTCCGGCGGCACCATCACCCGGCAGATCCGTCGCCTGGGCAGTTCGGTGGACTGGTCGCGCGAGCGCTTCACCATGGATGACGGCCTGTCTGAAGCCGTTAAAGAAGCCTTCGTACGCCTGCACAACGACGGTCTGATCTACCGCGGCAAGCGCCTGGTCAACTGGGACACCAAGTTCCACACCGCCATCTCCGACCTCGAAGTGGAAAACCACGACGAGAAGGGCTCGCTGTGGAACCTGCGCTACCCGCTGGCCGACGGCAACAGAACCGCCGACGGCAAGGACTACCTGATCGTCGCCACCACCCGCCCGGAAACCATGCTCGGCGACGCCGCCGTGGCCGTACACCCGGAAGACGAGCGCTACAAGGCGCTGATCGGCAAGTACGTTGAGCTGCCGCTGGTGGGCCGGCGTATCCCGATCATCGCCGACGACTACTGCGACCCCGAGTTCGGTACCGGCTGCGTGAAGATCACCCCGGCTCACGACTTCAACGACTACGAGGTCGGCAAGCGCCACAACCTGCCGCTGCTCAACATCTTCGACAAGAACGCCGCCGTGCTGGCCAAGGCCCAGGTGTTCAACATCGATGGCAGCGTCAACAGCGACATCGACGGCAGCCTGCCGGCCAAGTACGCAGGCATGGATCGCTTCGAGGCCCGCAAGCAGATCGTCGCAGACTTCGAGGCCGCCGGCCTGCTGGAGATAATCGAGGATCACGCACTGAAAGTGCCGAAGGGCGACCGTTCCGGCACCGTCATCGAGCCGTGGCTGACCGACCAGTGGTACGTCTCCACCAAGCCGCTGGCCGAGAAGGCCATCGCCGTGGTCGAGAACGGTGAAATCCAGTTCGTGCCCAAGCAGTACGAGAACATGTACTTCAGCTGGATGCGTGACATCCAGGACTGGTGCATCAGCCGTCAGCTGTGGTGGGGCCACCGCATCCCGGCCTGGTACGACGAAGCCGGCAACGTCTACGTCGGCCGCGACGAAGCGGAAGTGCGCGCCAAGCACAACCTCGGCGATGCCGTCCTGCGCCAGGACGAAGACGTGCTCGATACCTGGTTCAGCTCCGGCCTGTGGACCTTCTCCACCCTCGGCTGGCCCGAGCAGACCGACTTCCTCAAGACCTTCCACCCTACCGACGTGCTGGTCACCGGCTTCGACATCATCTTCTTCTGGGTTGCCCGGATGATCATGCTGTCGACCCACCTGACCGGGCAGATCCCGTTCAAGACCGTTTATGTGCACGGTCTGGTGCGCGACGGCCAGGGGCAGAAGATGTCCAAGTCCAAGGGCAACGTGCTCGACCCGCTGGATATCGTCGACGGCATCACCCTGGACGAGCTGCTGGAAAAACGTACCAGCGGCATGATGCAGCCCAAGCTGGCCGAAAAGATCGCCAAGCAGACCAGGGCCGAATTCCCCGAAGGCATCGCCAGCTATGGCACCGATGCCCTGCGCTTCACCTTCTGCTCGCTGGCCACTACCGGCCGTGACGTGAAGTTCGACATGGGCCGCGTCGAGGGCTATCGCAACTTCTGCAACAAGCTGTGGAACGCCGCCAACTTCGTCATCGAGAACACCGATGGCCTGGACACCGGCGTGGGTGGTGAAGAGGTCGAGCTGTCCTCTGTGGACCGCTGGATCATCAGCCAGCTGCAGCGCACCGAAGCCGAAGTCACCCGCCAGCTCGAGGCCTTCCGCTTCGACCTGGCCACCCAGGCGCTCTATGAGTTCGTCTGGGACCAGTACTGCGCCTGGTACCTGGAACTGGTCAAGCCGGTGCTGTGGGACGAGAACGCGCCCATCGAGCGCCAGCGCGGCACCCGCCGCACCCTGGTGCGCGTGCTGGAAGTGATCCTGCGTCTGGCTCATCCGTTCATGCCGTTCATCACCGAGGAAATCTGGCAGCGCATCAAGGCCCAGGCCGGTGTACAGGGCGATACCCTGATGCTGCAACCCTGGCCGGTGGCCAATGAGAGCCGCATCGACGCCGCCGCTGAAGGCGACATCGAATGGGTCAAGCAGCTGATGCTCGGCGTACGCCAGATCCGTGGCGAGATGAAGATCTCCATGGCCAAGCGCATCGACATCATCGTCGCCAACGCCAGTGCCGAGGATCAGCGCCGCCTGGCCGACTTCGAGCCACTGCTGAACAAGCTGGCCAAGCTCGAATCGGTCCGCGTGCTGGCCTCCGGTGAAGAAGCGCCGATGTCCGCCACCGCCCTGGTCGGCGAGATGCAGGTGCTGGTGCCAATGGCCGGGCTGATCGACAAGGACGCCGAACTGGCGCGCCTGGACAAGGAGATCGTCCGTCTGCAGGGCGAAGTGCAGCGCGTCGGCGGCAAGCTGGCCAACCAAGGCTTCGTCGCCAAGGCGCCGGCCGAGGTGCTTGAGAAGGAACGCGCCAAGCTGGCCGAAGCCGAACAGGCGCTGGCCAAGCTGGTCGAGCAGCGCGAGAAGATCGCGACGCTGTAAGCCAACCGTTTACGCGTGCCCCACGAGGGCACGCCTACCGACATCCGCAACATACCCCGGGCATTCCTCCCGGCAGGAGATAGCAATGCTGCAGATCGCCAAACATCGCTGGCTGCCCATGGCCGCTCTGGCTCTGGCTCTGGGCGCCTCAGGAGCCGGCATCGCCGCCGAGCAGAAATCCGTGGCAGTCACCGCCATCGTCGAACATCCGGCGCTGGACTCGGTACGCGATGGCATCAAGGCAGCTCTGGAAGAAGGCGGCTACCGCGAGGGCGACAACCTCAAGTGGCAATATCAGAGCGCCCAGGGCAATACCGGCACCGCCGCGCAGATCGCCCGCAAATTCATCGGCGACCGCCCGGACGTTGTGGTCGGCATCGCCACTCCATCGGCCCAGGCACTGGTCGCCGCCACCCGCAGCACGCCGATCCTGTTCAGCGCCGTGACCGATCCGGTCGAAGCGCAGCTGGTGCGTAACTGGGAGGCTTCCGGTAGCAACGTCAGCGGCGTGTCCGATCTGCTCGAACTGGACAAGCAGATGGAGCTGATCAAGCGCGTCGTGCCTGATGCCAAGCGCGTCGGTATGGTCTACAACCCGGGCGAGGCCAACTCGGCTGTGGTGGTCAAGCGCCTCAAGGAACTGCTGCCGAGCATGGGCATGACCCTGGTAGAAGCCGCTGCGCCGCGTTCGGTGGACGTTGGTTCGGCTGCCCGCAGCCTGGTCGGCAAGGTCGACGTGATCTACACCAACACCGACAACAACGTGGTCTCGGCCTACGAGTCGCTGGTCAAGGTCGGCAACGATACCCGCACTCCGCTGATCGCCTCCGACACCGACAGCGTCAAGCGCGGCGCCATCGCAGCGCTGGGCCTGGACTACTTCGAACATGGCAAGCAGACCGGGCGCATGGTCCTGCGAGTGCTCAATGGCGAAAAACCCGGTGATATCAAGCCGGAAACCAGCGAGAACCTCAGCCTGTATCTCAACGCCGCTGCCGCCCAGCGCCAGGGCGTCACCCTGAGCCAGGAACTGCTCGATTCGGCGGCCGAAATCATCGAATGACGGACCGGCGCAACGCGCCGTGACGCAAGAGCGAGCTATCCTCCTGCGCCACGACGCGTTGCTCCTTTCACCCACTAGGTCACCCCTATGTCCCTGTTTTCCCTGTTCGGCGCTTTCGAGATCGGCCTGATCTTCAGCCTGGTGGCGCTTGGCGTATTCATCTCCTTCCGTCTGCTGCGTTTCCCCGACCTGACCGTGGACGGCAGCTTCCCGCTGGGTGGTGCGGTGTGCGCCGTGCTCATCGCCAACGGTACCGATCCCTTTCTCGCCACCCTGATCGCCACCGCCGCCGGTGCGCTGGCCGGTGTGGTCACCGCGGTGCTCAATGTGCACCTGAAGATCATGGACCTGCTGGCCAGCATCCTGATGATGATCGCGCTGTATTCGATCAACCTGCGCATCATGGGCCGGCCCAACGTGCCGCTGATCATGGAGCCGACCATCTTCACCATCCTGCAGCCCGAATGGCTGATCGACTACGTAGCCCGCCCGCTGATCCTGCTGGTGGTGGTGATCGGTGCCAAGCTGGCGCTGGACGGCTACTTCGCCACCCAGCAGGGACTGGCCATCCGCGCCACCGGTTCCAACCCGCGCATGGCGCGTTCGCAAGGCGTCAACACCGGCGCCATGGTCATCCTCGGCATGGCCATCTCCAACGCGCTGGTGGCACTGGCCGGTTCGCTGTTCGCGCAGACCCAGGGCGGCGCCGACATCTCCATGGGCATCGGCACCATCGTCATCGGCCTGGCCGCAGTGATCGTCGGTGAAAGCATCCTGCCGGCGCGCCGCCTGTTCTACCTCACCCTGGCGGTGATCCTCGGCGCCATCGTCTACCGCTTCTTCATCGCCCTGGCGCTGAACAGCGACTTCATTGGCCTGCAGGCGCAGGATCTGAACCTGGTCACCGCCGTGCTGGTGGTCATCGCTCTGGTAATCCCGCTGCTGAAGAAACGCCTGGCCCGCAGGAGGCACATCTGATGCTCAGCGCACAGAACCTCAAGATCACCTTCAACGCCGGCACGCCGATTGAAACCCGCGCGCTGCAGGGCCTGTCGCTGGATATCCCGAGCGGCCAGTTCGTCACCGTGATCGGCACCAACGGTGCCGGCAAGTCCACCTTCCTCAACGCCGTGTCCGGCGATCTGCCGGTGGACAGTGGCAAGATCATGATCGACGACGAGGATGTCACCCGCCTGCCGGTATGGAGCCGCGCCCAGCGCGTGGCCCGGGTTTTCCAGGACCCCATGGCGGGCACCTGCGAAGACCTCACCATCGAGGAAAACATGGCCCTGGCGCAGCAGCGCGGCCAGCGCCGCGGCCTGTCCCGCGCGGTACGGGCATCAATGCGCGAGGGCTTCCGCGAAAGCCTGGCGACCCTGGGCCTGGGCCTGGAAAATCGCCTGGCCGACCGCATCGGCCTGCTTTCCGGCGGCCAGCGCCAGGCCGTCAGCCTGCTGATGGCGGCGCTGCAGCCGTCACGCATCCTGCTGCTCGACGAACACACCGCGGCGCTTGATCCGCGCACCGCCGATTTCGTCCTGCAGCTGACCGCGCGCATCGTCGCCGAGAAGCAGCTCACCACCATGATGGTCACCCACAGCATGCGCCAGGCGCTGGACGTCGGCGACCGCACGGTGATGCTGCACCAGGGCCAGGTGGTACTGGATGTAGCCGGCGAGCAGCGCAAGGGGCTGGACGTGCCGGATCTGCTGCAGATGTTCGAGAAGGTACGCGGCGAGAAACTGGCCGACGACGCCCTGCTGCTGGGCTGATTGAACGCCCCTCTTCACCTCGGGCGCAGAGGCTGGCAGGATGACCTCCTGTCAGCCGCCCGCCAGCGGTATAACCGGAGCCAACAGCGCTCGATGCGCCCATGACCCTGCACCTGAGCTTCACCTCCACCCTGCCCGCCGACCCGGAATGCGTCTGGCGCTGGATCACCGATGTGCGCAGCCTGCGCGCCGAGATGCATCCCTGGCTGTGGATGAGCCTGCCCAAAGGTCTGTGCAATCTCGAAGACCTGTCGTTCGAACCGGGACAACCGCTGTTCACCAGCTGGCTGCGGCTGTTCGGCGTAATCCCTATCGGCACCAGCCAGTTGACCCTGCAATCGCTCAACCCGGGCGCCAGCCTGGTGGAGCAGTCGCCGACCACCTTCATGCGTCGCTGGCGCCATGCGCGGCGCATCGAACTACGCGAAGAGGGCACCCGCCTGACCGACGAGCTGACCATCGACCCGCTGCTGCCCGCGGTGCTGGTGCGTCCGCTGCTGCAATTCTTTTTCAACAGCCGCCACCGCACCCTGCGTCGCCGCGCCGCCCACCAGGGCCTGTAGGGCCGAGGACTTCGATATGGAAATCAGCAAGACCCGCACCAGCTTCTACCGTCGCCTGTATGTCGCCTGGCTGATCGACAGCGGCACCGCCGCCAGCGTCCCGGCGCTGATGGCCGCCACCGGCATGCCGCGACGCACCGCCCAGGACACCCTCGCCGCCCTGTCCGAGCTGGACATCGATTGCCAGTTCCAGCAGGGCGATGGCGAACGCAACAACAGCGGCCATTACCTGATTCGCGACTGGGGGCCGATCAATCCGAAGTGGATCGCCGCCAACCTGCAGCAGATCAAGGCAACCCTCGATTACCCCTGAGATAATCCGGGCGTTTCCCGAGGATTCTCCATGACCCCTGATCTGCTCTGCACCCTGGCCCTGCTCGCCGGTGCCGTTATTCTTTTCGTCGTCGGCAAGCCGCGCATGGACGTGGTGGCCCTGCTGGTACTGGTTGCCCTGCCACTGACTGGCGTCCTTGACGTGCATCAGACCCTGTCGGGCTTCAGCGATCCCAACGTGATTCTGATCGCCGCGCTGTTCGTCATCGGCGCCGGGCTGGTACGCACCGGCATCGCCTACCGCCTCGGCGACTGGCTGGTGAAAACCGCCGGCAGCAGCGAGACGCGCCTGCTGATCCTGCTGATGCTGGCCGCAGCCGGGCTCGGCTCGGTGATGAGCTCCACCGGTGTGGTGGCCATCTTCATCCCGGTGGCGCTGGGCGTGGCCGCCCGCCTGCGCATTTCTCCGGCGCGGCTGATGATGCCGCTGGCCTTCGCCGGACTGATCAGCGGCATGCTCACCCTGGTCGCCACTGCGCCCAACCTGGTGGTACATGCCGAACTGCGCCGCGCCGGGCTGGAGGGTTTCGGCTTTTTCAGCATGACGCCGATCGGCCTGGCGATCCTCCTGCTCGGCATCGTCTACATGCTGCTGACCCGCAACTGGCTGCAGCGCGGCGATGCGCAGGGCGATGCCGGCGCTCCGCGTCTGACCCTGGCCGATCTGGCCCAGGCCTACCGCCTGGTGGAACGCGAGCGACGGCTGCGGGTAATGCCCAACTCGCCCCTGGCCAGCCAGCCGCTCAACGAACTGGAGCTGCGCCAGCAGTACGGCATCAACGTGATTGCCGTCGAGCGCCAGAGCAAGTTCCGCAACCTGTTGCTGATGGCCACGGGCAACACCCTGCTGCAGCCCGGCGATGTGCTGCTGGTCGATCTGGTCAGCCCGTCCATTGCCCTGCTCGGCATCTACCGGAGTCTCGGCCTGGAGCCGATGCCGCTGCCCAATTCCTACTACAGCGTGCATGCCCACCAGTTGGGGCTGGTGGAGGTGGCGCTGCCGCCGGAGTCGAAGCTGCTGGGCAAGACCATTCAGGAGGTCGGCTTCCGCAGCCGGCACAAGCTCAACGTCGTCGGTCTGCGCCGGCACGGCCAGGCGCTGGAGGGCGTGCTGGTGGATGAACGCCTGAAGGCCTCGGACACCCTGCTGGTCGCCGGTGACTGGAAAGCCATCCACCGCCTGCAGGGACTGAGCCGCGATTTCCTGGTGCTGAGCCTGCCCGCCGAGGTGGACGAAGTGGCGCCAGCCGCGCGCAAGGCGCCCTACGCCCTGCTCAGTCTGGCTGTGATGATCGTGCTGATGGTCAGCGGCCTGGTGCCCAACGTGCTCGCCGCACTGATCGCCTGCCTGCTGATGGGCGCGTTTCGCTGCATCGATCTGGACAGCGCCTACCGCTCGATCCACTGGCCGACCCTGATCCTTATCGTCGGCATGCTGCCCTTTGCCCAGGCACTGCAGCAGACCGGTGGCATCGACCTGGCGGTGCACGGCCTGGTGGCACTGCTCGGCGACGCCGGGCCCTACGCCATTCTCGCCAGCCTGTTCGCCGCCACCGCGCTGATCGGCCTGTTCATATCCAACACCGCGACGGCGGTGCTGATGGGCCCGGTAGCCATCGCCACGGCGCAGACCCTGGGCGTCTCGCCCTACCCCTTCGCCATGATCGTGGCGCTGGCCGCATCGGCGGCGTTCATGACACCGATCTCCTCGCCGGTGAACACCCTGGTGCTCGGCCCCGGCCAGTACCGCTTCGCTGATTTCGTGCGCGTCGGCGTGCCGTTCACCCTGCTGGTGATGATCGTCAGCGTGCTGCTAGTGCCGCTGATCTTCCCGCTCTAGCGCGTGCCGCCTCGCCCTGCAACCAGGGCGAGGCACAAGCACCTGCAAAGCCCGGCAAAGCATGGGAAAATCGCGCGCCCGCTCAGCCAGATGCCCGCCATGCAAAAACCACCCAGACGCCCGCGCAAACCTGCCCCTCCTGCCGTCAAGACCACGCCGGTCAAGGGCCAGCTGCATCCGCGCAACCGGCACAAGGGGCGCTACGACTTTCCCGAGCTGATCGGGCAGAGCCCGGAGCTGGGCCGTTTCGTCATCACCAATCCCTATGGCAAGCCGAGCATCGACTTCGCCGACCCGGCAGCGGTCAAGGTGTTCAACCGCGCGCTGCTGCGTCGGTACTACGGCATCAACCACTGGGACATCCCCGAGGGCTACCTGTGTCCGCCAATTCCGGGGCGTGCCGACTACCTGCACAACCTCGCCGATCTGCTGGCCAGCGACCATGACGGACAGATTCCCCGTGGCGAGTCGGTCCGCGCGCTGGATATCGGTGTCGGCGCCAACTGCATCTACCCGCTGATCGGCCACTGCGAGTACGGCTGGCACTTTGTCGGTGCGGACATCGCCGCCGAGGCGCTGGCCTCGGCGCGCGCCATCGTGCAGCACAACGCGCAGCTGCGCGGCGCCGTCGAACTGCGCCAGCAGCCGGATGCCGAGCACATTTTTATCGGCCTGCTGCAGGCGGACGAGCGCTTCGACCTGACCCTGTGCAATCCGCCCTTTCACACCTCCGCTGCCGAGGCCAGCAGTGGCAGTACGCGCAAGTGGCGCAATCTCGGCAAGCTCGATCCCAAACGCAAGCTGCCGGTGCTGAATTTCGGCGGCCAGGCGGCCGAGCTGTGGTGCCCGGGTGGCGAAGCGGCGTTTCTCAAGCGCATGGCCAGCGAGAGCGCGGCGGTCGCCGAACAGGTGCTGTGGTTCACCAGCCTGGTATCCAAGGGCAGCAATGTGGAACTGCTGCAAGGCTGGCTGACCAGGGCCGGCGCAACCGAGGTGCGCATCCTCGGCATGTCCCAGGGGCAGAAGCAGAGCCGCCTGGTGGCCTGGACCTTCAAGGACGTCGGGCAGCGCCAGGCCTGGAGCCGGGCCCGCAGTTGCTAGCCCGCCGTCAAAGACCTACCAGGGCAACCAGCCGCCGAGGCCCAGCCACAGCCCGGCCACAGTCATGCTCAGCAGCGTCACCGGCACGCCGCTGCGCGCATAGTCGACGAAGCTCACGCGCACGCCCTGGCGTCTGGCCCCTTCTGCGACGATCAGGTTGACCACGCTACCGATCAGCAGCAGGTTTCCGGCCAGGGTGGACATCAGTGCCAGGCCGATCAGCACCGAAGGCGACAGCTCCGGCATCAATCCCAGCAGCAGCACCACGAAGGGCACGTTGCCGATCAGATTGCTCGCCAGCAGCGAGGCCGTGGTCAGCGACCAGACGCCCTGCGGCAACAGGCCGTGCTCGGCCATCCATGCGGCGCCCTGAGCCAGCTGCGGCAGCTGCAACGCCGCGCCGCTGACCAGGAATAGCCCGGCGAACAGCAGCAGCAGGTTCCAGTCCACCTTGTGCACGTAGTCGCGGCTGTCGACTCGCCGCGAGATCATCACCAGCACCGCCACCAGCAGCGCCGACAGCTCGCGTGGCAACGAAGTGGCGAACAGCGCCAGCAGCGCCAGACTGGCCAGCAGCGGCTTGATGTAGCTGCGCGCGCCGTGAATAAGCTCCACCGCCGTATCGTCGGCGACCAGAGCCCTGGCCTCGCCCCAGCGCCGCCGCCACTGCAGCCAGATCACCGCATAGACGATGGCCATCGCCGCCACTGCGGGCGGCCCGGCCACGGCCACATACCCCCAGAAATCCAGGCCACCGGCCTGGCCGATGAGAATGTTCTGCGGATTGCCGATCAGGCTCGCCGCCGAGCCGGCATTGCATGACAACGCCAGCGCGAGCAGGAACGGCCGAGGATCGAGACCGCGCAGTTGCAGGCTGCGGCACAGCAGCGGGGTCAGAGCAAAGGCGACGATATCGTTGACCAGCACCGCCGAGAGCACGCCGCCCAGCAGCACCACACCGAGCAACAGTACCGCCGGACGCTCGGCATGCTCGGTCAGGTAGCGGTTGAGCCAGGCGTATACCCCGGAGAAGTCGAACTGCGCGGAGATCAGCATCAGCGCCAGCAGGAGCAACAAGGCGCCGGGATCGAGATGATGCGCCGCCTCGTCCATGCTCAGTGCGCCGCTGAACAGCAGCAGCACCGCAGCGCAACAGGCGATCCAGCTGCGGTCTATGCGCAGGCCGCGGATGCCGCCCGCGGCCATGCCCAGGTAGGTGAGAACGAACAGGCCGATGGTCAGCCAGGCAGCGAAAGTCATGGGCGATTCACCCGAACCGATGCATGTGAGAAGGAGCGGACTCTAGCGATGCCGGAGCCGTGCGGGAATAGCCCGGATGAACTTTCTCTCAGTGGCCGGGCCTCGCCAGATAGTCCCTCACACGGGCCAGATAGGACTTTGATTCACGCTGACGCTGCACCTCGTTCCAGATCCGCTCGGCCAACGCGGGGTCGCGCGACAGCAACGCATTGGACAGCATCAGGTAGTAGGGCTTTTCCTCGAGCAACTGCGGCAGTTTCTCCACGTGGCGGCTGAGATGCGGATTGGCCTGCAGGACGAAATCCCCCCGCATGGTCTGCAGAGCGACCGCCTCGACCCGGCCGTGCACCAACATCTGCAACAGCGCCAGCGGATCGCGGCTGGACTCGTCCACTTCGAGGCCGTGAATCAGCAACAGGTCCCGAATGGAAAACCCGCTGAGCGAGCCGACTCTGCCACTCAGATGGGCGAACTGCTGGCCATCCCAGGACACCGCGCTGCCGGCGCGGCGGTACAGAGCGTAGCGAGAGGTATGCAGGCGCCTGAGAGGATCCGGACGTCCCTCGGCATCGACGGGATAACGTCCCAGCGCGATGCGCCCGGGTTTGAAACTGGCGGCGAAGGCGCCGTCGTAGATGCCCTGCTCAAGACCCGATAGGCAGCGTCTCCAGGGTACTGCGACGTATACGACCTGCAGCTCCAGGGCCTGCTGCACCAGGCCGAGCAGCTCCAGGTTCAGGCCTGTACCGTCGGTCATCACCCAGGGGAAGGAGTTCTGATCCTCGTGACAGAAGGTCAGCGTCGGCTGCGCGCCATAACAGGCGCCGGCCAACAGCCAGAGCAGGCAGCAATGCAGCACTTTGTGCAAAACGTAACTCCATCACTGGAATGCCCGGGGCAGCGGCATTCGATACGCGGCTCGTCACCGACTTCTTGTCTGCCTCAAGCATAGGCACATTCAGCCGAAGTCGTCTGCCGCAATCGAGTACAGGCCCGACTACGCACGCAGCGATGCCGGGTCAGCGAATGAAAGCGCGGCTGACCTCGCGAAACAGCTCGGTACCCGCCTGCTCGAGCCACTCGAAGGCGACCATCTCGCGCGAGACGATCACCGCCCCGGCGCGCTCCATCCGTGCCAGGCCCAGCTCCTTGTCCCGTGGCCGCCGCGAGCCGACCGCCTCGTCCACCACGAACACTTCACGCCCGGCCGCCAGCAGGCCCAGTACCGTCTGCAGCACGCAGACGTGGGTTTCCGTACCGCAGACGATGAATTGCCGGCGCTCGCCGCCCGACAGATCGAACAATCCGGCGCCAGCGGTGGCGGAGAAGTGGATCTTCTCACGCATGCCCGCGTCCGGCAGCAGTGCGCGCAGGCCCGGCTCGGTCGTCCCCAGCCCCCTGGGGTACTGCTCGGTGGTGATCACCGGCACCTGCAGGCGCTGCGCCACCTGGACCAGCCAGGCGGCCTGCTCGACCACCGCCGCACCGCCGTCGATGGCCGGCAGCAGGCGTTCCTGCAGGTCGATCACCAGCAGGGTGGAATCCTTCGCTCGCATCAGCATCGCTACGCTCCTTCCTTCACTGCAAAACGCGCGTCGAGCCGGCTGTAGCCGAGGCCGACGCCCTTGTGCACCCGCAACTGCACGGGAATGCGTTCCTTCATCGCCTCGACGTGGCTGATCACACCGATGGTCTTGCCGCTGGCGTTGAGGTTGTCCAGCGCATCGAGCGCCACTTCCAGCGTCTCGCCATCGAGCGTGCCGAAGCCTTCATCGAGGAACAGCGAGTCGATGCTGGTCTTGTGGCTGACCAGATCCGACAACGCCAGGGCCAGCGCCAGGCTGACCAGAAAACTCTCGCCGCCGGACAGCGTGCGGCAATCACGCGACACGTCGGCCTGCCAGGTATCACAAACCTCCAGCTCCAGTTCGCCACTGCTCTTGCGCGCCAGCTGGTAGCGGCCATGCAGGCGTGCCAGTTGGCGGTTGGCCAGGTGAATCAGGTGATCGAGGGTCAGGCCCTGGGCGAACTTGCGGAACTTGGCCCCGTCGGCCGAACCGATCAGACCGTTGAGCTGCTGCCACAGCGCATGCTCGCCCTCCTGCGTGGCGATCTCGGCGAACAGCGCCTGCTGGCTGCTGCGCCGTGCATCATCGGCCTGCAGTTGTGCGCGCAGCTCGCCCTGGCGCTGGCTCAGCTCGCGCAGTTGCACTTGCAACGCCTGCAACTGCTCGTCCAGCTGGCTCAGCGTCAGTTCGGTCTGCGGCGCGGCGTTGAGTTGCTGCACCTGCGCGTCAGCGGCGGCCAGCAGCGTCGTGGCCTCGGTGACAGCCTGCTGCAGGCGTGCCTGCAAATTCTTCAGCCGCTCGCGCTCGTCCTCGTCGAGCACTGCAGCGAGAAACGCCGGCAGATCGCTGAAGGGGCTGGACGCCAGCGCCTGCTGCCAGCGCTGCTCGGTTTCGCGCAGGCGCTGCTTAAGTTGGTGCAACAGGCTCTGCTGGCTCTGCAAGCGGCCATGCAGGGCATCGCCTTCGCGCTGCGCGCTGGTCAGGCTGTCGATGGCGCCTTGCAGGGCCTGCTCGGGCTGTACCGCCGGCTCGGGCTCGGCCAGCGCCTGGGCACCCTCGTTCTGCCAGCGCTGCTGCCATTGCCCGGCCTGGGTCTCGGCTTCGGCGAGCAGGCGCTGCGTCTCGCGCTGCTGCTCCTGCAGTTGCTGATCCTGCGCCTGAGCCTCCTGCCAGTCACGCCACACGCCTGCCTGCTCACTCAGCCAGCTGTCGGCGTCCTCCGGAAGCGCTGCGGCAAAACCTTCGAGGCTGGCCAGCAAGGCCTGCTCGTGACGCTGCAGCTCCTGCTCCAGGCGCTGCAGCTGCTCACCCTGTTCGCGCAGGCGGGTCTGCAGGTTTGCCTCATCACGCGCCAGCAAAGCCTGGCGCTGCTGCATATCGGCCAAGGCGCGCTCGGCCGCCTCGCGCGCACTGCGCGCCTGCGCCAGCTCGGCCTGGCTGGTGTCGACCTGGGCGAGACGCTGCTGCAGCTGCGCAAGATTCTGCTCGTGGTCCCGCTGCAACTGCCGCAGCGTGGCAGCGTCAGCGACCTGCAAGGCCTGCTCGGCCGTTTGCTGCTGCCAGCGCGCGTCCAGCTGAGCCGCCTGTTGCCGTGCCTGCTGCAGCTGCTGCTGGAGTTGCTCGATCTGTGTGGCCAGACGGGTAAGCTCGTTGCTCAGCGCAGCGCCCTGGCTCTCCAGCTGCGCCAGCTCGCTGCGACACTGCTGCAGCGCCTGGCGCGTGGCGGAGACGTCGAGCGCCTGGTACTGGCGGACCGCCGGATGCTCGGGCGAGCCGCACAGCGGGCAGGCCTCTCCCGGCTGCAACTGGGCGCGGTAGGCTTCCAGATCCTGGATACGCTGCTCCTGCTCCAGCAGCCTTTCCTTGTCGGCGACCTGCTGCCTGAGCAGCCTGTAGCGTTCGCGCAGGGCGGTGATTTCATCGTTCCTGCCGGCGTGCTGCGCCTGCAGCTGTGCCAGGCGCGGAGTAAGCTCAGCGATCTGATCGGCCGTCTGCTCGCGGCTCTGCGCCAACTGTTCCAGACGGTCCAGCGCCCTTCCCTGCACCTGCAGCTGCTGCCAGTGCTGACGCAGCGCGGCCTCGTCAGCGTCGCCGAGTAGCGCCTGTAGTTCTTCCTGCTGCCTGGCTTCGAGGGTTCGCGTCTGCTCCAGGCGCGTCGCCGCGTCCGTCTGTTGCGTGCCGAGTTGATCGCGCTGCTGTTGCATGACAGCGAGCTGCCCGTGTTCCTGCGCAATGCGCGACTGCAGTGCCTGCCTGTCCCTGAGCAGTTGCCCACGCTGATCGAACTGCGCACGCCAGCCACCCAGCATCTCGCCCAACCGCGCCCGTTGCGGGGTAGCGCTCAGACGCGCCTGCAGTGCTTCGCGCTGTTCGGCCAGCCGCTGCTGTTCGCGTTGACGCAGGCTCAGGCACTGCCAGGCATAGCGGCTGGCCAACCAGAGTTGCTGGCGTTCATGCTCGCCGCTGTGGCGTTGTTGCGCCTGCAAATCGTCCAGCGCTTGCTGCGCCTGCTTTTGATCCGCCAGCACCTGCTGCCAGCTCTGATACAGCGGCAGCAGGCGCGCAGCCGGTTCACTGGCAGCCAGGCGCTGCAGATCGTCTGCCGCCTCGTTGCGCGCCTGCTGCGCCTGCTCCAGCGCCAGGCCTGCCCGCCCGCGTTGCTGCTCGGCCTGTTGCAGCGCCTCTCGCCAGCGGCGCTGGCCTTGCAGCGCCTGCTGCCGCTCCAACAGCGGCGCCTCTTCCTGGCTCAGGCGCTGATGCTCGGCCTGCAGTTCGGTGCGCTGCGCCTCGTCCAGCAACTCCATGCCCTGAGCGCGGCTTTTCAACAGGTTCAGCGCCTGCTCGGCGGCCTTGGTGCGTTCATAGACCTGCTGCGAAATCTGCCCATACACCTCGGTGCCGGTCAGTTCCTCCAGCAGTTCGGCGCGCTGGTTGGCGTTGGCTTCGAGAAAGGCCGCGAAGCCGCCCTGGGCCAGCAGCATGGACTTGGTGAAACGCTCGAAGTCGAGACCGGTCAGCTCGGCGGTGAGCTGTTCCTTTTCACGAATCTTGTCGGTGAGGATTTCACCATCGGCGATGCGCGCCAGCTCGACCTTGGGCGCCTGCAACGCACCTTCGACCTTGTCCCGCGCGCGGCGCTGGCTCCAGAAGGCGCGGTAGCCCTGCCCCTTCACCTCGAATTCGACCTCGGCCAGGCAGTCGGCCGTGTGCCGGGTCATCAGCTCGTTGCCACTGGCCGACAGCGTGCTCATGCGCGGCGTGCGGTGATACAGGGCCAGGCAGATGGCGTCGAGCAGGGTGGTCTTGCCCGCACCGGTGGGCCCGGTGATGGCGAACAGGCCACTGCCAGCGAAGGGCTCGGCGGCAAAATCGATCTTCCATTCGCCCTTGAGCGAGTTGAGGTTCTTGAGGCGCAGGCTGAGGATTTTCATGCACAGGTCGTAAGCCGTTGAAGGCGGTCATTCTGGCATATCCGCGCCGCGTAACGGCTCAGTCGCGGCAATAGCCCTCGCCACGGCGCACGGTCAGGCAGTCGTGCTTGTCGGCCAGCCATTTCATGCCGGTGGCCTCGCCGTCGCTGGCGCTCAGCGTCTCCACCACGCCGTCACGGACGAAGACGATCTTCGCCCCCTGCACGCGGCCGACAAAACGCCGCGGACCGTCGAGATCGGCGATGGTCAGGCGGTAATCGGCCGGCGTGCCGGTGATCTCCAGATAGGTGCCTTCAGGCCCATTCCAGCGGCCGAGCCACTGTTCGGTCTGCGCCGGGTCCGGCTCTGGAGCGCTGCTGCAGCCAGCCAGTATGGCCGCCGTGATCAGCGCCACGGCGAGATTGCGCATGGGTCGTTGCATGACCGTCTCCTCGATGTTCGCCAATGCAGCTTCACGGGACTGGCTGCAAGCCAGCCACCGAGTTCAATCCCGCCCGGCCTGCAGCGTTTCCACCACCTGCCGATACAACCCCTGCAGACGTAGGGCGTCGTCTTCATCCAGCGATTCCTGCTGCAGGCGGCGGACGAACACGTCTTCGACGGACAGTTCATCCAGTGTCTCCCGCGCTTCGCTGGCAAGGCTGGCGGCGCTGTTGCCGCGTTCGCGGCGGATGCGCAGCACCTCCACCGGCAGACCTTCGCACAGCGCATTGATGCGGCTTTGCAGATCGCTGAGGTAATCGTCGGTGCTGACCTGTACTTCCAGCCACACCGGGCGCTCGGGCGTACCCAGGCTGGCCTGCTCGGCGATAGCATCGGCCAGCTCCTTGAGCGAACCGCGCAGGCTGAGCATGGGCTGGAATACCGGCACCGGCAGTGGTGTGATCAATTGCAGCGCGGACTCGCCGAACTCCAGCAACAGCACTTCCTTCTGCTGGCGCGCCTCGTCGAACGAGAGGGTAATGGGCGAGCCACTGTAGCGGATATGCTCCAGCCCACCGACCTTCTGCGGGCGGTGGATATGGCCGAGGGCGATGTAGTCCGCCGGCGGGAAGGCGCTGGTGGGAAAAGCCTCGAGGCTGCCGACGTAGATCTCGCGCACCGACTCGCTGGCGCTGGCGCCCACCGTGGTCAGGTGGCCGGTGGCGATGACCGGCAGCGCCAGCCCCAACGTCTCGCGCTCGCGCAGCGCCAGCTCATACAGTGCCTGATAGTGCTCGGCGATGGCCTGCTGCAGCGACTGCTGCTTGTCCTGTGCGCTCTGCCCGGCCTGGCTGGCCATGACCTCGCGCGGACGGATAAAGGGAATGGCGCACAGAACTGCGCCCGGCTGACCGGTGCGGTCACGCAGCACCAGCACCTGGTCCGCAGGATCGAGCCCCACACCCGGCACCACCCGGGTACCCAGCTGCGCCAGCAGGCTGCGGCTCTCGCCCAGCATGGCCGGTGAATCGTGATTGCCGCCGAGCACCACCAGCGCGCAGCCGGCGTCGCGCAGATCAACGACCAGGCGGTAGTACTGCTCGCGGGCATAACTGGGTGGGGCACCGGTGTCGAACAGGTCGCCGGCGATCAGCACCACGTCCACTTTATGTGCACGAACCTGCTCCAGCAGCCAGGCGCAGAAGGCCTGGTGCTCGGCCTGACGGGTCTTGCCCATGAAATGCTGGCCCAGGTGCCAGTCGGAGGTGTGCAGGATGCGCATGCGAAACGACCAAAGCGAAAAACCCGCCTACAGTGCCTGCGCCGACACTGGCTGGCAATGCCGCGCGAGCGTGCGGTGCTACATGGCCCAGTCCTTGACCACCACATGGGTCTTGACCTTCTGCATGCCGGGAAACGCCTCGATGGCTCCTCGCACCTCGCTCAGACGCAGCATGCTCGGCGCTTCGATGAATACCAGCATGTCGGTTTCCCCACTGATACCGCTGCAATGACGGACTTCGGGCAGCGCGCGCAGGCGCTCGACGTACTCCTCGCAGCGTCGGCCCTGATAGAAGAGTTCGAGAAAGGCCTTCACCCCCGCCTCCCCCGGTTCGGCCACATGTGCGTGGTAACCGCGGATCACCCCGCTGCTTTCCAGATAGCGAATCCGCTCGCTGACCGCCGAACGTGACAGGTTGACCTCACGGGCGATCTGGCTGACGGAGGTGCGCGCATCGCTGCGCAGCAGAGCGAGGATCTGGCGATCGAACTTGTCCACGGAAACGTCTCGGGCGGCAATCGGTTTGACGGAGAAAACCGCCATTTCGTCGGCAAAAGGCGACAGCCTGCAAGCGGCGCGCGCCCTACCATGGCGGTATCGCAAAGAGGATACCCCATGAGTCGCCTGAACAAGGAACTGGGCCTGCTGCAGGGCGTCGCCCTGCTCAGCACTTCATTACTCGGCACCGGCATCTTCGTCGTGCCGGCACTGGCCGCTACCGCAGCCGGCGCGGCCTCCCTGTGGGCCTGGTTGCTACTGATCGGTCTGGTATTGCCGGTGGCCTTCACCTTCGCCCTGTTGGGCAAGCGTTTTCCCCACGCAGGCGGTGCACCACACCTGATCGGCCGCGCCTTCGGCCTGCGCATGGAGGGCGTCAGCGCCCTGCTGTTTCTTGCCGTGCTACCGGTCGGGCTGCCGGCGGCCCTGCACATCGCCAGCGGTTTCTGGCTGGCCCTGTTCGACCTCGATCGCGGCGGCCTGCTGCTCATCGAACTGGCCACGCTGGGTGCAATTCTTCTGCTCGGCCAACGCCCGGCGAAAGCCTCGGGCATGCTACAGGGGGTGATTGCTGCGGCCATCGTCGCCAGCGTGGCGCTGATCTGGTGGGTCGGTGATCTGCCGCACGCCAGCCAACCGCTGCTGCCGGCGATGGACGGACAATGGCACCTGCTGCCAACGGCGCTGGCGGTGATGTTCTGGTGCTTCGTCGGTATCGAGGCATTCACTCATCTGGGCGAGGAGTTCAAAAACCCCGAGCGCGATTTCCCTCTGGCGCTGCTGCTCGGCGTGCTGCTGGCCGGCCTGGTGTACTGGGCCTGTTCGGTGGCGGTGCTGAGCTTCGCCACCTATGGCGACGTACACAGCGATACCACGGCCCTGCCCCGGCTGTTCTCGCTGCTGCTCGGTGAGCAGGCGCGCGTGCTGGTTACAGTGCTCGGCTACCTGGCCTGCTTCGCCTCGATGAACGTGTATATCCAGGGTTTCGCCAGGCTGATCTGGAGCCTGGCCGACGAGGGCCGCCTGCCAGCCGGGCTGGCCGTGCGCAACCGCCATGGCGTACCCGGCAAAGCGCTGTTGCTGGTGGTACTCAGTTGCGCACTGTGCACCGCGCTCTCGGCCTCGCTGAACCTGTCCGTGGATGACCTGATCCGCTATGCCAACGGCAACTTCGTGCTGATCTATCTGCTGAGCATGGCGGCCGGCTGGGTATTGCTGCGTGGCATCTGGCGTCTGCTCGCGGGACTCAGTGCAGTGCTCTGCGCCGGCGTACTGCTGATGCTCGGCGGCGACGCACTGTATGCCCTGGCGCTGCTCGGAACCCTGCTGTTGCTCGATTGCCTGCACCTGATGCGCAAGGCCCTGAGCTGAGCGACACAGGCGGCGCCTTCGGCAAGCTGCACCTTATCGCCAGCGGACAGTCGAAAACGGCGTAAACCTGAGCAGCATCACAACCGAGGCGTGACCATCGCCGCTCAGGGGTTCTATCCTTGAATCGACACAGCAGAAAGGATGCCCAATGCGCCGCGTATTCCACGACCTGAAAATCATGATCATGGCCAACCTGTGGATCGTCCCCGTGGTGACCGGCCTGATCTGGGCCCTGTTCCAGTTCGTCGCCCCGCCACCGCCGATGAGCGCCACCATGGCCACCGGTGCCCAGGGCGGCGCCTACCAGCAATTCGCCGAACGCCTGAAGGAAGAACTGGCCAAGGAAGGCTTCGAACTGAATCTGGTGCCGACCTCGGGCTCGCGCGATAACCTCGAGCGCCTGCTGGCGGACAATCCGCAAGTGGAGATCGCCCTGGTACAGAGCGGCCTGGAACGCCAGCTGGCACCCGAAGAGCGGGTCCGACTGGAAAGCCTCGGGGCGATCTATCAGGAGCCACTGTGGCTGTTCCATCGCCGTGACGTTGAGCTGGACCGCATCGCCGACCTGCTGCCGCTGCGCCTTGGTCTGGGTGGCGACGGCAGCGGCACTCGCGCCGCCAGCGACGCAATCCTCGGGGCCAATGCCATCGCACCGGAACAGTATCCGGAAACCTGGCAGAGCCTCGGTGGCGGCAAGGCTGCCCGCGCGCTGATCGCCGGAGAGCTGGATGCCGCATTCTTCGTCGGCCCGGCCGAGAACGCCCTGGTGCAGCAGCTGGCGGCCAGCCCCGAAATTACCCTGGCGCATTTCCGCCGCGCCGCTGCCTATGAGGCGCGCCTGCCGTTCTTCAATCAGGTCAGGGTCGGCGAAGGCCTGCTCGACCTGGCCAGCAACGCACCGGACCGCGACATCATCACCCTGGCCCCGGTCGCCACGCTGGTGGTCAATGAGGACTTCAATCCGGGCCTGGTGCCGCTGTTTCTCGAGGCCAGCCGCGAAGTGATGCGAGACGGCACCCTGCTCGACGCCGCCGGTACTTTCCCCAGCGCCGAGCCGCGCACCTTCGACCTGCACAAGGATGCCGTGCACTACTACGACAAGGGCCTGCCGATCCTGCAGCGCTACCTGCCATTTCGCATCGCCTCTCTGGCCGACCGCTACATCATCCTGCTGATCCCGTTGATCGTGGTGATGATCCCGCTGCTCAAGGCTGTCGGTCCGATCTACCAGTGGCGCATCCGCGCGCGCATCTACCGCTGGTACAAGTACCTGCGCGAGATCGACCGCAAGCTACATGCCGGCTCCCTGCCTGCCGAACTGGACAGTGAAATCCAGCGGCTGGAGCATCTGGAAAACGAGCTCGCCGCAGTCGAAGTACCGCTGTCCTACTCCCACGAGCTCTACGAACTGCACATGCATGTGCGCTACGTGATCGAGCGACTGAAAGCTCTGCAACAACGTCAGCACTGACGCCCAAAGCCCCGCCCACGGGAATTTCCGATACCTGTGGCCGGGGCTCTGGCAGCGCCCCGCCGTTTGACCTTCATCCTCCCTCACCGGCACATCCGCACCGGAATCCGTCCCGCGCTTCGGGTAAACTTCGCCTCCTGTTTCATTTGCCCACGAGACCGCCATGCCGATCCGCCACTGCATCGTCCACCTGATCGACAAGAAGCCCGACGGCAGCCCCGCCGTGCTGCACGCCCGCGACAGCGAACTGGCCACGTCGCAAGCCATGGAGAACCTGCTGGCCGACCTCAACGAGAGCTACAACGCCAAGCAGGGCAAGGCCTGGGGCCTGTTCCACGAGGAATCCGGCGCCTACCCGTTCAGTGGCTGGCTGAAGGCCTATCTCGATGGCGAACAGGATTTCACCGCCTTCAGCCGCCAGGCCGTGGAGCATCTGCAGAAGCTGATGGAAGAATCCAACCTGTCCACCGGCGGCCACGTGCTGTTCGCCCACTACCAGCAGGGCATGACCGACTACCTGGCCATCGCCCTGCTGCACCACAGCGAAGGCGTGGCAGTGACCGACGCGCTGGACGTGACTCCGGCCAAGCACCTAGACCTCGGTCAGCTGCACCTGGCCGCACGCATCAACATCAGCGAGTGGCAGAACAACAAGCAGTCCAAGCAGTACATCTCCTTCATCAAAGGCAAGAACGGCAAGAAGGTCTCGGACTACTTCCGCGACTTCATCGGCTGCCAGGAAGGCGTCGACGGCCCGGGCGAGACGCGTACCCTGCTCAAGGCGTTCAGCGATTTCGTCGAGAGCGAGGACCTGCCCGAAGAGCAGGCCCGCGAGAAGACCAAGGCCCTGGTCGGCTACGCCACCAGCCAGGCCAAACTGGGCGAACCGATCACCCTCGACGAACTCTCCGGGCTGATCGACGAAGACCGTCCGCGCGCGTTCTACGAGCACATCCGCAACAAGGACTACGGCATGGCGCCGGAATTTCCGGCGGACAAGCGCACCTTGAACCAGTTCCAGCGTTTCACCGGCCGCGCCGAGGGCCTTTCGATCAGCTTCGAGGCGCACCTACTGGGCTCGAAGATCGAGTACGACGAAGGCCGCGACATGCTGATCATTCGCCAACTACCGACCCAGCTCAAGGACCAGCTCAAGCGCCGTCAGGACTGATCGCACCCGACTGGCTGGATGCCCAGGCACGGTTTACGCTGAAGCAACCGTGCCATCACTCAAGGATGCGAGACCATGAAGACGATCGTGCTGCTGCTCGCCGCTCTGGCCCTGTGGCAACACTGGGACAAGATCGAGCGGTGGATCGACCCACCCCAGGCCCGCAGCGCCAGCGGTGAAGTCGTGCTCTATGCCACTCAGTGGTGTGGCTACTGTGCCAAGACCCGCGAGCTGTTCGCCCAGGATGGCATCGCCTATCGCGAAGTGGATATCGAGAAAGACAGCGTCGGCCGCGCTCAATACCAGGCGCTTGGCGGCCGCGGCGTACCGGTGATCGACCTGCGTGGCCAGGTCATTCACGGCTATGACGTACGCGCCATCCGCGCCGCCTACTGACAGGCGGCGCAGCCGTGCATCAACGCGCCTCGATGCGGAAGCCCAGGCGCGGGAAGTGCACATGCACCACGCCGGCGCGCTCATCCTCACGACGCAGGATCAGCTCATCGCGCCCGGCATGCAGCAGCTCGCCATGCACCGGGTCGACACCATAGTCCACCGCGGCAATGCTCACAGACTGCCCAGCCTCGAAACCATTGGGGTCGATGAATGCTTCGTCCGGCAGCGCCGCCGGCGTTGCCTCACGCGCCACGGCAATCGCCTGCTCGCTGCTCATCTCGCTCAACGAGCCATGACCGAAGCTCATCACCCGGGCGAGCCAGGCGGCAATCTCGGGGTAGTCGTCGACCAGCTGCGAGGTGACCGGCGTGCCGCGCAGGAACCACAGGCAATGAGCCACGGAGAAGTCGGCGTGCGATGGTTCAGCGAAAAGGAAATCACCCTGCTCGCGCTGCAACTGGCATTGCAATGCCCCCATCAGCGCCGGCCACTGATGCCTGGCCTGCTCCAGCGAAAGGCGGCTCACGCTGCCACTGGCAAACAGCGCACTGCGGTCGGCGGCAAAGGCCTTGGCGAACTCGGGCGGCACCTTGGCGAAGCGCAGCGCCATGGACTCGGGCTGGAACACCAGCGCCACGGCATGCTGGAACAGTACGGAGTCGGCCCACTGCGAGAGCAGGCTGACATTGAATTCCTGCCCTTCGGGAAACAGCGCAGGCGTGGTCTTCTCGGCCTCCAGGCGACGAGCGATCAGCGCGGTATCGCAATAGATGTCGGCGCCGATCTGCAGCACCGGCGTCTTGCGGTAGCCGCCGGTCAACGCGGTCAGGTCCGGCTTGGGCATCACCGGAGGGATCATCACCGAGCGCCATGACAGTTGCTTGAAGCCCAGCATCAGACGGGCCTTCTCGGCGAATGGCGAGGTCGGGTAATGGTGCAGGATCAACTCGTGCATGGTGCGCTCCGCGTCGGTTCGAAAGCACCCAGCTTACCCGCCAGCCCGAGGCAGGCACACTGTCTCAGGCTGATGGAGGGCCATCAACAGCCAGAATGAGCGCCTCCTTGGCGCTCTTGCTCAGGCGTTTTATCGCCCGCTCGCGCCGCAAGGCATCACCCTTGCCGGCACAGGCCTCGACATAGACCAGCGCCAGCGCCGGGCTGGTGTGGAAGAAGCGCGCGCCCTTGCCACTCTGGTGCTGGGCGAAACGCCGCTGAGGATCATCGCTGATGCCGCAATACAGGGCGCCATTGGCGGCGCGCACCAGATAGGCGAACCAGGTTTTGTCGATTGCTGCCGTCATCCGCGTGCCGGGAACCACTCACGCGCCGAACGCCACAGGCACATGCCGACGAAGTAGGCCGACGCCAGCCACCACAGGGTCAGCAGCCAGGGCTGGTTGGCAGGGTGCTGCACAATCAGCAATGCGCTGGAGAGCATCCAGACGAAGGTCACCAGGATATTCAGCGGCATGAACTGACGCACACGGAACGGGTGCAGGAACTTCATCTTGGTCAGGGTCAGCCCCGCCAGCAGCACGATGATGCCCAGCGACGCCCAGGGATGGATGTCGAGTATGTAGAAATACAGCACCACCACATTCCAGGCGGCAGGGAAGCCGACGAAGTAGTTGTCTTTGCTCTTCATGTTCAGGTTGCAGAAGCAGAACAGCGACGACACCAGAATCAGGCCGACGGCGAAAAGCGCGGTGTATTCGGGGAGCGGGATGAAGCGATAGAGGAAGATCGCGGGGATGAATACGTAGGTGAGGTAATCGATCACCAGATCCAGCGTGGAACCATCGAAATGCGGCAGCACGCCCTTGACGTCGTAACGCCGCGCCAGGGAACCATCCAGCCCATCGACCAGCAGTGCCAGCCCCAGCCACATCAGGCATTGTTTGGGCTGGCCGTCGAGGACAGCCAGCAGCGCCAGCAGGGCGAGAATCACACCACTGGCAGTGACGGCATGCACCCCCCAGGCCTTGGCCTGTTTTACGGCTACGATCAGTTCGGTCACGGCAGGTCTCGATTGACAGTGGAAATGCGGCACCCGATGTGCGCACTCTCATTATTGAAGGCTAAGACCGGCTAGCCTACCACTGCGTTCCTTCGCCCGCCTCAGCGTGAAGCGCGGAATTGGGACAGTCCGCGTGCCGCTTGCCGACGAATGGCAGCCTGGACCGGCGGAGCCCAGCCCAGCAGCAGCCCTTTGCCCCCCAGCGCCTGACGTGCCCAGCGCCAAAGATCGAAGTGATCGCGGTGCTCGGCGATCAGCCCGTCACGGAAAACGAAACGCGCCCGGATATGGTTGACCACCAAACGGCCCGTGGCGCTGAAACGGTAGGTGGCGACCCAGCGCGCGCTGCCGGCATGATCATCGGCCTGCACCGAGTCGAAGGTCAGCGAAAAGTCTTCGGCGCGGCTGCAGAGCATGCGCCACATATCGCCCACCTCGGTGCCACGCAGGTCGGTGAAGACCGGGTCGGAGAAACGCACGTCCTCGGCGTAGCAGGCCGCCATGGTTTCGGCATCGAGTTTCTGGAAAGCGCTGTAGAAATGCTGGATCAGTTCGGCATTGGGGTGACTCATGGGGCGCTCCTGCCACGGTGACGCCAGAGGCCAGCCGCTCAATCGCGGCCACCTGACGCACATGTATGGATGGAGCCTAGTCTGTCCAGCGAAACCCCAAAGGGCGATTGGCTATATCGAAAACTTTGTGTCAATAATCGCCAATCCTTTCTCGAGACCATCCCATGCTCCGCGTGGCCCTGTACGTCTGCCCACAGACTGTCTGCTCCAGCCTGAGCATGGCGCAGGACGCCTTCTCCCTGGCCAATCACCTGGCTGGTACTCCTCGTTTCCTGCTGCAGCGCTTCAGCCTTGATGGTGAGCCGGTACAACTGGACTTTGCCCTGATCCAGGTCGATGGTGGCCTGCAGTTGGCCGAACAGGCCGACCTGCTGATCGTGCCCGCCACCGGCAGCGTCATCAGCAAGACCCTCGAGAGCAACGCCAGTCTCCTGCCCTGGCTGGCTCGACGCACCGACCAGCAACTAGCAAGCCTGTGCAGCAGCGCCTTCCTGCTGGCCGCCGCCGGCCTGCTCAACGACCGCCTGGCAACCACGCATTGGGCACTGGCCGAGGCCTTCGCGCGGCGCTTCCCCCAGGTGCGGCTGCGCAGCGACCTGCTGCTGACCGAAGACGGCCCGCTGTTCTGCTCGGGTGGCGCCCAGGCCGGACTCGATCTGTGCCTGCATCTGATCGCCCTGCACGCGGGCGAATGGCTGGCCCAGCAGGTGGCCAGCACCATGGTGATCGAACGTCAGCGCGGCACGCAGATGCGTTTCGCGCCGCTGTTGCCCACCACCGATGACAGCACATTGCAGCCACTGCTGGCCTGGCTGCACGAGCATCACGCCGAGGCGATCGATCTGAATCGCCTCGCCCAGCAGGCGCACTGCTCACCGCGCACGCTGCTGCGGCGCTTCCGGCAGGCCACCGGCCTGACACCCGGCGACTACCTGCAACGCCTGCGCATCAGCCTGGCGCAACAGGCACTGGCCGGAAGCAGGCAATCGCAGGAACAGGTCGCCAGCCAGATCGGCTTCGCCGACCGCGCCACCTTCGCCAAGCGTTTCAAGCAGCTGTGCGGGGAAACGCCCGGCGCCTTTCGCAAACGCATGCAGCGCAGCATCCAGCACCAGAGCCAGTAAGGAAAAGGGAGCCCGAAGGCTCCCTTTCCGATCTCGCAGCAGCGACTCAGTGAATGATCTGGCTGAGGAACAGCTTGGTGCGCTCGTTCTGCGGATTGGTAAAGAAGGTGTTGGGCTCGGCCTGCTCGACGATCTCGCCCCTGTCCATGAAGATCACCCGGTTGGCCACGGTGCGGGCAAAGCCCATTTCGTGGGTCACGCAGAGCATGGTCATGCCGTCTTCGGCCAGGCCGATCATGGTATCCAGCACCTCTTTGACCATCTCCGGATCGAGTGCCGAAGTCGGCTCGTCGAACAGCATGATCTTCGGCTTCATGCACAGCGCACGGGCAATCGCCACCCGCTGCTGCTGACCACCGGAAAGCTGCCCCGGATACTTGTTGGCCTGCTCGGGAATACGCACCCGCTCAAGGAAATGCATGGCGATTTCCTCGGCCTGACGCTTGGGCATCTTGCGCACCCACATCGGCGCCAGCGTGCAGTTCTGCAGCACCGTCAGGTGGGGGAACAGGTTGAAGTGCTGGAACACCATGCCCACTTCGCGACGAATCGCCTCGATGTGCTTGAGATCGTTGGTCAGCTCGGTGCCATCGACCACGATGCGCCCCTGCTGGTGTTCCTCCAGACGGTTGATGCAGCGGATGGTGGTGGACTTGCCCGAGCCGGACGGCCCGCACAAGACGATACGCTCGCCCGGTTGCACGCTGAGGTTGATGTCCTTGAGCACGTGGAACTGGCCGTACCACTTGTTCACGCCCTGCAGCAGGATCATCGGCTCGGCGCTGGGTTGCTTGTTGACTTCACTCATAATTCACTCCTCTCGAGGAGCTGGTTCAGGATCTGGCGAGCTGGAGCCAGGCAAGGCGAAAACATTCGGGGGAGCGGAATGTACGGTTGTACATGAACATCCCGGGAGTGTTTTCAACGCCGCCTGGCCGACGCGCAGCAGATACTGAACAGCTCCTAACGCTTGTGGCCGGTATCCAGCTTTCTCTCCAGATGCATGGAGTAGCGGGACATACCAAAACAGAAAATCCAGAAGATCAGTGCGGCGAACACGTAGCCCTCGGTGGCCATACCCAGCCAGGAAGGATCGGTGGTCGCCTGCTTGATGCTGTTGAGCAGGTCGAACAGACCGATGATGATCACCAGGCTGGTGTCCTTGAACAGGGCGATGAACACGTTGACGATGCCGGGAATCACCAGCTTGAGCGCTTGCGGCAGGATCACCAGCCCCATCATCCGCCAGTAGCCCAGCCCCATTGCCGCAGCCGCTTCGTACTGGCCTTTGGGGATGGCCTGCAGGCCGCCACGCACCACTTCGGCGATGTAGGCAGACTGGAACAGGATCACCCCGATCAGGGCGCGCATCAGCTTGTCGAAGTGCATGCCCTCGGGCAGGAACAACGGCAGCATCACCGAGGACATGAACAGCACGGTAATCAGCGGCACACCGCGCCAGAACTCGATGAAGGTGACGCAGATGACCTTGATCGCCGGCAGGTTGGAACGTCGCCCCAGCGCCAGCAGGATACCCAGCGGCAAGGCACCGGTAATGCCCACGGAGGCGATCACCAGGGTCAGCATCAGGCCGCCCCACTGGCTGGTGGAAACCACGCTCAGGCCGAATACGCCACCGTGCAGCAGGCACCAGGCGATGACCGGGTAGACCACCAGGAACACCAGACCGTAAAGCGCCTTGCGCGGCATCTGCGGCACGAACAGCGGCGCAGCGCCGATGATCGCCAGCCATAGCGTGGCGTCCACGCGCCAGCGCAGTTCGCTGGGGTAGAAGCCGTACATGAACTGGCCGAAACGCTGCTGAATGAACACCCAGCAGGCGCCTTCCTTGGTGCAGTCGGCACGCGTGGTACCAACCCAGTTGGCATCGATGATCGCCCACTGCAGCAGCGGCGGGATCACCAGCCAGAGCAGATAGATGGCGAAGATGGTCAACAGGCTGTTGAACCAGTTGGAGAACAGGTTGGCACGGAGCCAACCCAGCACGCCGACGCTCATGCGCGGCGGCGGCAGATCCGGTTTAAACGTATGAGTCTGCATGGCTGCTCCTTACCGCTCAGTCAGCGCGATGCGCTTGTTGTACCAGTTCATCAGCAGAGAGATGCTGATGCTGATGGCGAGGTACACGCTCATGGTGATGGCGATCACCTCGATGGCCTGCCCGGTCTGGTTGAGCACCGTACCGGCGAACAGCGAAACCATGTCCGGATAGCCGATACCCGCCGCCAGGGACGAGTTCTTGGTCAGGTTCAGGTACTGGCTGGTCAGTGGAGGAATGATCACGCGCAGTGACTGCGGGATGATCACCAGGCGCAGGGTGATGCCGGGGCGCAGGCCGAGCGAGCGTGCCGCCTCGGTCTGCCCATGGCTCACCGCCATGATTCCGGAGCGCACGTTCTCGGCGATGAAGGCTGCGGTGTAGATGGTCAGCGCCAGGGTCAGCGCCATCAGCTCAGGGATCAGCACCCAGCCGCCGCGGAAGTTGAAGCCGGTGAGTTCCGGCACGCTCCACACCAGCGGGTTGCCGTCAATCAGAATCGCCAGCGCAGGGATGCCGACGATCATCGCCAGCGACGTCCACAGCAGCGGGAAGATCTTGCCGGTGGACTCACGCCGCGCCTTGGCCCAACGCCCGAGTACGACGATGGCAACGATGGTCGCCAGTAGCACCACGGCGAACAGACCGAAGCTCTCCGATGGCGACGGCGCCGGCATGTACAGGCCGCGGCTGTTGAGGAAGAAGACTTCCCCGAGGTCCAGGCTCTGGCGCGGTCCGGGCAGGGTCAGGAACACCGCGAAATACCAGAAGAGAATCTGCAGCAACGGCGGAATGTTGCGGAAGATCTCGATGTAGACCGTCGCCAGCTTGCTGATCAGCCAGTTGGGCGACAGCCGCGCGATACCGAGCAGAAAGCCCAGGATGGATGCCAGCACGATACCGATGACCGACACCAGCAAGGTGTTGAGCAGGCCGATGATGAACACACGCCCGTAGGAGTTGCTCTCGGAATAATCGATCAGGTGCTGAGCGATGCCGAAGCCGGCACTGTTGTTGAGGAAGCTGAAGCCGGAAATGATTCCGCGCTTCTCAAGGTTGGCCTGGGTGTTCTGGAATAGGAACCAGCCGAGTGCCACAACGGCAACCACGGCAATGATCTGGAACAGCCACGCACGCACCTGCGGATCGGTCAAAAGCGATCCACGTGGGCGCGGGGCATTAGCGGTCGTGTGCATAACAGCCCTCGTTGAACCTCCGGTTCGCTGCAGCGAACCGGGGATTCATGTAGTCGGAAACGACAACGGCAGGCCCAGGGCCTGCCGTTGTGGATGGTCAGCGCACTGGCGGCGCGTATTGCAGACCACCCTTGTTCCACAGGGCGTTGAGACCACGCTCAATCTTCAGTTCGCTGCCGGCACCGACGTTGCGATCGAAGGCTTCACCGTAGTTACCCACTTGCTTGACGATCTGAACAGCCCAGTCTTTCGGCAGTTTCAGATCCTTGCCGAACTCACCTTCGGTACCCAGCAGACGTGCAACGTCGGGGTTCTTGGTGTTCTTCGCGGTGTCTTCGACATTGGCCGAAGTCACACCCAGCTCCTCGGCGTTGATCATGGCGAACAGCGACCAGCGCACGATGTCGAACCACTCCTCGTCGCCCTGACGGACGGACGGGCCGAGCGGCTCCTTGGAGATGACTTCCGGCAGTACGACGTAGTCGTCCGGGTTGGCCAGCTTGATGCGCTGTGCGTACAGCTGCGACTGGTCGGAGGTCAGAACGTCGCAACGGCCGGCTTCGACCGATTTGGCGCTCTCGTCGGAGGTATCGTAAGTGATGGGGGTGTACTTCATGCCGTTGGCACGGAAGTAGTCGGAGAGGTTCAGCTCAGTGGTGGTACCGGCCTGGATGCACACGGTGGCGCCGTCCAGTTCCTTGGCGCTGGAAACGCCCAGCTTCTTGTTCACCAGAAAGCCCTGGCCATCGTAGTAGGTCACGCCGGTGAAGTTCAGGCCCAGAGCCGCATCGCGCGAGCTGGTCCAGGTGGTGTTGCGCGAAAGGATGTCGACTTCGCCGGACTGCAGCGCGGTGAAGCGCTCCTTGGCGGTCAGAGGGCTGTACTTGACCTTGCTGGCGTCACCGAAGACCGCGGCTGCAACAGCGCGGCAGACGTCGACGTCCAGCCCCAGGTAGTTACCTTTTTCATCGGCGTAGGAGAAGCCAGGAAGACCGTCGCTGATACCGCACTGCACGAAGCCTTTCTTCTGCACTGCATCCAGGGTGGCGCCTGCCTGAGCAAAGCCACTGACACCGAGCACAGCTGCGGTGGTCAGTACAGCCAGGGTGGATTTCACCATCTTCATCAAAAACCTCCAGTTGCTCTTGTTGTGTTGGAGTCTCCGTCCGCCTTCCCCACCCTTTTGAGGCACGCGACCCGCTGGCAGCAACGGCATCGACAAGAAGTTCGAACGTCAGGCTGGAGTCTAGTCGGCATTTCCCTCTGCTGGCCAACTGCTCCTGCCCAGCCCATTGGTTGAATGGGCCTGAGACGGATCGTCATCCGCCTGGGCGTTTCATCACCCCGACGGTCTAGTTAGGAACCCCACACAGCAGATTCCTGCCTGGTGAGCAGTGCGCACTGGCACAGTGTTACCGTTAGCGCACCGCGTCGTCAGTCCGGCTGAGTCGTAGCAAGCCCCGTACCAGTACATGGCGAATTGCCGCAGGCACAGGGGTCAAGAGCAAAAGATTCACCCGTGCGACAACTTGTTCACAGATTAGCCACGCCTTGAGCGGGGGCTCGCCCCAAATCGATGCACCCGCACCACACTGGAGCTACCAATGACCGCACCCATGATCCTGCAGCCCCCACAAACTGCCGATGCCAGCGTGATCTGGCTACACGGGCTGGGAGCTGACCGCTACGACTTCCTGCCGGTCGCCGAGATGCTGCAGGAACGTCTGCCCAGCACGCGTTTCGTCCTGCCGCAGGCACCGACCCGCCCGGTCACCATCAATGGCGGCTGGAGCATGCCTAGCTGGTACGACATCCTCGCCATGAGCCCGGCACGCGCCATCAACCAGACCCAGCTGGAAGAGTCCGCCGACCAGGTGATCGCCCTGATCGAAGCCGAGCGCGAAAGCGCCATCGCTGCTGAACGCATCGTCCTGGCGGGTTTTTCCCAGGGCGGCGCGGTGGTACTGCACACCGCCTTCCTGCGTTATCCGCAGCCCCTTGGCGGGGTACTGGCGCTGTCGACCTACGCGCCGACTTTCAGTGACGACATGCAGCTGGCGGATACAAAAATACAACTGCCGGTGCTTTGTTTGCATGGCAGATTCGACGACGTGGTGACACCCGACATGGGGCGCGCCGCGTACGACCGCCTGCGCGCCAGTAGCGTGCAGGTGCAATGGCGCGACTATCCGATGAGCCACGAGGTTCTGCCGGAGGAGATTCGCGATATCGCCGAATGGTTGGGCCAATTGCTAGCCGACTGACGAACCGAAGGGATGCACGATAAATGAACACAGCACCTCTGATTCGCACCCTGCAGGATATCCAGCAGATCGAGAGCACGCCGTTGAGCGAGCGCGGCCTACCCGCCAGTACATTCGAGCTGATCCGCCGCACGGCGCTGGCCACTCCGGATGCACCGGCGCTGTCGTTCATCCTGCAGGGCACGGCAGAAGAAACCGCGCTGCGTCTGAACTATGCCGAGCTGCTCGGCAAGATCACCCAGACCGCCAACGCCTTTCACCGCCTGGGCCTGCGTCCGGGCAAGGCGGTCTCCTTCCTGCTGCCCAATCTGCCTCAGACGCACTACACCATCTGGGGCGGCGAAGCGGCGGGCATCGTCAATGCGATCAACCCGCTGCTCGATCCCGAGCACATCGCCGAACTGATCCATGCCTCCAGTTCCGAGCTGCTGGTGACCCTGGCGCCCTTCCCCGGCACCGATCTGTGGAGCAAGGTCGAAGCCCTGCGAGATCAGTTGCCGGAACTCAGGGCGATTCTCTGCGTGGACATGGCCAACCTGTTGCCGGAACCGCAACGCAATGCAGTCAGGGCTCAACGCGGCCCGCTGCCAGATGGCGTGCTGGACTTCGATGAAACCATCGCAGCCTGCCCCGCCGACCAGCTGGAAAGCGGGCGCGTGATCGCAGCCGACGACATCGCCAGCTACTTCCACACCGGCGGTACCACCGGTACACCGAAGCTGGCGCCGCACAGCCACGGCAACGAAGTGGCCATGGCCTACAGCATGAACCTGGTGACCCGCTTCGGCCCCGGCGACGTGACGCTCTGCGGTCTGCCGCTGTTTCACGTCAACGGGGTGATCGTCACCGGGCTGACGGCCTTCATCGGCGGCGCCGAGGTCTTGCTGGCCACGCCGCAGGGCTATCGCAACGGCACGCTGATCAGCAATTTTTGGAAGGTCATCGAACGCCACAAGGTCAGTTTCTTCAGTGGCGTCCCCACCATCTATGCCGGCCTGCTGCAGGTGCCCAGCGAGGGGCATGATCTGTCCTCGCTGAAGTACGCACTGTGCGGCGCCGCCCCGATGCCCGTGGAGCTGATCCGTCAGTTCGAGGCCAAGACCGGGCTAACCCTGATCGAAGGCTACGGTCTGACCGAAGGCACCTGTGGCAGCTGCGCCAACCCACCGGACGGAGAGCGTCGCCCCGGCTCCATCGGCCTGCCGATGCCCTACTGCGAGGTTCGCATAAAGGTGCTCGACGAGCAGGGCCGTTACGTTCGGGATGCCGCGCCGAATGAGATCGGCAACCTGTGCATCCGCGGCGCCACGGTGTTCATGGGTTATCTGCAGGCCGGCAAGAATGCAGGCATCTGGGTCGATGGTGACTGGTTCAACACCGGCGACCTCGGCCGCGTCGATGCCGATGGCTATATCTGGCTGACTGGCCGCAGCAAGGATCTGATCATCCGCGGCGGCCACAACATCGACCCGCAGATGATCGAGGAAGCCCTGCACAAGCATCCCGCCGTGGCCCTGGCGGCGGCCGTGGGCAAACCGGATGAAAAGGCCGGCGAACTGCCGGTGGTCTACGTGCAGTTGAAGCCGGGCAGTCAGGCCAGCGAGGCGGAACTGCTGGAGCATGCCGCCGCCCATATTCCCGAGCGGGCCGCAATTCCCAAGAATGCATGGATCATCGACGCCATTCCGCTCACTGCGGTAGGCAAGACCTTCAAGCCGGCCCTGCGCTTCGATGCCATTGCCCGTGTCTATGAGGCTGCCGTCAGCGAGCTGGAACCGGCGGCACGTGTCGAGGTGCTGAGCGATGACAAGGCCGGGCAACTGGCTCACATCCACTTGCCGAATCAGGATCAGGCATTGGCTGAGGCCATCGCCGAGCGCCTGGCCGGCTATGCGGTGGGTCATCGCATTCACTTCGCGGCGTGACCCCGAGCGGGCAGGGACGCGCGCCAGTTAACAGCTTGGTAATTTCGCCCAACCACTGGTCGGCCGGAGCATTGCCACGCCCTGGGCGCGGGAATAATGTCGGCCTATCCGTAGACTCGACATGGAGCGTTGGTGGCGCCCTCAGGCCTATTCCCCCGGCCAGGCCCGACGAGATTGCAATGAAACCGGCGCACTGGCAGGCAGACCTGCAGCAAGTTCGACAGTTGCGACTCTTTCAGAATGTCGCCACCAGCAGTCTCGATCAACTGCTGCGGGAGTTTCGCGCCTGCCAGCTGGAAGCAGGTGAAGTCTTGCTCTCCCCCTTCAACCGTAACCAGCACCTCTATCTGCTGATCGAGGGCCAGTTGCGCGTCTACCTGGGGTCGCTGGACAACCAGGCCGTGAGCACCCTCGAAGTCGGCGACTGCGCCGGTGAAATCAGCTTCATCGACAACGAACACCCTTCCGCGTACGTGGTAGCCGAGCGCCCCTCAATCGTCCTGCGCCTGCACCGCGAGTCCCTGGTGGCGCTGTTCCAGCAATCCCCGCAGCTGATGCAGAACCTGCTGGAGCTGCTCTGCGACCGCGTGCGCAAGGGCAACCGGCAGATTCTCGACAGCGAACAGAACGCCAACGTCGATACGCTCACCGGCTGCTTCAACAGACGCTGGCTGGAGCACGTATTCGAACGCGAGAGCAGCCGCTGCACCTTCAACGATGAACCCATGTCACTGCTGATGCTCGACGTCGACCACTTCAAGGCCTACAACGATCAGCACGGCCACCTGGCCGGCGATTACGCCCTGTGCCTGGTGGCGCACACCCTGAACAGCCAGCTCCGGCCCAAGGACAGTCTGGTACGTCTCGGTGGCGAGGAGTTCGTCATCCTTCTTCCGGAGATCGCCGCCGAGGCCGCACGCAGCATCGGCGAGCGTCTGCGCGTCAGCCTGGAACAGGTCGACTCCTTCTATTCGCCCGTTGGAGTACTGCCCGGCATCACCATCTCCATCGGCCTGGCGCAGATGCAGCGTCAGGACAGCCTGCAGGGCCTGATCGCGCGAGCCGATGCGGCGCTGTACCAGGCCAAGCAGAAAGGGCGCAATCGTCTCTGCGGCTGAGCGCCTTGCAGCGCCCGCCTCCCTGAGCGCAGGACGACCATGGGCCTCTTTCCCTGCTAGAGTGCCCAGCATAACAACATGCCCGGATGGCTACTCATGCGCAAACTGCTGATCGCCCTGCTTCTGCTGGTTCCCCTCTCCGCACTCGCCGTGCTCGGTCTGCCTCGGGTGATCGACGCCCAGATGAACAGTGTCGCCAGCCCGCCGCCCTATCCGGCCAGCGCCAGCGCGCAAAAGTTGCACCAGGGCCTGTTCGTCGCCGACCTGCACGACGACGCGCTGCTCTGGGAGCGCGATCTGCTCAAGCGCTACGACTATGGCCATTCCGACCTGCCGCGCATGCTCGAAGGCCGCCTCGGCCTGCAGGTGTTCTCCACCGTGACCAAGACGCCGCGCGGCCTGAACGTCGAGAGCAATGGCGCCGACAGCGACAACATCACCCTGCTGGCCATGGCCCAGCGCTGGCCGCGGGAAACCTGGAAAAGCCTGCTGCAACGCGCGCTGTACCAGGCGCGGAAACTTCAGGACGCTGCTGCCGACAGCGACGGCCGCCTGATACTGATCCGCACCCGCGCCGACCTGGCGAGCTTCATCGACGTCTGGAACACGGACCCACGACGCGTCGCAGCCCTGCTCGCCACCGAGGGTCTGCAACCCATCGAGGGCAAGCTGGAGAACATCGATGTCTTGTATGACGCAGGCTTCCGTATCGCCGGCCTGACCCACTTCTTCGACAACGAAGTCGGCGGCTCGGCCCACGGCCTGGAGAAAGGCGGGCTGACGCCACTGGGCCGCCAGGTGATCACCCGGCTGGAAGAAAAGTCCATGCTGGTGGACCTGGCACACGCTTCACGCCCGTTGATCGATGATGTACTGGCCATGGCCAAACGCCCGGTGCTGGTCTCGCACACCGGAGTCGAAGGGACCTGCCCCGGCACACGCAACCTCAGCGACAAGCATCTGCAGGGCATAGCCGCCAGCGGCGGAGTGATCGGCATCGGCTACTGGAGCACGGCCGTGTGCGACACCTCGGTCGCCGCCATCGTCAGGGCCATCCGCTACGCTGCCGACAAGGTCGGGGTCGAGCATGTCGCTCTGGGCTCGGACTTCAACGGCACCGTACACACGCCTTTCGATGTCACCGGCCTGGCGCAGATAACCGAAGGCCTGCAAGGCGCCGGTTTCGATGACGACGCCATCGCCGCGATCATGGGTGGCAACGTTCAGCGCCTGTTGCTGGCCAGCCTCCCGGAAAAATGACGCACTGACCACGCTGCACGCTTGACAGACGCGAGCGAAGCACTTCGCCACGCCCGCGTCTTGCATTACACTGGCGGGCGTTCACTCCTTAACCAGTCGATGAGAAGCCCGTGCTCAAAGCACTCAAGAAAATGTTCGGCAAAGCCGAAGACGAGCAGCCACAACCAGCGCCGTCACCCGCAGCAGCGCCCGCCCAGAAGCGCGGCGCCGACGACAAGCGTCCCCGCAAGAACAAACCCGCCCGCAGCGCCAGCGAGACCGCAGGCGACAGTTCGACGCCGCAGCAGCCGCGCCCGCCGAAAGCCGACAAGCCGCGCCGTGAGCGCCCGGCCAAACCGGTGGATACCTGGAAGCTGGAAGACTTCGTGGTCGAGCCGGCCGAAGGCAAGACCCGCTTCCATGACTTCAAGCTCGCCCCCGAGCTGATGCATGCCATCCACGATCTGGGCTTCCCCTACTGCACGCCGATCCAGGCCGGCGTGCTGGGCTACACCCTCAAGGGGCAGGACGCCATCGGCCGTGCCCAGACCGGCACCGGCAAGACCGCCGCCTTCCTCATCTCAATCATCACCCAGCTGCTGCAGACCCCGCCGCCGAAAGAGCGCTACATGGGCGAGCCGCGCGCGCTGATCATCGCGCCAACCCGCGAGCTGGTGGTGCAGATCGCCAAGGATGCCAAGGAACTGACCAAGTACACCAAGCTCAACGTCATGAGCTTCGTCGGCGGCATGGACTTTGACAAACAGCTCAAGCAGCTGGAATCGCGTTTCTGCGACATCCTCGTGGCCACCCCGGGCCGTCTGCTGGACTTCAACCAGCGCGGCGAAGTGCACCTGGACATGGTCGAGGTGATGGTGCTCGACGAAGCCGACCGCATGCTCGACATGGGCTTCATCCCGCAGGTACGCCAGATCATTCGCCAGACGCCGATGAAGGGCGACCGCCAGACCCTGCTGTTCTCCGCCACCTTCACCGACGACGTGATGAACCTGGCCAAGCAGTGGACGGTCAACCCCGCCATCGTCGAGATCGAGCCGGAAAACGTTGCCAGCGATACCGTCGAACAGCACGTCTATGCGGTCGCCTCAGCAGACAAGTACAAACTGCTGTACAACCTGATCACGCAGAACGCCTGGGACCGGGTGATGGTCTTCGCCAACCGCAAGGACGAAGTGCGCCGCATCGAAGAGCGCCTGACCCGCGACGGCGTCAGCGCCGCGCAGATGTCCGGTGACGTGCCGCAGCACAAGCGCATCAAGGTGCTCGAAGGCTTCCGCGCCGGGCATATCCGCGTACTGGTGGCTACTGACGTTGCAGGCCGTGGCATCCACGTCGACGGCATCAGCCACGTGATCAACTTCACCCTGCCGGAAGACCCGGACGATTACGTGCACCGCATCGGCCGTACCGGCCGTGCCGGCACCAGCGGCACCTCGATCAGCTTCGCCGGCGAGGACGACGCCTTCGCCCTGCCGCCGATCGAAGCGCTGATCGGCCGCAAGATCCAGTGCGAGATGCCGCCGGACGAACTGCTCAAGCCGGTGCCGCGCAGGCACTGACCGGCTCGGCAGAACAGAAAAGGCGAGGCCATCCGGCTTCGCCTTTTTCATTGATAAACCTGGGTCCGATACGCCATGCAGCAACGCACTTGCCCTCTCTCCCAGCCCGGGGCAGCGATACCCAATCCGACGTACCTCTCGCCATGTCAGGCGCAGTGATCCGGCTGTTGCAGGGCTTGCTCCTGCTGCCCACCAGCGCACTATTCATCGGCTTGCTGACCTACCGCCTGCAGCAGGGAGGCCTCGGCCTGGCGTGGCCGCTACCGACCGAGCCGGACGCTCATGTCGCCACCGAACTGGCGCTGGCCTGCCTGCCGGCATTCGTACTGTTCCTGTTCGGCACGTCCGCGGGGGTGTTGCGCAAAGGCGCCATCCTGCCGTTGTTTTGCCTGTGCGTCGCCGTCGCGGCCTACTGCGCGGTCAATCTGCTCGCCAGCGCCTACGGCAACACCTGGACCGCGGGTGAGATCTTCCGCGAGCTGTATCTCGGACAACTGACGCTGCTGGGCCTGGCCGCGCTGCCGGCCCTGCTGCTGATGGGGCTGCTGGAGCACCACAACCGCCTGTGCCAGTGATCACGCCCGAGACGCTCAGAACAGCCCCAACTGCCCATCCACCAGCCGCTCGAACTCGCCGCCAACGAACGGCAGGATGGCGTCGGCCACCGGTTTCAGCTGACGGCTGATGTAATGCTCGTAATCCACCGGTGACAGCAGGCGCTCCAGCGGTTGCGGCCCACCGGTGGTGATCAGGTAGCTGATCCAGCCGCCGCGCTGGTACTGCAACGGCCGGCCCAGACGCTGGTTGTGCTCGTCGGCCAGACGCGCGGCGCGCACGTGCGGCGGCACATTGCGCTGATAGTCGTCGAGACGCCGGCGCAGGCGCTTGCGATAGACCAGCAGCTCATCCAGCTCACCGGCCAGGGTGCGTTTGACGTAATCTCGCACGTACTCTTCATAGGGCTGGCCGGCGAACACCAGGCGATAGAGTTCCTGCTGAAAGCGCTGGGCCAGCGGCGACCAGTCGGTACGTACCGTTTCCAGGCCCTTGAACACCATGCGCTCGCTGCCATCGACCTCACGCACCAGACCGGCGTAGCGCTTCTTGCTGCCCTCCTCGGTGCCACGAATGGTGGGCATGAGAAAGCGCCGGTAGTGGGTTTCGAACTGCAGCTCCAGGGCGCTGGTCAGGCCGTACTCCTGCTGCAGGTGCCCACGCCACCAGGCGTTCACCCGGGCCACCAGCGCGCGGCCGATGCGCGCCGCCTCATCCTCGTCATGAGCACGGCCGAGCCAGACGAAGGTGGAGTCGGTGTCGCCGTAGATCACCGCATACCCCTCGGCCTCGATCAGCTCGCGGGTACGCTTCATGATCTGGTGCCCGCGCAGGGTGATGGAGGATGCCAGACGTGGGTCGAAGAAGCGGCAACCACTGGAGCCGAGCACACCGTAGAAGGCGTTCATGATGATCTTCAGCGCCTGCGACAGCGCCGCGTTGCCGTCGCGCTTGGCCGTCTCACGGCCCTGCCAGACGCGCTCGACGATGGCCGGCAGGCAATGCCGGGTGCGCGAGAAGCGCGCACCGCGAAAGCCTTCCACCGAGTGTTCGTCATCCGGCTGGTGCAGCCCCTCGACCAGGCCCAGCGGGTCGATCAGAAAGCTGCGGATGATCGACGGGTACAGGCTCTTGTAGTCCAGCACCAGCACCGAGTCGTACAAGCCGGGGCGCGAATCCATGACGAAACCGCCGGGGCTGTTCTCGCCGCGAATGTCGCCAAGGTTCGGCGCGACGTAGCCCAGACGGTGCATGGGCGGCAAATACAGGTGGGTGAAGGCCGCCACCGAACCACCGCTGCGGTCGGCCGCCAGGCCGGTAACGCTGGAGCGTTCGAGCAGGAACGCGAGCAGATCGGTATGGGCGAAGATGCGCGTGACCAGCTCGCAGTCCTTGAGGTTGTAGCGCGCCAGCGCCGGCTTGTCCTCGTCGAACATGCGCTGGATCTCGTCCATCCGTGCATAGGGCGTGTCGATCGCCTTGCCCTCGCCGAGCAGGGTCTGCGCCACCGATTCGAGGCTGAACGAGGAAAAGCTCCAGGTCGCCGAGCGCAGCGCCTCGATGCCGTCGATGATCAGCCGCCCGGCCGCCTCGGCGAAGTAGTGCTGGCCGCTGTTGTGCTGGCGCCAGCCCATCACGTCACCGCCACGCCCCAGCAGCAGCGGCACCTTGAGTTGCTCGGCATGATCGCGCAGTACGCGCAGGTCGAACTGCACCAGGTTCCAGCCGATGATGGCGTCCGGATCATGCCGCTGCAGCCAGTCATTCAGGCGTTCGAGCAACAACTGGCGGCTGTCGCAGTACTCCAGGTCGAAATCGACGATGCCGGCGTCGCCATTGGCCGGACCGAGCATGTACACCTGACGCTGGCCACAGCCTTCCAGGGCGATGGAATACAGCTCGCCATGGGCACTGGTCTCGATATCCAGCGATACCAGGCGCAGCGCCGGGCGGTAATCGGCGGCGGGTTTGAGCGACCGGCACAGCAGGCTGCCGTCCGCCTGCTCGACGCCCTCGAAGCTGACGGAGGCGGTGATGAAACGCTCCATCAGGTAGCGATCCGGCGGACGGATATCGGCCTCGTACACATCGACGCCGACCTGACGCAGCTTCTTCTCCAGCTGCAGCAACTGGCGGTACTGGCGGCAATACAGGCCCAGCACCGGGCGACGCCTGAAGTCGCGCAAGGAAAGCGGACGCAGCTCCACGCCCTTTTCATTGCGCAACAATGGCTCGGCCCAGGCACGCTGCTCGGCGGGGATGAAGGCGACAGTCTCCTGGCACGGCAGGCGTACTTGGCGCGGGCCGGCATCGGTCGCCAGCCAGAAGGCCACCTCGGTGCCGTTCGGCGTGTCGCGCCAATGGCGGCTGAGCACGAAGCCTTGCTGGGGTTGCGTCATCATCTTTTCAGGCAAGCACGATCTGCCCCCTCTCCCGCTTGCGGGAGAGGGCTGGGGAGAGGGTGTGAGCTTTTCCCCTTTCCCCCGGCCCCTCTCCCATGAATGGGAGAGGGGAGAAAACAGCCTCTGCAGGTGCCCATCACCTCAAACCAAACTGGCCGGCCATTCTACGCCAGCGGTTACAATGGCGCTTTTACCGCGGAACAGCTCAATGAGCAGCACACCTCCCTACGGCACCGGCGATGCCTCCTACCAGGCCGCCGGCGGCATCGACGGCCTGCGCCGACTGGTCGACGACTTCTACCGACTGATGGACGAGCGCCCCGAAGCCGCTGCACTGCGCGCGTTGCATCCGGCGGACCTGAGCGCCTCACGCGACAAGCTGGCGTGTTTCCTGAGTGGCTGGTTGGGCGGGCCGCGCCTGTTCGCCGAAAAATACGGCAGCATCAGCATTCCGGCCTTTCATGCGCAGTGGCCAATCGACCAGGCGCTGGCGGAAAGCTGGCTGAGCTGCATGGCCGGTGCCATAGCCCTGCAGAATTATGAGCCGGCTTTCGCCGACTACCTGCTGACCCAGCTGCGCGTTCCCGCCGAACGCTCCGTGCAGGCCAGCCAAAACCGTCATCGCAAGGAACCCTGACATGACTGACGAACTGATCATCGAAGACCTGCAACCCGGCGACGGCAAGGCCGTGGTAAAGGGCGCCCTGATCACTACCCAGTATCGCGGCTGGCTGGCCGACGGCAGCGAGTTCGACTCGTCCTTCTCGCGCGGCAAGCCGTTCCAGTGCGTGATCGGCACCGGCCGGGTGATCAAGGGTTGGGATCAGGGCCTGATGGGCATGCAGGTGGGCGGCAAGCGCAAGCTGTTCGTCCCGGCGCACCTGGGCTACGGCGAGCGCAGCATGGGGGCGATTCCGCCCAACTCCGACCTGACCTTCGAGATCGAGCTGCTGGAAGTGCTGACCCGCGATGACTGACGCCGCCCTCGTCACCCTGCGCGAGCATCTGCTGCAGGCGCTGGACAACCACCCCGGCAGCGAAACCCGCCGCCTGTTTCACGGCCGCGGGCGCTGCTGGCCGGGTCTGGAGCAGATCACCGTCGACTGGCTGTCCGGCATCGTTCTGGTGATGCTGTTCCGCGAGCCATCGCCCGCGCTGCGCCCGCTGCTGCTGGAGTTGCTGGCAACAGCGCAATGGCAGGCCAGCGGAGCGCGCGGGCTGCTGCTGCAGCACCGCTACGTACAGGGCAGCGAGAGCGAATGGCTGGCCGGCGAGCCGCAGGCGCAGTGGCCCATTGTCGAGGACGGCCTGCACTACCTGCTCGATCTGGGCAGCAAGCAGAACAGCGGCCTGTTCCTCGATATGCGCCTGGGCCGCCAGTGGGTGCGCGGGCAGGCCGCCGGCAAACGCGTGCTCAACCTGTTCGCCTATACCTGCGGCTTTTCGGTGTCCGCCATCGCCGGCGGTGCCGAGCGCGTGGTCAATCTGGATATGGCCCGTGCGGCGCTATCACGCGGGCGCGACAACCATCGCCTGAACGGGCACGACCTGGGGCGGGTGGAATTTCTCGGCCACGAGTTGTTCAAGTCCTGGGGCAAGGTACGCAAGAGCGGGCCGTACGATCTGGTGATCATCGACCCGCCGAGTTTTCAGAAAGGCAGCTTCGCCCTCACCCAGGACTACTGCAAGATTCTCCGGCGCCTGCCGGAACTGCTCAGCGAGCAGGGTACGGTGCTGGCCTGCGTCAACGCCCCGGATATCGGTCCGGATTTCCTCATCGACGGCATGGCCGCCGAAGCGCCGCAACTGCGTTTCATCGAGCGCCTGGACAACCCGCCGGAGTTTCCCGACATCTCGCCGGAGAGCGGCCTGAAGGCGCTGGTATTCCAACTGCAGCCCGGATGAACTCCGGGAATTGCCGGCCCCGGATTGCATCCGGGCTACGGACAGATGCCGATCACCTGGGAGGGGCTTCAGCCGCGACGTCAAATCGCGGCTAAAGCCCCTCCTACAATCCGCTACCGAATGCCCAGGCGCCTGGCCAGGCGGCTGAGGTTGGCGCGATCCACCCCCAACTCGCGCGCCGCGTCGGCCCACTTGCCCTGGTGACGTTCCAGGCACTGCTCGATCAACCTGCGCTGGAAGGCGTCCACCGCCGCACGCAGCTCCACGCCCGCCGGCATCACCTCACCGGGCGCCAGTGCTTCGTCGATCAGGGGCGACGCCTCGGCCATCGGCAGATCCAGGTCCTGCACGTCCAGGCTGAGAATGCGCGGGCGCTCGCCATGGCGGGCCAGCGCCTTGATCGCCGCACGGCCGATCAGATGCTCCAGCTCACGCACGTTGCCCGGCCAGTCGTGGCCCAGCAGCGCCTTCTGCGCCTCCGTACTCAGGCGCAGGCTGCGCAAGCCGAGCCGGGCGCGGTTCTCTTCGAGAAAGTAGCCGGCCAACAGCAGCACGTCGCGACCGCGCGCGCGCAGCGGCGGCACCGGCAACGGATAGACGCTCAGACGGTGATAGAGGTCGGCGCGAAAGCGTCCGGCACGCACTTCGGCCGCCAGGTCACGGTTGGTGGCGGCAATCACCCGTACGTCGACGCGGTGTTCACGATCAGAGCCGACGCGCTGCAACTGGCCGCTCTGCAGCACGCGCAGCAGCTTGGCCTGAATCGCCAGCGGCAACTCGCCCACTTCGTCGAGGAACAGGCTGCCGCCATCGGCCAGCTCGAACTTGCCGCTGCGTTCGTTCATCGCCCCGGAGAAGGCACCGCGCACATGGCCGAACAGCTCGCTCTCCACCAGCGCATCGGGTAACGCCGCACAGTTGATGCTGACCAGTGGCCGCTGCGCACGCGGCGAAGCGGCGTGGATGGCTTCGGCCACCAGCTCCTTGCCGACGCCGGTTTCACCGGTGATCAGCACGGTCAGCGGGCTATCGCCGACCAGGCGAATCTCGTCCTGCAGCTTGCGCAGCGCCGTGCTCTGTCCCACCAACTCGCGCGGCTGCTGACGGGCCTGCTTGTACAGCTCGGTGAGCTGGCGCTCGGCCTCAACCCGCTGTGCCAGGCCGCTGATGCGCTCGCTGACCTTGACCGTCGCCGCCGCCAGGCTGGCGAATGCATCGAGGCTGTCCAGATCGAGCAGGCCGAAACTGGCCGGATCGAGCGAGTCCAGGGTCAGCAGCCCCCAGAGCTGCTCGTCCAGATAGAGCGGGCAACCGAGGCAATCGTGCACTTCAAGATGGCCATGCAGCCCCTCGACCAGTCCGTCGTAGGGGTCGGGCAAGCCACAGTCTGCGGCGAAACGGGTCGGCCCGGCATGTTCCAGCAGCGCGGCCAGGCGCGGATGCTCGCTGACCCGGAAGCGTCGGCCCAGGGTGTCGGGGCTCAGCCCCTCGACCGCGAGCGGCACCAGCACCTCGCCGTCGAGTCGCAGCAGCGCCACGGCATCGCAAGGAAAGAGCTGGCGCAAGGCGGCGAGCAGGCGACGGTAACGCTCGCCATCACCCAGATCTCGGGACAGATCGGCGACCAGAGGAATGAGGGTTTCCAGCAGAGGATTTGCGGTCATAAAGACTACTCATTGTCTTAATGACACGAATCAACTGCGAGTCATTAAGACCATAAAATCATTAAGTCATTGATATTTAAATACTTTTTAAATGGCATGCTTTCTGAAAGGTATCCAGCGCTAACGCTAGCACGCCACAACCGGCCAGACGAGCCAAACCGGCGTCCTTACTTGCCTTGCGGAGATACACTTATGCTGACCACCGCTCAACTCGCCCTGATCAAAGCCACCGTGCCCCTGCTGGAAAGCGGCGGCGAGGCGCTGACTACCCATTTCTACCGGATGATGCTCAGCGAGTATCCCGAGGTTCGCCCGCTGTTCAACCAGGCCCACCAGGCCAGCGGCGACCAGCCGCGTGCCCTGGCCAATGGCGTGCTGATGTACGCCCGCCACATCGACCGCCTGGAGGCGCTCGGCCCGCTGGTGGCGCAGATCGTCAACAAACACGTTTCGCTGCAGATTCTGCCGGAGCACTACCCCATCGTCGGCAGTTGCCTGCTGCGCGCGATCCGCGAGGTACTCGGCACCGAGATCGCCACCGACGCGGTGATCGATGCCTGGGCCGCAGCCTATCAGCAGTTGGCCGACATCCTTATCGAAGCGGAAGAAAGCCAGTATGCCGAGAACGCCGACGCACCGGGCGGCTGGCGCGGCGCGCGGGCCTTCCGCGTGGTACGCAAGGTCGTCGAAAGCGCCGAGATCACCTCCTTCCACCTGGTTCCGGTCGATGGCGGCGATCTGCTCGACTACCAGCCCGGCCAGTACATCGGCCTGCGCCTGCAGCTGGACGGCGAAGAAGTGCGCCGCAACTACTCGCTGTCAGCCATGGCCAACGGCATCGAGTATCGCATCAGCGTCAAGCGCGAGCCTGGCGGCCGCGTGTCCAACCACCTGCATGACAAGGTTCAGGTTGGCGATGTGCTGGACCTGTTCCCGCCTGCTGGCGAGTTCACCCTGAACGAATCGGACAAGCCGCTGGCCCTGATCAGCGCCGGCGTCGGCATCACTCCGGCGCTGGCCATGCTCGATGCTGCGCGGCACAGCGGCCGACCGATCCATTTCATCCACTGTGCGCGCAATGCCGAAGTGCATGCCTTCCGCGACTGGGTCGAAGCCCACGCTGCCAGGCATCCGCAGATCCGCCATTACGTCTGCTACAGCGAACCGCGCGTGGGGGACCAGGGCGATGCCGAGGGATTTCTCAGCCACGAGCTGCTGGAGCAGTGGCTCCCGGCCGAGCGTGACCTGGACGCCTACTTCCTCGGCCCGAAACCTTTCATGGCCCAGGTCAAGCGCCACCTGCAGGCACTGGGCGTACCGGCCGAACAGAGCCGCTACGAGTTCTTCGGCCCGGCCTCGGCTCTGGATCACTGAACGATGAGGAGGTGAACCATGTACCCACTGAATCTTCCGCCGCTGCAGATTCTGCACCTGTCCAGCCAGTTGCTCTGGGCCGGCCTGATCCTGCTGCTGGTGGGGCTGGTGACGGCCTATGGCCTGGAAAGGCAGTTGAACGTGCCAACGCTGGTGCTGGCGCACAGCCTGACGCTGATCGGCCCTGCCATACTGAAGATCGCTTATGTGCTGCGCCTGGTCGCGCAGCAACGCCTGAAAGATGAGGCATGCGTACATGCAATTGCTTGATCGCAAGCGGGCACTGGCCATAGCGCCCTTGTGGCGTCTGGGCTTTCGCCCGTTCTTTGTCGCCGGCGCCCTGTTCGCCCTGCTCGCTGTCGCCCTCTGGGCGGCAGCGCTGTACGGGCTGACAAGCCCCGCGGTGCCCGGTGGCCTGCTCGCCTGGCATCGCCACGAAATGCCCTTCGGTTTCGGCCTGGCGATCATCGCCGGCTTCCTGCTCACGGCCGTGCAGACCTGGACCGGGAGCCCGGGCCTCAGTGGCCGCCCCCTGATCGCACTGTTCGGGCTGTGGCTGGCGGCGCGCCTGGTCTGGTTCGTTCCCGCACCGCTGACTGCGCTGATCGTGCTGCAACTGAGCTTTATCGGCCTGTTCATCGCGCAGATGGCGCGCCAGCTGATCGCGGCGCGGCAGCGTAACAACTACCCGATCCTGCTGGTGCTGAGCCTGCTTGCGCTGTGCCAGGCCCTCACTCTCGCCGGTCTGGTGCTGGCCGACGATGGCCTGCAACGCCGTGGCGCACTGGCCGCATTGTGGCTGATTGCGGTCATGCTGAGCCTGATCGGCGGTCGCGTGATCCCCTTCTTTACCCAGCGCGGCCTGGGCCGGGTCGAGGCCTTCGCCGCCCCCCCCTGGCAGGATCGTTTGCTGCTGGTCTTGGGTGTGCTGGTCGCCGCGCTGTTCGCCAGCGGGCATAACCTGCAGGCCCGCGCCTGGCTGACCATCCCGTTCATCGTGCTGAGCGTGCTGCACGGCCTGCGTCTGTGGCGCTGGCACCTGCTCGGCATCTGGCGTGTGCCGCTGCTGTGGTCGCTGCACCTGGCCTACGCCTGGCTTCTGCTGGCCACACTGGGCATGGCCGCCTGGCACCTGGGCTGGCTGGCGCAACCCAGTCTGGCCAGCCACGCCCTGGCGGTGGGCGCGATGGGCGGGCTGATCCTGGCGATGATGGCGCGGGTCAGCCTCGGCCATACCGGCCGCGCGCTGCAACCACCCAGGGCGATGGCCTGGGCATTCGGCCTGCTCAATCTCGGCGCGCTGATTCGGGTCTCGGCGGGGAGCGACTGGCTATGGCTGGCAGCACTCTGCTGGAGCCTGGCCTTCGCCCTGTTCGCCTGGTATTACGCGCCGATGCTGTGCCAGGCGCGGGTGGATGGGCATCCGGGGTGAAATGTCTGGTGCGATCAAACGGCCAGACCGTAGCCCGGATGCAATCCGGGGCAACGATTTCCCCGGATTGCATCCGGGCTACGCTTTTAAAGTAACGACATCAATCGACCAGCGTGCAGGCCATCACCAACGCGTCTTCGCGACCACCGACCGCCGGATAGTAATCGCGGCGGCGCCCCACTTCGTTGAAGCCGAAACGCTCGTAAAGGCGGTAGGCGCTCTGGTTGCTGGCGCGCACCTCGAGGAAGCATTCGCGCCCGCCCAGCTCGTAGGCTTCTTTCATCAGATGCTCGAGCAGGCGCAAGCCAAGGCCACGGCCCTGGCTTTCCGGCTTGATGGTGATATTGAGCAGATGCGCTTCGTCGAGGATCAGGTTGATCACGCCGTGGCCGACCTGCTGGCTGCCTTCGAACATCAGCCAGCAGTTATAGGACTTGAGGCTGTCGAGGAAGATGCCCCGCGTCCAGGGATGGCTGAAGGCGGCATATTCGATCTTCAGCACGGCATCGAGATCCGCCTCGGTCATCGGGCGGAAGGATATTGCATCGCTCATTGGGCGTAACTCGGGAACAAAAGACAGGTGCTCTCAGGATTGAGCCGGGGCTAACCAGCGTTGGCGAACACGCCGCATGGCCTGCCACAGCTCACGCTTGCGCGCTGGCTCTTCCATCAGCAGCTCCAGCCCCGGCAGCGCCCAGCAGGTGCCAAGGCCTTCGATCTGCAATTCGCGGTTGTAGCTGTGTTCGTCACCCTCGCCGGCGAAGCGAATGGCCGGCAGGCCGACCAGCCACAGGCAGGTGCTGGGCTGCTCTTCCAGACGCGCGGCAACGAAACTCTGGACGAACTCCAATGCTGCCTGCGGGCCCTGATCCAGATTGCCGCGCACCAGCAGCGGCCAGCGTACCGGCTCGCCGAGCAGCTGCGGGCTGTCCGGCAGGCCGGCGGCGCGCAGCAGATCCTTGAGCAGAATGTAGGCCGGGTCGCGACTCTGGAAGGGCTGACCGGTAGGCAGTTCCACCAGCAGGGCGCAATCGCCGGCACGCAGCAACTGCAGGGCGAAACGTGGTGGAGGTGCACTGACCCGGGCCGGCTTTTCCTCGACCGCCTCAGGTTCCGCCACCGGCTCGACAACCGCCTGGCGTGGCTGGGCGCCCGGGCGCGGAATCTCGATCTTCGGCCGCTCGACCGGCGTCTCGCGTACCGGCGCAACAGGCGCAACAGGCGCAGCCAGCGGCTCGGCCTGCACCTCGCCCGCCTCCTCCACCTGCAGCGGCGCAAGCAGCTCCGGCCGCGAAGGGGCGGCAAAGGGCAGCTCGGTGCGCGGCAGCCAAGTGGCGACCTGCATGGCATCGAGGTAGGCGCGACGGCGCTGTTCGGGAATCACAGGCGCTCCAGCAAGCGAGATGAACAAGGCGCGGATTGTCGCGTGAAATGACCGGTGCGGGAAGCGCCGCGACGGTTTTCGCGGATCGCCGGCGCCAGCACGCTGAACCTGCGGCTTGGCACAAACGGCACCGCAACGAAAAAGGCCCGCCGAATGGCGGGCCTTGCTGCAATCAGATCGGCTGATCCCAGGGGCGATCACCGTGCTCGTCCTTGATGCGGGTGGGCAGGCCCATCACATCGAGGAGCTTGAGGAACGGCTCGGCCGGCAGCTCTTCGACGTTGACCATGCGCCTGGCATCCCACTCGCCACGCGCGACCAGCAGCGCTGCGGCAACCGGCGGTACGCCAGCGGTGTAGGAGATGCCCTGGCTGTCGGTTTCGGCAAAGGCTTCTTCATGGTCGGCGACGTTGTAGATGAACAGCTCACGCGGCTGGCCATCCTTGGTGCCCTTGACCAGATCGCCGATGCAGGTCTTGCCGGTGTAACCCGGCGCCAGCGAGGCGGGGTCCGGCAGCACGGCCTTGACCACTTTTAGCGGTACCACTTCCAGGCCCTCGGCAGTTTTCACCGGCTGCTCGGAGAGCAGGCCGAGGTTCTTCAGCACGGTGAACACGTTGATGTAGTGGTCGCCGAAGCTCATCCAGAAACGGACGTTCGGCACGTCAAGGTGCTTGGACAGCGAGTGCACCTCATCATGGCCGGTCAGATACAGGTTCTGCTCGCCCACCACCGGCAGATCGTCGGTGCGTTTGACTTCGAACATGCGGTTGCTTACCCACTGGCTGTTCTGCCAGCTGTAGACCGTGCCGGTGAATTCGCGGAAATTGATTTCCGGGTCGAAATTGGTGGCGAAGTACTTGCCGTGCGAACCGGCGTTGACGTCGAGGATGTCGATCGACTCGATCTTGTCGAAGTACTGTTGTTGCGCCAGAGCGGCATAGGAATTGACCACGCCCGGGTCGAAGCCGACGCCGAGGATGGCGGTCACGCCCTTGTCCTGGCACTCGGCCAGGTGCTTCCACTCGTAGTTGCCGTACCACGGCGGGGTCTCACAGATCTTGCTCGGATCTTCGTGGATGGCGGTGTCCAGGTAGGCGACGCCGGTATCGATGCAGGCGCGCAGCACGGACATGTTGAGGAACGCCGAACCGACGTTGATGACGATCTGCGATTCGGTTTCGCGGATCAGTGCCTTGGTCGCTTCCACGTCCAGGGCGTTCAGCGCATAGGCCTTGATCTCGCCGGGCTGCTTGAGGCCGCCCTTTGCCTGCACGCTGTCGATGATGGCCTGGCATTTGGAGATGTTGCGCGACGCAATTGCAATGCGACCTAACTCGTCATTGTGTTGCGCGCACTTATGGGCCACCACCTTGGCAACACCTCCTGCTCCAATGATCAGAACGTTCTTCTTCAATTGTTTCACCTCCTGGGTACCGCGTTGTTGAAAGCGTTTCGCTGCATCGCTGAGCGGTGAACCGAAACGGATCACCGCCCGGCCCACCCTCAGGGGTCACGACAGACTGGACAGGTAGTCGTCGAATCCGAACTGGCGCACCACCTCGACGCTGCCGTCGAGCTGTTTGACCACGATGGACGGCATTTTCAGACCGTTGAACCAGTTCTTCTTGACCATGGTGTAACCGGCTGCATCGATGAACGACAGGCGATCACCGATCTGCAGCGGTTTGTCGAACTGGTACTCGCCGAAGATGTCGCCGGCCAGACAACTCTTGCCGCACACCATGTAGGTGTGTTCGCCATCGTTCGGCGCCATCTTGGCGTTGAGGCGATAGATCAGCAGATCGAGCATGTGTGCCTCGATGGAGCTGTCGACCACCGCCAGGTGCTTGCCGTTGTAGAGGGTGTCGAGCACGGTCACTTCCAGTGAGGCGCTCAGGGTAATTGCCGCTTCACCCGGCTCCAGGTAGACCTGCACGCCGTACTTCTCGGAGAAGGCTTTCAGGCGCGCGCAGAAGGCATCGATCGGATAGCCCTCGCCGGTGAAATGGATGCCGCCGCCGAGGCTGACCCAGTCGACCTGAGCGATCAGGTGACCGAAGCGCTCCTCGATGGTGGTGAGCATCTTGTCGAACAGTTCGAAACTGCCGTTCTCACAGTTGTTGTGGAACATGAAGCCGGAAATCTGCCCCATGACCTGCTCGATCTTCAACGGGTCCCACTCGCCCAGGCGGCTGAACGGACGCGCCGGGTCGGCCAGCAGGTAGTCGGAGCTGCTCACCTGCGGGTTGACGCGCAGGCCGCGGATGGTGCCCTGGGTACGCTCGGCGAAGCGCTCGAGCTGGCCGATGGAGTTGAAGATGATCTTGTCGCAGTTGGCGACCATCTCTTCGATCTCGTCGTCGGCCCAGGCCACGCTGTAGGCATGGGTTTCGCCGGCGAACTTCTGCCGGCCCAGCTTCAATTCATAGAGGGACGACGAGGTCGTGCCGTCCATGTACTGCTGCATCAGGTCGAACACCGACCAGGTGGCGAAGCATTTCAGCGCCAGCAAGGCCTTGGCACCGGAGTTCTCGCGCACGTAGGCGATCTTCTCCAGGTTGACCAGAAGCTTCTGTTTGTCGATGAGGTAGTACGGCGTCTGGATCATCTCGTCGCCCCAGCAAGGTCGGCCAGTGGAGGGGCTTCACCCCCCCGGAAAAAAGTGGACGCGAATTGTGCCGATAACCGACGCATATCGAAAGGGCATTGGAGATTTTTTGTACAACTGCAGGTAACCGGGGCCAGTCCCCGCTCGCAGGAGAGCCTTGGGCCAGGCCGGTTACAGGATCACGGGGCCAGGAACGAACTGGCACCGATCCGCCAGGAACAGGGGTTTCCTGGCCCGGAGCAACGCCTCGACTGCCTCTGATCGACTGGAACTCAAAACAGGCCCCTTCCTTGCAGTACAATCGCTCCCTTTAACTTGCCTGGAACCCGGCGCCTCGATGATCGATCCCAAGCGCGTTTTGCGCGCCCTCGCCGAACACTGGACGTTGCTCGAACCGCTCTGCGAGCGTTTCGACGCCGGCACCCTGAGCCTGGTCGAGCTGCGCAGCCAGCTCGCCACGCAGTTGCCCGACGCCACGCCCAGCGACATTACTGCCCTGCTCGACACCTGGATTCGCCTGGACATCCTCGTGCCGGTGGCCAAGAGCCCCAATCGTTTCGAGCTCAACGCGCAGATTCACGACTTCCTCGCCTACCTGCGCCGCGAGCACCGCCTCGGCCTGTGCCTGGAGATCGAAGCCTACCTGCGCCACCTCGAGCGTCTGGCCGGCTATATCCAAGACGCCTTCGAGGTACGCGACGCCAATGACCTGGCCCGCCAGCTGCGCCTGCTCGATATGCGCGTGCGCGATGTGCTGAAGAAGCTGGCCAACGACGAACAGGCGCTGGTCGGCGTGGCCGACCGCGCCAAGACCAGCGACCGGCAGATCCCGCTGCGCCAGCGCTACGCCGAGGTGCTGGCCACCTGGGACGAATACGTCGAACCGATGATCCAGCTGGTCGCCGCCGATGGTGCCTTCGAACAGGGCGTGCGTCGCGTCGAACAGGTGCTGCTGCGCCTGCTCGGCGACCAGCAGCGTCTTGGCCAACTGGTCGACGACGACCTGCTGCTGCGCACTCACGCGCGCATCCTGGAAATGCAGACCACCGCCCAGCTGACCCTGCGCAAGGCCCGCGAGCTGCTGTTGCCACTGCGCGAGGAAGCACGCCGGCACAACGCCGTGACCCGCGGCGCCGCGCTGGCGCTGTCGGTGATCCGCAAGAAGGGCATCGATGCCGTGCCGCAGGCAGCCATGCCGCTGTTCACCCGACCGCAGAGCAACTTCCTCGGTTCGGCCAGTCAGGTCGAGGCCTACGTTTACGCTCTGGCGCGCTTCGAAGCCAAGCCGGCGCACTTCCCCAAGGCCAGCGGAAGCCGCAAGGGCGGCGCGCCCAAGGCACCGAAGACCGCGCGGGAAATGATCGAACGCTGCGAACAGGCACTGCCGCTACCGGACCTGATGGCCTGGCTGCTGGAGCAGGAGCCGGAAGGCGCCACCGACGAACTGCTCTACTGGTTCTCGCGCCTGTCGCGTGAGTCGCGTTTCCAACGTGACCGCCTGGAGCGCCAGACCTACCTGACCCGCGAGCATGAGATCAGCCTCAGTTCCTATGCTCTGGTGGGCCGCCCATGAAGCTTGAGCGCCACACCGAACTGCGCCCTCTCCCGCATGCGGGAGAGGGCTGGGGAGAGGCCAACCTCACCTACGCGCTGCCTGTTTCTCTCTCCCCCAGCCCCTCTCTCGTAAATGGGCGAGGGGAGTCCGCGGACCGAAACCGAGTACACGCATGAATATCGATCTCAAAGAAATGACCCAGCTCGCGGCAGCCTTCCGCGACCTGTTCAAGGGCTACCACATCTCGCGCAGCGAGCCGGAGTGCTACGCCCAATTGTCCAGCATGCAGGACCAGTACCGCGCTCTGTTCCGCGCCCTCGGCTTCGAACTGGTGTGCGACCCGCGCGGCTTCTATTACTTCGTGCCCGAGCAGGTAGCGCCGCAGGTGAACAAGACTGCCCAGCGTCTGGCGCTGTTTACCTTCATTCTGGTCGAGCACCTGGCCGACCAGGGTCGCGACCCGCTTTCCGTGCTCGATGGCGGCAGCATCGGCCGTGACGAGCTGCCGGCGCTGCTGGAGAAGTACCGCGACCTGTTCCTGCAGGCCGAAGTGACGACCTTCGAAGAGCTGGAAGACAAGATCATCCGCCGCCTGGTGCAGCTCGGTTTCGCCGAGGACAGCAACGGCGTGTACCGTTTCCTGCCGCCGATGCACCGCTTCCTCGACGTCTGCCTCTCGGTACAGCACGACCGCGACCTGGCCGCCAGCCTGCACAGCAGCGATCTGCCGCTGCCGGCGCCGGTGCTGCTGGACGATGATGGCGACACTGATGCGGCCGAAGCCGTGGAGGTTGAAGAATCCGAGGAAGACGCCCTGGCCCGCGCCATGGCCGAAGAACGCGCCGCACAGGAGATGGACGCATGAGCCAGGAACGCTACGGCATCCGCCGCTTTGCCCTGCTGAACACCGCAGGCTACGGCCTCGGCCTGTTCCCGCTGGAAAACCCGCTGTCGGTCTACGGCGCCAACAACCTGGGTAAATCCGCCTCGATCAACGCCCTGCAGTTCCCCATTCTGGCGCGCATGTCGGACATGAGCTTCGGCAAGTACAGCCTGGAAGCCTCGCGCAAGTTCTACTTCGCCAGCGACACCAGCTATATCCTCGTCGAAGTCGCCCTGCCCCACGGCCCGCACGTGATCGGCGTGGCCGGTCGCGGCCCGGGTGGCGGTTTCGGTCACCAATTCTTCGCCTATGCCGGCGAGCTGGATCTGGAGCACTATCAGCAGAACGGCACCTGCCTGCGCCAGCGCGAACTGTTCAAGAATCTCGGCCAAGCCGGCATCACGGCCTATGAGCTGAAGCCCGACGAACTGCGTCGCCTGCTGGTCGGCGGCCATACCAGCATCCCGCTGGACCTGACCCTGATTCCGCTGCGCTCGACCAGCGAGCAGAGCCTGAAGACTTTCCGCGCGCTGTTCATCAACCTTCTGCATATGCGCGAGATCACCGCGGCCAAGCTCAAGCAGTTGTTCCTCGACGCCTTCGAGCACAGCCTGCGCTCCGGCAGCGTCGACTATATCGCCGCCACCGAAGAGGCCTTCCGTGACGTGCGCCGCATGGAGCAGGACTATCAGGCGTTAGTGACCGCCGGCCCGCTGATCGAGGCTCTGGCCTCCGGCGTCGCCCAGCGCGAAGTGCTGCGCGGCAAGCTGCATCGCCTCTCGCCGCTGCTCGACAACCTGCTGGGCACCTGGCACGACTATGCCGACGCGCGCAAGGAAGAGCTGGTGATCCAGGCCGAGCACTATCGCAACGAGCAGGACGGTCTGCAGAACGAACAGCGCGGAGGTACCGCCGAGCTGATGCGCCTGGAGCGCGAGATCAGCGAGATCCAGCGCTGGCTGGGCGAGCTGGCGGTACTGAAGAACCGCTTCGCCCTGGTCGACGACGCCAAGGTGCTGGAAGAGCAGCTGCTCGCCGCCAAGGACGCCCACGACGAACTGGCCGGTGCCCTGGCACAGTCGCGCCAGTTCTCCAGCGAAGACCTGGACGAGCGCCTGCGTGATCTGGAAAAACGCCTCAAGTCGGTCAGGCAGCAACTCGACCACGCCGACAACAACAGCTACTCGCGTCTGCGCGAGGAATTCAGCCAGCAGGACGTCGACCGCCTGATGCGCCTGTTCAACGGCCAGCTGTTCAGCCTGCCGCTGGGTGAGAAAGGCATCCAGGCCGACGGTGATGACTGGGTCAAGGCGGTCGAGGCGGTGCTGGATCGATTCAAGGGCGACACCTTCGCCGTGCCGGGCCTGTCCATCGACCTCAGCCATATCGAGCCACCGGCGCTGCAGGCGCTTGCCGACCGCGCCGCCCTGCGCGACCAGAAGGATCGCCTGGAGCGCGAGCTCAAGCAGCTCAGGACCCAGCAGTCGGTCGCCGCCGACCGCGCCGCCAGCAAGGCCCAGGCCGAGACGCTGTACCAGGCGGTGCTGGACGCGCAGAAGGCGCTGGAAGACTTCCGCAAGAGCCAGACCCTGGCCGCCGAGGAGCCGCAGAAGCTGGAGCGCCTGGCCGAGCTGGAAGGCGCCCAGGACGAACTCAAGCGTGCCAGCGATGCGTTCGCCGAGCGCGTGCAGCAACTCTCCGCCAAGCTGCAACTGATCGGCCGCCAGCTGGCCGACCTGGAAGCCAAGGAACGCACCCTGGAAGACGCGCTGCGTCGCCGCCAGCTGCTGCCGGCCGATCTGCCGTTCGGCACGCCGTTCATGGAGCCGGTGGACGACTCGCTGGACAACCTGCTGCCGCTGCTCAACGACTACCAGGACACCTGGCAAGCGCTGCAACGCATCGACGGCCAGATCGAAGCGCTCTACGCCCAGGTACGCCTCAAGGGCGTGGCCAAGTTCGACAGCGAAGACGATGTCGAACGCCGCCTGCAACTGCTGGTCAACGCCTACGCCCACCGCCAGGACGAAGCCCTGACCCTGGCCAAGGCGCGTCGCGCGGCGGTCACCGACATCGCCCGTACCCTGCGCAATATCCGCAGCGACTACGACAATCTGGAACACCAACTGGCGCTGTTCAACCGCGAGATCAACAAGCGCCAGGTTTCCAACCTGCAAAGCTTCCGCATTGTCCTGGCGCCGAACAAGGAAGCGCTGCGTCATATCGACCAGATCATCCACAGCGCCGGCCAGTACGAGGAAGGCGAGACCCTCTCGGTGTTCGACCTGTCGCAATCAGCCGATCAGGATGCGAAGAACGAAGAGGCCAAGGACTACCTGTCGCGCCTGGTCGCCGCCAACGGCAACCAGCTGGGCCTGAAGGACCTGTTCGAACTGGCCTTCGAGATCACCAAGGTGCACGGCCAGCCGGTGATCCATACGGACATCGATGGTGCCGCCTCCAACGGCACCACCATGACCATCAAGGCGCTGACCAACATGTACCTGCTGCTGCACCTGATGGATCGCGAGCAGGCCGGGCGCATCCGTCTGCCCTACTACCTCGACGAGGCGGCGGACATCGACGAGCGCAACCAGCAGGCGCTGATCGAGACCAGCCTGCAGCTTGGCTTCGTGCCGATCCTGGCATCGGTCAAGCCGCAGGTCTCGGCCCACGTAGCCATTGACCTGGAAGGCGGCAGCGGCCCCAACGGCATCTATATCGACGAGGCGGACTGGAAGTTCATCAAGCCACGCGAAAGTGCCAAGGCTCAGGCGGCTCAGCAGGAAGAAGCCACCGAGCCCGCCTGACTCGTCGCGGCTAAAGCCCCTCCCACGGTACCGGATGCAACTGTAGGAGGGGCTTTAGCCGCGAGCCTTTATAGTCGCCAAAATGAAAAGGGCCGCTCGATGCGGCCCCTTTCATTTCCATGGCGCACTCACTGCTCCAGCACGATCTTCGGCGCCCACTGCATCCAGGCTTCCTGCGGCTCATCGAACAAGGCAAATGTCTGCCCCGGCTGCGCCGGCCCGCCCATCTCCGGATTGTTTGGCGTAGCGAAGGCAACGCCACCTTCGAGCAAGGCCTCCAGTGACTCGGTGCGTACCTTCACGCCCTTGAACAACCCGGCATCCACACCAATACCGCTGGCGTTCCAGAAGCGGCTGCCCGAGCGCACCAGCGGTGCGTAACGTGGTTCGATCAGCACATGGATCAGCACGCGATCCGAGGTCGGCCCCAGTTCGAAATCCACCACCTTGCCCACCGGCACCTCGCGGTAGCTGACGATTACACCCGGCTTGATCGAACCACGCCGCGGCGCACTCAGCACCAGACGCAGACCTTCCTCGCGCACCGCCTGATTGGGTGCGCTGGCCAGCGCGGTGAATTCGGTACGACGCGGTCCCTTCTGCCCGGAAGGCTGTACCTCCAGGTACTGACCGCTGACCAGGGTGCCGAGATTCGCGGCACGAGTCAGGCTCAACTCCGGCTTCACCACCCAGAACTGCGTGCCCTCACGGGCGATCTGCTCGGCCGCCTGGGTAATGCGCGCGTTCAGAATCACAGCCTGCAGGTCGTCGGTGAGCCTGAGGTTTTCCACCTTGCCGACTTCCAGCCCTCTGTAGCGCACCAGTGTCCCGGGCTGCAGACCATCACCATCCTCCACACGGATGCTGATCATCTGGCCCACCTGCATGGCACTCTCGCGGTCAGCATGCAGGGCGAAGCGCAGAATCTGCCGGTCCGGGCGGGTCGCTTTCAGGTCCGGTGTCTCGAAGGCAATGCCGCCGGCCAGCAGGGTCTGCAACGACTCGCTCTTGATCTCGACGCCGGACAGCCCGCCCTTGAGGGTGATGCCGCTGGCATTCCAGAACCGTGTGGACGTATTCACCAGATGCACGTAATCCGGCTCGATATGCACCCCCAGAACGACCTGACTGTTGTCACGGCCAAGCTGGTAACTCTGCACCGAGCCTACCTTGATCTGCTTGTACAGCACCGGACTACCAATCTCGATGGAGCCAAGCTGATCGGAAAGCAGCACCAGATGCAGGCCAGGTGCGCCCAGGTCCAGAGGTGGCGCCTTGCTGCGTGCGACGAAGCTGCGCGCTGGCGGCTTGCCCTTCTCACCTGGCTTCACGGCGATGTAGTTGCCCTTCACCAGCGCCTCGAGACCCGTGATCCCCGCCAGAGAAATGGACGGCTTGACCACCCAGAACTCCGAACCCTCGACCAGATACTCTTCAGCCAGGGGGTTGATGGTCAGCTCGGCGGTGGCGCTGTTGAGATCGCGATCGATCTTCATGCTTTTCAGCGAACCGACCTCAATGCCCTTGTACATCACCGGCGTGCGGCCTTCCTGCAGTCCCTCGAACTCGGTCAGTGTCACCACCACCTTGATTCCGGTCTGAGCCTCGTCATAGTTCTCGTAAAGACGGAACGGCAACGCCGGATCAGTGGGCGGACTGTCCTTGCGGTGCTCCGGTGTGGCGAAGGCGATGCCACCGGCGACGATGCTCGTCAACGACTCGCTGCGCAGCTTGAAGCCGGACAGGTCGGCATCGATGCTGATGCCGCTGGCGTTCCAGAAACGCGTATGTTTGCGTACCAGGTTGGAGTAATCAGGCTCGATGAACACCTTCACCTCGACGGTGCTCTGATCCTCACCCAGCGTGTAACTCTTTACCCGGCCAACCTGAATCTGCCGGTAGAACACCGGGCTGTCGCGATTGAGCGAACCGAGGCGGTCGGCCTTCAGCGTCAGGTGCAATCCGGGCACGTCGTCGCCCATCGGCGGCTCATGATCCAGAGCGGTAAAACTCTGGGTCGGCTCACCGTCACCCGGGCTGAAGGTGATGTAGTTACCCGAGACCAGCGTTTCCAGGCCGCTGATACCGGCCAGGCTGACGCTCGGCTTGACCAGCCAGAAACGCGTGCCGCTACGCATATACGGCTCAAGATCCTGATTCACCTCCAGCTTGGCCACCACTCCCCGGTTCTTCGTGCTGTCATCGAGACGGATGGCCGTAACCTTGCCTACCGCCATGCCCTTGTACATCAGCTCGGTCTTGCCGGCCTGGATGCCCTCGCCACTGGCGAACACCAGCTCCACCTGCATGCCGGCTTCCGTGTAGGCGCGCCAGGCCAGCCAGCCACCGATCAGCAGTGCAATCAAAGGCAGCACCCAGATGGCCGACCAGTTCGAAGCAGGACGCGTCTTGGCCAGAGGAAGGTCAGTCATGGTCGGTTTCCGTGTTGTCCCAAATGAGCCGAGGATCGAAAGTCAGTGCAGCCAGCATGGTCAGGATCACCACACTGGCAAAGGCTGCAGCACCCGCTCCAGCTTCGATACTGGCCAGGCTGCCAAAATTCACCAGGGCCACCAGAATCGCGATAACGAAGATGTCGAGCATCGACCAGCGACCGATCCACTCGATGAAGCGATACATGAGGATACGCTGGCGGGCGGACATTGGCTGATGCCGCTGTACCGAATACAGCAACAGAGCGATACCTACCAGTTTGAACGTGGGCACCAGAATACTGGCAATGAACACCACAGCAGCGATCGGCAGCATGCCCAGGTGAAGGAGCTCCACCACCCCACCCATGATGGTCGCCGGCGCCCCCTTGCCCAGACTGTTGACCGTCATGATCGGCAGCAGGTTGGCGGGGATGTAGAGAATCGCCGAGGTCAGCAGCAAGGCCCAGGTGCGCGCCAGGCTATCGGGGCGACGTGCATGTATCTGACCACCGCAGCGAGAGCAGTACTGGTGCGCGGCATCCTCTTCGAGCGGATTGAGCTGGTGACACTCATGACAGACCAGCAGTCCGGCATCAATCGCGCGCATGGGTATCCTCCCCGGACAGCGCCTCCCAGATCTGATGTGGTGACATGGTCACCTCCAGCCATACCTGCACCAGCAGCAATGCGACAAAGCAGAACAAACCCAGCCCCAGACTCAAATCGGCCAGGTCCATCAACTTCACCATCGCCACCAGAATGCCCATCAGATAGACCTCGAGCATCCCCCACTCGCGCATATGGTGATAGATCCGATAGAGCAGCAGCCCGTAGCTACGGCCGAAGTCGAAGCGAATAGTCAGCAAGACGAGCAACTGACAGAGCAGCTTGAGCAGCGGCACCGCCATGCTGCATAGAAACACCACCACAGCAACGCCCTGCATGCCGCTCTCGTACAGGCCGAGCACGCCACTCCAGACCGTATCCTGTGAGGTCTGGCCCAGCAGGTTCAGTTGCATGATCGGCAGAAAATTGGCCGGCACGTAAAGAAGCAATGCTGTCAGCACCAACGCCATGCTGCGTCGCACGACATGGTGCCGATGACTGAACAATTCATAGCCGCAGCGGGGGCATTCGGCACTTTCCCCATCCTGCAGCAACGGCTTGCGCATCAGCAGATCGCATTCATGGCAGGCAATCAACTGCTCGAGCGGCAAGGATGACAAGGAGGGTTCGTGCGGCGAGTCTGACATGAAAGTCCCCTGCAGAATTCGCGCATTCTACCCGAGTACCACCAAACGCCGACATATCGCACCGATATATGCCACACCCCGGTCGAGACAGTTTCCCGCACCACAAAGAAGAAACCCCAGACCGCTTTGGAGATCTGGGGTTTCGTATAGGAGTTTGACGAGGATTTGGCCGGCACTCCGGGATCTCACCGTCACGCGCCATTTTTTGCGCAGATAGAAGAACGCCCAGTCTGCGTTAGCAAACTGGGCGTTCGTATAGGAGCTTGACGATGACCTACTCTCACATGGTGAAGCACCACACTACCATCGGCGATGCGTCGTTTCACTTCTGAGTTCGGGATGGGATCAGGTGGTTCCAACGCTCTATGGTCGTCAAGCAATTCGGTTGGGATGTCGTCATGGACGCTATCCCTTGGATACGTGATAGAGGCTTGTAGCTCTCGCAAATTTTCGGCTTTCTGTCGACTTCACCATCGACACCCTCTGCTTTGAGGGCAGATTGTTTGGGTGTTATATGGTCAAGCCTCACGGGCAATTAGTATTGGTTAGCTCAACGCCTCACAGCGCTTACACACCCAACCTATCAACGTCGTAGTCTTCGACGGCCCTTTAGGGAGCTCAAGGCTCCAGTGAGATCTCATCTTGAGGCAAGTTTCCCGCTTAGATGCTTTCAGCGGTTATCTCTTCCGAACATAGCTACCCGGCAATGCCACTGGCGTGACAACCGGAACACCAGAGGTTCGTCCAACCCGGTCCTCTCGTACTAAGGTCAGCCCCTCTCAAATCTCAAACGTCCACGGCAGATAGGGACCGAACTGTCTCACGACGTTCTAAACCCAGCTCGCGTACCACTTTAAATGGCGAACAGCCATACCCTTGGGACCGGCTTCAGCCCCAGGATGTGATGAGCCGACATCGAGGTGCCAAACACCGCCGTCGATATGAACTCTTGGGCGGTATCAGCCTGTTATCCCCGGAGTACCTTTTATCCGTTGAGCGATGGCCCTTCCATACAGAACCACCGGATCACTAAGACCTACTTTCGTACCTGCTCGACGTGTCTGTCTCGCAGTCAAGCGCGCTTTTGCCTTTATACTCTACGACCGATTTCCGACCGGTCTGAGCGCACCTTCGTACTCCTCCGTTACTCTTTGGGAGGAGACCGCCCCAGTCAAACTACCCACCATACACTGTCCTCGATCCGGATGACGGACCAGAGTTAGAACCTCAAGGTTGCCAGGGTGGTATTTCAAGGATGGCTCCATGAGAACTGGCGTCCCCACTTCAAAGCCTCCCACCTATCCTACACAAGCAAGCTCAAAGTCCAGTGCAAAGCTATAGTAAAGGTTCACGGGGTCTTTCCGTCTAGCCGCGGATACACTGCATCTTCACAGCGATTTCAATTTCACTGAGTCTCGGGTGGAGACAGCGCCGCCATCGTTACGCCATTCGTGCAGGTCGGAACTTACCCGACAAGGAATTTCGCTACCTTAGGACCGTTATAGTTACGGCCGCCGTTTACCGGGGCTTCGATCAAGAGCTTCGCTTGCGCTAACCCCATCAATTAACCTTCCGGCACCGGGCAGGCGTCACACCCTATACGTCCACTTTCGTGTTTGCAGAGTGCTGTGTTTTTAATAAACAGTCGCAGCGGCCTGGTATCTTCGACCGGCATGGGCTTACGTAGTAAATACTTCACCCTCACCGGCGCACCTTCTCCCGAAGTTACGGTGCCATTTTGCCTAGTTCCTTCACCCGAGTTCTCTCAAGCGCCTTGGTATTCTCTACCTAACCACCTGTGTCGGTTTGGGGTACGGTTCCTAGTTACCTGAAGCTTAGAAGCTTTTCCTGGAAGCATGGCATCAACCACTTCGCATTCTAAAAGAACGCTCGTCATCAGCTCTCGGCCTTGATCTCCCGGATTTACCTAAGAAACCAGCCTACAACCTTAAACACGGACAACCAACGCCGTGCTGGCCTAGCCTTCTCCGTCCCTCCATCGCAGTAACTAGAAGTACGGGAATATTAACCCGTTTCCCATCGACTACGCATTTCTGCCTCGCCTTAGGGGCCGACTAACCCTGCGTCGATTAACGTTGCGCAGGAAACCTTGGTCTTTCGGCGTGCGAGTTTTTCACTCGCATTGTCGTTACTCATGTCAGCATTCGCACTTCTGATACCTCCAGCAAGCTTCTCAACTCACCTTCACAGGCTTACAGAACGCTCCTCTACCGCTCACACAAAGTGTGAACCCGTAGCTTCGGTGTATGGTTTGAGCCCCGTTACATCTTCCGCGCAGGCCGACTCGACTAGTGAGCTATTACGCTTTCTTTAAAGGATGGCTGCTTCTAAGCCAACCTCCTAGCTGTCTAAGCCTTCCCACATCGTTTCCCACTTAACCATAACTTTGGGACCTTAGCTGACGGTCTGGGTTGTTTCCCTTTTCACGACGGACGTTAGCACCCGCCGTGTGTCTCCCGTGCTGACACTTGCTGGTATTCGGAGTTTGCATCGGTTTGGTAAGTCGGGATGACCCCCTAGCCGAAACAGTGCTCTACCCCCAGCAGTGATACACGAGGCGCTACCTAAATAGCTTTCGAGGAGAACCAGCTATCTCCGAGCTTGATTAGCCTTTCACTCCGATCCACAGGTCATCCGCTAACTTTTCAACGGTAGTCGGTTCGGTCCTCCAGTCAGTGTTACCTAACCTTCAACCTGCCCATGGATAGATCGCCCGGTTTCGGGTCTATACCCAGCGACTAAAGCGCCCTATTAAGACTCGCTTTCGCTACGCCTCCCCTATTCGGTTAAGCTCGCCACTGAATATAAGTCGCTGACCCATTATACAAAAGGTACGCAGTCACCCAACAAAGTGGGCTCCCACTGCTTGTACGCATACGGTTTCAGGTTCTATTTCACTCCCCTCTCCGGGGTTCTTTTCGCCTTTCCCTCACGGTACTGGTTCACTATCGGTCAGTCAGTAGTATTTAGCCTTGGAGGATGGTCCCCCCATGTTCAGACAAGGTTTCTCGTGCCCCGTCCTACTCGATTTCATTGATAAGAGCGTTTCGTGTACGGGGCTATCACCCACTACGGCGGCACTTTCCAGAGCCTTCCACTACACTCAAATCAACTTAAGGGCTAGTCCCCGTTCGCTCGCCACTACTTAGGGAATCTCGGTTGATTTCTTTTCCTCAGGGTACTTAGATGTTTCAGTTCCCCTGGTTCGCCTCTTGCACCTATGGATTCAGTACAAGATACCTAGGTTATCCTAGGTGGGTTCCCCCATTCAGAGATCTCTGGATCACAGTCTGTTTGCCGACTCCCCAAAGCTTTTCGCAGGCTACCACGTCTTTCATCGCCTCTGACTGCCAAGGCATCCACCGTATGCGCTTCTTCACTTGACCATATAACCCCAAGCAATCTGGTTACTGTCTCAATCGTGAAGACGACATTCGCCGAAAATTTGCGTCTTGAGAACTACAAATTTTGCCTTGATTAACAACGTGCAGTGAAACACGTCGTTAGTCACTTCTATCACATATCCAAATTTTTAAAGAACGAGTACCGGTCAAAAGACCAGAAATCAGCACTCAACAGGCAACCCTGAAGCGCTCATTTCTGAACTCTCTACGATCATGCTGTAATGGTGGAGCCAAGCGGGATCGAACCGCTGACCTCCTGCGTGCAAAGCAGGCGCTCTCCCAGCTGAGCTATGGCCCCGTAAGCATCTGCACCTGAATTGGTAGGTCTGGGCAGATTTGAACTGCCGACCTCACCCTTATCAGGGGTGCGCTCTAACCAACTGAGCTACAGACCTATAACAGGGTCGCCGCGTTACAGCATCGTCTTCTACAGTGAATCAAGCAATTCGTGTGGGAACTTATGAAGAAGCTGATGTCTTCGATTAAGGAGGTGATCCAGCCGCAGGTTCCCCTACGGCTACCTTGTTACGACTTCACCCCAGTCATGAATCACTCCGTGGTAACCGTCCCCCCGAAGGTTAGACTAGCTACTTCTGGAGCAACCCACTCCCATGGTGTGACGGGCGGTGTGTACAAGGCCCGGGAACGTATTCACCGTGACATTCTGATTCACGATTACTAGCGATTCCGACTTCACGCAGTCGAGTTGCAGACTGCGATCCGGACTACGATCGGTTTTATGGGATTAGCTCCACCTCGCGGCTTGGCAACCCTTTGTACCGACCATTGTAGCACGTGTGTAGCCCTGGCCGTAAGGGCCATGATGACTTGACGTCATCCCCACCTTCCTCCGGTTTGTCACCGGCAGTCTCCTTAGAGTGCCCACCCGAGGTGCTGGTAACTAAGGACAAGGGTTGCGCTCGTTACGGGACTTAACCCAACATCTCACGACACGAGCTGACGACAGCCATGCAGCACCTGTGTCTGAGTTCCCGAAGGCACCAATCCATCTCTGGAAAGTTCTCAGCATGTCAAGGCCAGGTAAGGTTCTTCGCGTTGCTTCGAATTAAACCACATGCTCCACCGCTTGTGCGGGCCCCCGTCAATTCATTTGAGTTTTAACCTTGCGGCCGTACTCCCCAGGCGGTCAACTTAATGCGTTAGCTGCGCCACTAAGATCTCAAGGATCCCAACGGCTAGTTGACATCGTTTACGGCGTGGACTACCAGGGTATCTAATCCTGTTTGCTCCCCACGCTTTCGCACCTCAGTGTCAGTATCAGTCCAGGTAGTCGCCTTCGCCACTGGTGTTCCTTCCTATATCTACGCATTTCACCGCTACACAGGAAATTCCACTACCCTCTACCGTACTCTAGCTCAGCAGTTTTGAAAGCAGTTCCCAGGTTGAGCCCGGGGATTTCACTTCCAACTTACTGAACCACCTACGCGCGCTTTACGCCCAGTAATTCCGATTAACGCTTGCACCCTTCGTATTACCGCGGCTGCTGGCACGAAGTTAGCCGGTGCTTATTCTGTCGGTAACGTCAAAATTGCACGGTATTAACGTACAACCCTTCCTCCCAACTTAAAGTGCTTTACAATCCGAAGACCTTCTTCACACACGCGGCATGGCTGGATCAGGCTTTCGCCCATTGTCCAATATTCCCCACTGCTGCCTCCCGTAGGAGTCTGGACCGTGTCTCAGTTCCAGTGTGACTGATCATCCTCTCAGACCAGTTACGGATCGTCGCCTTGGTGAGCCATTACCTCACCAACTAGCTAATCCGACCTAGGCTCATCTGATAGCGCAAGGCCCGAAGGTCCCCTGCTTTCTCCCGTAGGACGTACGCGGTATTAGCGTTCCTTTCGGAACGTTATCCCCCACTACCAGGCAGATTCCTAGGCATTACTCACCCGTCCGCCGCTAAATCCAGGAGCAAGCTCCCTTCATCCGCTCGACTTGCATGTGTTAGGCCTGCCGCCAGCGTTCAATCTGAGCCATGATCAAACTCTTCAGTTCAATACTGCTTGGGTTTTGAGAAAACCCTAAACTTGGCTCAGCAATCGCAAATAAACTCTCGAATTCACGAGTGTTACTTGTGATGCTGATAATCAGTCGACTATCAGTCTTACCTCACAAGCACCCACACGAATTGCTTGATTCAGTTGTTAAAGAGCAGTCGGTCAAGTCTTTCGTCTCAACCAAGGCCGCGCATTCTACAGCAGCCTTTCAATCTGTCAAGCTGTTTTTCGATCTTGTTTCCGAGGAAACTTCTTTCTACTCAACCACTTGCGCTTTCGATCAGAACTTCTTCTCTCCAGCGGGATGCGCATTCTACAGCGTTCAAAACCGCTGTCAACCACCTCTTTTCTACCGCTTTCGATCCATTCGACCGAACCACCAACAGGATCAAACCACCACCCTGTCGGCCGGCGCGCATTCTACACGCCAGATCCAGCTTTGCAAACCCTTCATTTAACTTAACTTATTGATTAACAAGAAGTTTTTGAAGCGCTTCATCACTGAAGTGGCGCGCATTCTACATCCAGCAGAATGCGCGTCAAGCTTATATTTCAATTTTCTTTGGATTCTCTCGAAAAAGGACGCCCACCCTCTGTAATGCGCCCGCGACAGCGGAGAGACGCATCAGCAGCAGCGCGCCACCGATCAACGCATAAGCGAGCCACTCCCCCAGATCAGCCCGCACCACCCAGAGCATATGCAACAAAGCCAGCAGCAGGATCGCGTAAACCAGGCGATGCAGTGCCTTCCACTTACGGCCCAGCTTTCTGATGCTGAAGCGGTTCGAGGTGACGGCCAGCGCCAGGAGCCCGACAAAAGCCAGCGCCCCCACAATGATGTAGGGGCGTTCGGAAAGATCGCGCAACACCAGGTCCAGCCGCAGCCCGGCGATGAACAACACATAGCAGGACAGATGCAGAGCGGCATAGGCGAAGCACCACAACCCCAGCTGACGCCGAACGGCGATCCAGCCTCCCCAGCGGGTCAGTTGCTGCAGCGGCGTCATCGCCAAGGTGATCAGCAGAAGGATCAGGGCACCGAGCCCCAGGTTGTCCACCAGCACCTTGCCCGGATCAGGCCCCAGCAGACTGAAGACGGCACGGTACAGCCAGTAAAACGGTGGAACCGATGCCGCCAGAAACACGCCGAGGCGCCAGAGCCTGTAACGCATCAGTAGTACCTCGCCAGATCCATGCCGGCGTAGAGATCGGCAACCTCCTCATAACCATTGAACATCCGGGTATCGATCACATTCGGACTGAACAAGCCGCTGGGCAGGCGCCGCTCGGTGGCCTGCGACCAGCGCGGATGGTCCACCTGCGGATTGACGTTGGCATAGAAGCCATATTCGTTAGGCGCAATACGCTCCCAGGTTGTTCTGGGCGCCTCGGCTACCAGGCTGATTCGAACGATGGACTTGATGCTCTTGAAGCCATATTTCCAGGGCACCACCAGGCGCAATGGCGCGCCGTTCTGATTGGGCAGAACGCGCCCATATATGCCGACGGCCATGAAAGCCAGAGGATGCATGGCCTCATCCAGACGCAAACCCTCGACATAGGGCCAATCGATCAGAGAGAACCCCGAGCGCTGCCCCGGCATGTGCTCTTTGTCGACCAGCGTCTCGAAGCGCACATAGCGCGCCGACGCGGTGGGTTCGACCTGCTTGAGCAGCTCGGCCAAAGGAAAACCCAGCCAGGGAATGACCATGGACCAGGCCTCTACACAGCGCAATCGGTAGATGCGCTCTTCGAAGGCATGCGGCTTGACCAGATCCTCGATGGCGTAGCGCCCCGGCTTGCTCACCTCGCCATCAATCATCACGGTCCAGGGTTCGACCTGCAGCTTGCCGGCGTTGGCTGCCGGGTCTCCCTTGCCCGTCCCGAACTCATAGAAGTTGTTGTAGTGCGTCGCGTCCTTGAACGGCGTGATGGCCTCACCTTCAGCCGTGATCGCCTGCCAGCGAACGGTCGCGAGCTTCTTCTGGAACCAGCCAGGCGCCTTGGCCGGCTCGACATCGCTGTAGGCACCTTGCGCCTCGGCGCTGACCCAACCGGGCAGCGCAGCCATGGTGGCCAACGCCAGCGAGCCCTTCATCAGCTTGCGACGGGAGAGATAGACCGATTCTGGGGTGACTTCGGACTCTAGGGCCCTAGAAGAGGGGGGAACTCGGATGAGCATGGTGACTCCGCGACTACAGTTCGAGAAACGAACTGTAGACCACGGAGCGCAGGAGAAATTACAACGTCAGGCAGATTTACGACGACGCAATTGCAGCAGGTACTGAATCGGACCGGACACCGCATAAGCCAGGAAAATCAGCAGGAGGATGCGGGGCGGATCGCTGAACACCACCGCGAAGAGCAGCACCACGACCAGAATGGCCACGAAAGGTACACGCCCCTTCAGGTCCAGATCCTTGAAGCTGTAGTACTTAATGTTGCTGACCATCAGGCAACCCGCGGCAGCTACCAGCAGCGCCACGGCGAAAGACATGTTCGAGCCCTTGATACCGAAATCGCTGAATGCCCAGACCGTACCGGCGACCACACCCGCCGCGGCCGGACTGGCCAAACCGATGAAATAGCGCTTGTCGACGCTACCAATCTGCGTATTGAACCGGGCCAGGCGCAATGCCGCACCGGCAACGTAGATGAAGGCAACCATCCAACCCACCTTGCCCATGCTGCCCAGCGCCCACTCGAATGCGAGCAGAGCCGGCGCCACGCCGAAGGCAACCATATCGGAAAGGGAGTCGTACTCGGCGCCGAACGCGCTTTGCGTATTGGTCAGACGCGCGACGCGGCCATCCAGACCGTCAAGCACCATGGCCACGAACACGGCAGCAGCAGCCACATAGAAGTTGCCGTTCATCGCATTGATGATGGAATAGAAGCCGGCGAACAGGTTGGCCGTGGTGAACAGATTGGGCAGCAGGTAGATACCACGGTGACGCACTTTACGCCCTTCCGCGTCCTGCACTTCCTCTACGTGCTCGTCGATCGGCAGCAGGCTTTCCAGATTGTCGCCAGCCGGCTTTTGATCCTCGGGACCTTCACTCATGAACAGCACCTTGCAACGGGTTTGACGAATTTCGACCGGGGCAACTGAACTCAGTTCGCCTCGCAGTGAGCTGGCTTTATACCAGAAGCCTCGCCGCAGAACGAAAAAACGCGGCATAAAGCCGCGTTCTTTCGCACATCGCAGACCTTAGTTCTTGGTCTTGTCGACGATCTTGTTGGCAGCGATCCACGGCATCATCGCACGCAGCTGCTCACCGATCACTTCGATACCGTGAGCGGCGTTGTTACGACGCTTGGCAGTCATCGACGGGTAGCCGGTAGCACCTTCGCTGATGAACATCTTGGCGTATTCGCCGTCCTGGATACGCTTGAGGGCGTTGCGCATGGCCTGACGGGATTCGGCGTTGATCACTTCCGGACCAGTCACATACTCGCCGTACTCGGCGTTGTTGGAGATCGAGTAGTTCATGTTGGCAATACCGCCTTCGTACATGAGGTCAACGATCAGCTTCAGCTCGTGCAGGCACTCGAAGTAGGCCATTTCCGGCGCGTAGCCAGCTTCAACCAGCGTTTCGAAACCGGCCTTGACCAGCTCGACGGTACCACCACAGAGAACGGCCTGCTCGCCGAACAGGTCGGTTTCGGTCTCGTCCTTGAAGGTGGTTTCGATGATGCCGGTACGGCCACCGCCAACGCCCGAAGCGTAGGACAGAGCAACGTTCTTGGCATTGCCGGAAGCGTCCTGATAAACGGCGATCAGGTCAGGGATGCCGCCGCCTTTGACGAACTCGGTACGTACGGTGTGGCCCGGGGCCTTCGGCGCGATCATGATCACGTCGAGGTCGGCGCGCGGAACAACCTGGTTGTAGTGAATGGAGAAACCGTGGGAGAAGGCCAGAGTAGCGCCCTTCTTGATGTTCGGCTCGATCTCGTTCTTGTACAGCTGGCCCTGGAATTCGTCCGGGGTCAGGATCATGACCAGATCGGCAGCAGCAACGGCGCTGGCGACGTCGGTGACTTTCAGGCCATGGGCTTCGGCCTTGGCGACGGTAGCGGAGCCCTTACGCAGACCGATGGTGACGTCAACACCGGAATCTTTCAGGTTGCAGGCCTGGGCGTGGCCCTGGGAGCCGTAACCGATGATGGCGACTTTCTTGCTCTGGATAATGGAGAGGTCGCAATCTTTGTCGTAATAAACTTTCATGTTCTTGGCTCTTTTGAATCGAAAGGGAGGGTGCGAAGCACCGCGACGAAGACACCTTAAGTGATCCCAGACATTGCGTAAAATGATATATTTGCAACACGACATGCCGATAAACGAAACACTCAATGGACAGCCATTCCCTCAGGCTTTTTCTCTCCCTGGCCGACAACCTGCACTTCGGCCGAACCAGCCGCGAACAGCACGTCAGCCCCTCCGCCCTCAGTCGCAGCATCAAGCAGCTGGAAGATGAAGTGGGTGCTGCCCTGTTCGTGCGCGACAACCGCTCGGTGCGTCTGACCCGCGAAGGCCAGCAGTTTCGCGAGTACGCCAGCGAAGTCATGAATGGCTGGCAGGCGATTCGCCAGACCTTCATGCAGGACCAGCTGAATCTGCACGGCGAACTGTCGTTGTACTGTTCGGTCACGGCGAGCTACAGCTTCCTCTATGACATTCTCAGCAGCTTTCGCCAGGATTACCCGCGCATCGAAATGAAGCTGCACACAGGCGATCCGGCGAAAGCGGTCGAACGTGTGCAGCAGGGTCTGGAGGACCTGGCTATCGGCGCCCGACCGGACAGCCTGCCGGCAGGCGTGGAGTTTCAGCCGATCACCCGCTCGGAACTGCGATTTATAGGTCCACAGGCGCCACAACTGCTGAATGAGGAACAACTGAGGCAACCGACAGCCGAGAGCTGGAAGGACGTGCCGATGATCCTATCCGAGGAAGGCCTGGCACGGACGCGCACCGATCGCTGGCTGAAAAGTCACAACATCAAGCCGCGCATCTACGCTCAGGTCGCCGGCAACGAGGCCATTGTCAGCATGGTCAGCCTGGGTTTCGGTATCGGCGTGGTACCGCAGATCGTGCTGGACAACAGCCCGCTGACGGCGCGCATTCGCATCTATGACATCCAGCCACCGCTCACCCCCTACGACATCGGCCTGTTCGCCCTGGAAAAACGCCTCAAGGATCCGCTGATCGCCGCGTTCTGGAACCGCCAGCGCTGAATTGCTGGCAATAAAAAGCCCCGCACCAGGCGGGGCTCTGCGTTACAACAGCGATCAGATACTCAGCACCTTGTCGCCGCGGGCGATACCGGTGACACCACTGCGCACGGTTTCCAGAATCGACACAGTACCGATAGCCTGGATGAAGCTGTCGAGCTTGTCGCTGGTACCAGTCAGCTGCACGGTGTAGACACTGCTGGTCACGTCCACGATCTGGCCGCGGAAGATGTCGGTAGTACGCTTGACCTCGGCACGCTGGGCACCGGTGGCCTTGATCTTGACCAACATCAGTTCGCGCTCGATGTGGGCGCTTTCCGACAGGTTGACCAGCTTGACCACCTCGACCAGCTTGTTGAGGTTCTTCGTGATCTGCTCGATCACCTCATCCTGGCCAACGGTGGTGAGAGTCAGGCGCGAGAGCGTCGGATCTTCGGTTGGCGCAACGGTGAGGCTTTCGATGTTGTAGTTGCGCTGAGAGAACAGACCGACCACGCGGGACAGTGCGCCCGGCTCGTTTTCCAGCAGCAGGGAAATGATATGTCGCATCTTAGGTCCGCTCCGTCTTGCTCAGCCACATGTCACGCATCGCACCGTCTCTGATCTGCATCGGATAGACGTGCTCGCTGGAATCCACCGCGATGTCGAGGAACACCAGACGGTTCTTCATGGCGAAGGCTTCCTCCAGCTTGGGCTTGAGGTCCTTCAGCGAGGTGATGCGCATACCGACATGGCCATAGGCCTCGGCCAGTTTGACGAAGTCCGGCAGCGACTCCATGTAGGAGTGCGAATAACGGCTGTTGTACTGCATGTCCTGCCACTGGCGAACCATGCCGAGCGCACCGTTGTTCAGGTTGACGATCTTCACCGGCAGGTCGTACTGCAGGCAGGTCGACAGTTCCTGGATGTTCATCTGGATGCTGCCCTCGCCGGTGACGCACGCCACGTCGGCATCCGGGAAGTTCAGCTTGATGCCCATCGCAGCCGGGAAACCGAAGCCCATGGTGCCCAGGCCACCGGAGTTGATCCAGCGGTTGGGCTTGTTGAAGCGGTAATACTGCGCGGCGAACATCTGGTGCTGACCCACATCGGAGGTGATGTAGGCGTCGCCCTTGGTTACTTCGCACAGGGTTTCGATTACGGTCTGCGGCTTGATGATCGAACCGTCGCCCTCGTTGTACGGGAACAGACGACCATTGCCACGCCACTCGTCGATCTGTTTCCACCAGCTGGCGACGGTGTCCTTGTTCGGGGTTTCACCGATTTCCTTGAGGATGGCGACCATCTCGGTCAACACGCTGTCCACCGGGCCAACGATCGGGATGTCGGCCTTGATGGTCTTGGAGATCGAGGCCGGGTCGATGTCGATATGAATGATCTTGGCGTTCGGGCAGAACTTGGCCGCGCCGTTGATCACACGGTCATCGAAGCGTGCACCGACAGCCAGGATAACGTCGGCATGGTGCATGGCCAGGTTGGCGGTGTAGCTACCGTGCATACCGAGCATGCCGATGAACTGGCGGTCGGTACCCGGGTAGCCGCCGAGGCCCATCAGGGTATTGGTCACCGGCAGATTGAGCATCTGCGCCAGCTCGGTCAGCGGCGCGGAAGCGCCGCCCATGATCACGCCACCGCCGGAGTACATGACCGGACGCTTGGCAGCCAGCAGCATCTCGGCAGCCTTGCGGATCTGGCCGGAGTGGCCACGTACCGCCGGACTGTAGGAGCGCAGCTTGACCTTCTTCGGATAGACGTATTCGAACTTCTGGGTCGGGTCGCCCATATCCTTCGGAATGTCGACCACGACAGGGCCCGGACGGCCGGACTCGGCGAGATAGAAGGCCTTCTTCAGCACTTCGGGGATTTCCGACGGGTGCTTGATGATGAAGCTGTGCTTCACGATCGGACGGGAAATACCGACCATGTCGGTTTCCTGGAAGGCATCGGTGCCGACCATGGCGCTCGGCACCTGGCCGGAGATTACCACCATCGGAATGGAATCCATGTAGGCAGTGGCAATGCCGGTGATGGCATTGGTCGCGCCTGGGCCGGAGGTTACCAGCACCACACCGGCCTTGCCGGTGGCGCGGGCATAACCGTCAGCCATATGGGTCGCTGCCTGTTCATGACGCACCAGAATGTGAGTCACTTCCGGTTCTTTGAACAGGGCATCGTAGATATGCAGGAGAGCACCACCAGGGTACCCGTAGATGTGCTTAACGCCTTCGTCACGCAGGAAGCGGACGACCATTTCAGCGCCGGATAAAAGCTCCACGTTGTTCACCTCTTGAACGCCAGTATGCCACCCGCAACGGGTAGCCCTAAGTAGGTTCTTACTGTCAGCAGACACGCACGACGGTGATCGTGGATTCGAAACATCAGCTTGACGAGTAACGGAGCAGCCCATGGTCTTGCGGGGCTGGTCCTCCCAGCGCGAGGTAACGCGTAGCGGGTGTCACGGTTCGGCGCGGGTAGCGCCTCTTTTCCCCGAGCTGAAGGACGCTTGCGGCGGACTCCACTGCGGGGGAAGGCTGGATTGTTCGGGTTCGGCGAAAGCAAGTCAAGCGGCGCGTAACCTATTATTCGACTTGGCGCTGTGACGCAGCGCAGAATGAAGATGGTCGGCTTTTGGTTATAGTAACCAGCAGCACTGCAGCTCTCGATAAGGAAACAGCATGCGCCACATGATTCTCACTGGCACCTTGATGCTCGCCTTGAGCACAACCGCCATGGCCAGCCAGGTTTACAAGTGGGTAGACGACAAAGGCGTGACCCATTTCGGCGCGCAACCGCCACAGGGCCAGCAGGCCACCACCATCAATACCGCGACACCACCGCCCCGCTCGACGCCAAGCACGCCTGCGCCCAGCGCTGATAATCAGCTCGACCCGGAGCAGGCGGCCATCGACAAGAAGGTCAAGGAAGATGTGGCAAAGCAGGAGGCCGAGCGCAAGCAGTACTGCCAGAACGCCCGCAGCAACCTGGCTCAGCTGGAAAACAATCCACGCGTCAGGATTGAGGATGGTGGAGAAGTGCGCCGCATTGACGAGAATGAGCGCCAGGAACGCATCACCGAGCTGAAGAAAGCCATCACGGAAAACTGCAAGTAAGGCGTTACGCGCACGCTCTCAGGACGTGCGCGTAAGCAGGCGATCGAACTCGCCCAGCAGTTCGACCAGCCGACGCGCAACGCTCGGCTGCTGCTGATAGACCATCTCGGCCATCGCCTGAATGCCTGAGACCGAAGGCAAGGTCGCACCTGTTTCCAGAAGCACCTTCATGCGCGGCAGGAAAATCCACTGCAGCCATTGCTCGAAGGTCAGCGTATCGACACAGAAAGGCTCCGGGCTGGCCAACGCCTCGACACTCGGGGCTTCTTCCTGCCACCAGCCCAGCACCCGCAGCTCACGCTCGATCAGCAGCAGATGCTCGGCCAGGGCACTCACGCGCGCCTCCATCAAAGATTGACCCGGGCGCGTTCACGGGCCTGGGCTGCACCGGCGGGGTCACCCTGACGCTCGCGCGCCTGAGCGATCAGATCCCACAAGCTGGCCTGCAGCGCCGGGCGCCCGCCTGCATAGGTCAGACCACGGCGGGCGAGCTGCTCGGCCTGCGCGGCGTCTCCCTGAGCCAGGCGGACTTCGGCAAGACGATAAAGTACCTGCGGCTCACGTGGCGCGATGCGCTGAGCACGCTCCAGGCTGGAAGCTGCACCATTGAGATCGCCACCACCCTGTTGCTGTTGGGCGGTGGTCAGCAGAGCGAGAACAGGGCCATCCAGCTGCTCATCGGCCGCCAGGCCACCACCGCTGGGAATGCCGCTGGGCATGCTCGGAATCGAGGAACCGAAGCTCCCCTCGACCGGTGTAGACGGCTGATTGCTCACGGGCGGATCGAACGTCAGGCCGCCACTGGAGGTGATCGGCTGCGAGTCGGTCTGCAACGGTGCCGAGACGGCGCCCTGCGGTACCATCACCACCACCCCGGAATCCTCTTCGATACGCTGCGGTGCGGCGGCGGGGCCCGGGTTGTTCGAAGCACCATAGCCCCCCGACGACAACGGGGTACCGGCATCGATCACCGGAATCGAACCCTGCGGTACCGTACTGCAACCACTCAGAACCGCCGTCGCCAGCATCGTGGCAAGCCACTTTTTGTTCACATCCAATCCTCTTCAGGTAACACCGAGCCACTCGGCTCGGCCGTCATTCCAGCCAGCCCCGCACCCAATCCATCACCGACTCGACCGGCGCCTGGATACCGCAAGCCGAGCCCGGGGCAGGTTCACTGCCGCGAATATAAGGCATCTGTACCGCATTCGGGCAGCCCGAAGCCGAACCCAGTCCGGTCTGACGATCAACCCAGGCCTGGGTGACGTTGTCCGGCATCGGCATGTCCAGCGGCAACGGATCAGCCTTGCGCATGAAGCCGGTCCATACCTGCAGAGCACCGCTTGCACCGGTCAACGGTGTCGGGCCGTTATCGTCGCGCCCCAGCCACACCACCGCCAGCAGATCCTGACTGAAGCCGGCGAACCAGCTATCACGCGAGTCGTTACTGGTGCCGGTCTTGCCCGCCAGATTCAGCGAGCCGGGCAGCTGGCTGTATACCGACCGACCGGTACCTTCACGCATGGTGCGCTGCATGGCGTTCTGTACCAGGTAGATGGCGCCTGGGTCGAAACGTTGCTGGATCTGGAACGGATAGCGTCCGAGCGGCTGGCCGTCGGCGGTCAGCACGCTGCGAATGCCTCGCAGCGGCGTGTTGAAGCCGCCATTGGCCAGCGTCTGATACATGCCGGCCACTTCCATAGGCGTCAGCGCACCGGCCCCCAGCAGCATCGACGGATAGGCCGGCCACTTGCGCTCTACCCCCAGTCGCTCGAGCGTCTTGAGCACGTTGGGCACACCGATTTCCAGGCCGAGCTTGGCCGTGGACAGGTTGTAGGACTGCGCCAGCCCCTGATACAGGTAAATCGTGCCATGAGCCTTGCGGTCGTAGTTCTGCGGTGTCCAGACCTGACCGTCCTGCCCCTTGATGGAGAAGGGTTCGTCCTCCAGCCAACTGGTCAGGGTGTACTGACTCGGGCGTTCCAAGGCCGACAGGTAGATCGCCGGCTTGATCAGCGAACCAATCGGCCGCACGGCGTCCAGGGCCCGGTTGAAACCGGCAAACCGCGGCTGACGGCTGCCGATCAATGCCTGGACCTCACCCGTCTCCGGATTGGTCACGACCATGCCGGCCTGCACCTCGTCCACGCCCTTGCGTCCGGCCAGGCGCTTGAGCGTCTCGGCCAGCGCCTCTTCGGCCTTGAGCTGCAGGATCGGATCGAAGCTGGTGAAGATGCGCAAGCCCTCTTCGGTCAGATCCTGCTCACGGTAATCCTCACGCAGCTGACGCTTGACCAGATCGAGGAACGCCGGGAATGAGCTGTCAGCCATGCTGCCACGCGAGGTCACGCCAAGCGGTTTCTTCTTGGCAGCAGCGGCTTCTTCAGGCGTGATGGAACCCTGCTCGGCAAGCAGATCGATGACCAGATTACGGCGCGTCATCGCCCGTTCGGGATTGCGCCGCGGGTTGAAATAGGTCGGCCCCTTGACCATGCCCACCAGCAGTGCGACCTGCTCGAGCTTCAGCTCGGATACCGGCTGACTGAAGAAGTACTGGCTCGCCAGACCAAAGCCATGCACCGCACGCTGACCGTCCTGACCGAGGAACACCTCGTTCATGTAGGCCTCGAGAATCTCGCGCTTGTCGTAATGCAGCTCCAGCAGCACCGCCATCATGGCTTCGGTGACCTTGCGCAACAGAGTGCGCTCATTGGTCAGGTAGAAGTTCTTCACCAACTGCTGGGTCAGGGTACTGCCGCCCTGGACCAGACGACCGGAAGACGCGTTGATCCACAGCGCGCGAGCGATGCCCTTGGGCGATACACCGAAATGGTCGAAATAGTCGCGGTCCTCGACGGCTACCAGCGCATCGATCAGATAGGCTGGCACCTGATCCAGCTTGATCAGGATGCGGTCTTCCTGATGCGCCGGATAAAGCCCGCCGATCAGCAGCGGTTCGAGCCGCGCCACGGCAAGATTGCCGCCATTGGCCTGGGACAGGCCGGCGACATAATCACCGGAAAAGCGCACACGCACCCTCTGCGACGGCTCGGCGCCCTCGTAGAACTGGAAGCCACGGCTGTGCAACTCGATGTTGTTGCCGGCCACCGACACTGCGCCCGGCCCATTGACCACGCTCTCGCGGCGATAACCCAGGGCATCCAGCTCACGCAGAAAATCATCCTTCGCCAGCTTCTGCCCGACGAACAGCTCAAGGGGTCTGGCATAGACCTTCGCGGGTACCGTCCAGCGCTTGCCGGAAAATTTTTCCTGCACCACGGCATCGAGGTAAACGGCGAAACCGGCAAGGATCACCAGGCCGACAAGACCGAGCTTGAGCCCCCAGGCGAGCCAGGGACGCATGCCGGACGAGCGGGATTTTTTGTTTGAGCGGGGGGAGCGTTTTCGTGTCATGGCGGGATTATACGCACTTTACATAGGGGCCAGCAGCGCCGCCCGGATGGTTTGCAGAGCAGCTCACAGCGGCCATAATGCCCAGCTCGAACAGCGTCTAGAACAAGGATCGAACGTGAGCCAAGCCCTGATTGCCGCACTGCAGAACCCGGCCCTGTATCCGCATCCTGTGGAAGGGTTTCAGGTGATTGAGACCCACATTTCCTGGGTTTTGCTCACTGGCCCCTATGCCTACAAGATCAAAAAGCCGGTCAACTTTGGCTTCCTCGACTTCACCAGCCTCGAAGCGCGCCGTCACTTCTGCGAAGAGGAGCTGCGCCTCAACCAGCGCCTGGCCCGCGATCTGTATCTGGAAGTGCTGCCGATCAGCGGCAGTGAAGACGCCCCCAGCCTCGATGGCAGCACACCGGCCATCGAATATGCACTGAAGATGCGTCAGTTCCCGCAGGAGCAGTTGCTCAGCGCCATCCAGGTTCGCGGTGAGCTGAACAATACTCACATCGACGCACTGGCCGAGCAGATCGCCACCTTCCACCTGAACGCGCCCAAGGTGCCACAGGAACATGCGCTGGGTAGCGCGCAAGCGGTGATGGCGCCGGTGCAGCAGAATTTCGACCAGATTCGTCCGATGCTCAGCGAGCAGGCGGACCTGCAACAACTCGACGCCCTCGAAGCCTGGGCGCAGTCCAGCTACGAGCGCCTGCAGCCGCTACTGACCGAGCGCAAGGCACAAGGCTTTATCCGTGAATGCCACGGTGACATTCATCTGGGTAACGCCGCGCAGATCGACGGCAATGTGGTGCTGTTCGACTGCATCGAATTCAACGAACCCTTCCGCCTGACCGACGTCACTGCGGATATCGCCTTTTTGGCCATGGACCTCGAGGACCGCGGCCTCAAGTGCCTGGCACGTCGCTTCATCAGTGGCTGGCTGGAGCGCACCGGCGATTACGCAGCCCTGCAGCTTCTCAATTTCTACAAGGCCTACCGCGCCATGGTCCGCGGCAAGGTCGCACTGTTCCGCCTGGGCCAGGAGCAGGACCCCGTGCAGCGCGCGGTGATTCTTCGCCAGTATCGCGGTTATGCCGCACTGGCCGAGAGCTACAGCGCCATTCCGACCCCCTTCCTGGCCATCACCCATGGCGTCTCGGCTGTCGGCAAGAGCCACGTTGCCATGCGCCTGGTAGAAGCGCTGGGCGCCATCCGCCTGCGCTCCGATATCGAACGCAAGCGCCTGTTCGGCGAACAGAGCAGCGCGACCAGAAACCAGCTGGCCGCGGGTATCTACAGTACCGATGCCAGCCAGGCGACCTATCAGCGCCTGCACCAACTGGCACGCGAAGTCCTGCACGCCGGATTCCCGGTAGTGATCGACGCGACCTATCTCAAGACCGTACAGCGTCAGGCGGCGAGCGAGGTCGCGGAAGACACCGGCACACCTTTCCTGATTATCGACTGCCACGCCCCGGATGCGGTGATCGCCGGTTGGCTGGAGCAACGCCAGAATGAAGGCAAGGACCCCTCGGATGCGACGCTGGAGGTGATCCGGAGCCAGCAAGCCAACCGCGAACCACTCGATGCCGATGAACTGGCTCACAGCAAACGCGTCGATACGCATGAAGGCGCCAGCCTGGACAGCCTGGTGGAGCGCATTCGCCAGCGCCTGCCGGGACTCTGAGCCCAAGCGGCTGACGCCCCTGCCAGGCAAACCCTGGCAGGGCTTCTATACTGCTGGTCAAGCCATCAGCGGTATCTGCCATGAGCCAGCCCCGTCAGCTTGATCATCCGCTCTACCACCTCCTGTACAACGACGATGTGAATGGCTTCAATGCGCAGAAGCCGAAGGGTGTCGAGGTCGATCTATCCGGCGGCGACTTCCGCGGGCTCGACCTGCGCAACATGGACACTGAGGCCGTCAATTTCACCGACGCGTATTTTCGCGGAGCCGACCTCCGCGGCCTGGACCTGCGCAATGCCAGGATCGAAGGCGCCAGCCTGGCCCATGCGCAGATTTCCGGCGCTTATTTCCCTGTCGAACTGACCGCTGACGAGATTCTCATGTCGGTGAATTTCGGCACCCGCCTGCGCTATCGCACCAGGTAACCCGCGCGAACAAGACCGAAGCATAAAGGCAATTGGCCGCTACACTTTCTATCAGGCACACCACCGCGAACCTTCACAGCCACGCTTGGAGGCCCGATGCACGACGAACTGCAACACCTGAAGAACCTCGGCAAAACCTCTGCGCAATGGCTGCATGCCGTTGGCATACACAGCGCCAACGACCTGCGTCGCTACGGTGCCGTCGGCGCCTACCGGGCAGTCAAGGCGCGCGGTTTTCGCGCATCCAAGGTACTGCTCTATGCCATCGAGGGCGCTCTGCTCAATGTGCACTGGAGCGAGTTGCCAGCCGCTCACAAGGCTGAATTGAACGGTCAACTGGACGCCGCTCAAGGCAACAACAAGAGCTAGCTCACAACACCAGCGCAAGGTGATTTACTCGGAGAAGCGTCAAGCCTATTGTTCCAGGGACCTTCGTGTGGTCAGCCAGTCCAGCCAGTTCAAGGAATTTCGGTTATGTATTTACTCGGGGAGCAACCGGCTTACGCCGATCAGTTGATCAATCGCCTGCAGAGCATCCCCACTCAGTTGCTGGAAGGGCTACAACCCACGGGTGAGCCATTGCGCCTGGAACGTGTCGATGATCTGGCCAAGGTACTGCCTGGCAACCAGCTGTACATCATCGAGAATGGTCTGCTGCATGCACTGGTCGACGAGCGTCCGCTTTTCTATCTGCAGGAAGGTGATCTGGTCGGCCTGCGCCAGGGCATCGACCTGCCCTCCTGCCGCTACAGCAGCGAAGAGCCCATCAGCCTGGTTCCCTACTCGCGCAGCGAAGTGTTCAAGCACATCTACGCCAGCGAGCAGCGTCAGGAACAGTTCATCCAGTACCTGATCGGCCACACCGCCCTGCTTTCCGATGCACTGGCACGCCTGAAGCAGCCGGAGATCCGGCCAGCGACCGGTTTCCAGCATTTCGCTGCCGGCGAGGAACTGATTCACCAGGGGGATGAGGCCGACCACGTGTTCATCATCATCGAGGGACACGCCGAGGCCTATGTCGACGGCCAGAAGGTCGGCGACGTGCAGAAGGACGAGATCTTCGGCGCCATGGCCGTTTTCACCCGGGAGAAGCGCAGTGCCACGGTAATCGCCAGCGAACCCTGTACGGTCATGGTGATTCCCAAGGAGCAATTCCTCAGCCTGATGCAAAGCAACCCGCGCATCGCGCACAGCCTGATCGAGAGCATGGCCCGACGCATCGATCTGCTTAACAAGGAAGTCACTCAGTTGCGCCTGCCAGTAGGATGCTGAGACCTAGACATGAGCGAACCCCGGCAAACGCCGGGGTTTTGCATTTCTGAGGCGCCATAATCTTCCTGAGAAAAATTCTCAAAAAGGCGTTGACTCATAAATGAGAATTGTTATTATTCACTCAACTGGTCGCGAGATCAGCCGATAAGCTAAAGAGACCATTTCAGTCGGACTCTTCAGATTATCTCCTCATCAGGCTAATCACGGTTATTGACCCGGCTCTTGCCGGGTCTTTTTTTGCCCGCAGTTTTACCTGGGCAGCGGCACCGACACTCAGCGATCAGTCATCCACCTGAGCCAGCCAGTTCGGCAGGTTGAAATGCAGGCTGATGCGCGAGATCAGGCCATCGCGAATATCGAAGAAGGCGCCCACGCGCATCTCGTAGCGCTGCCCGCAAGCCTCCGGCAGACCGTCGTCGGTGGCCAGATATTCGCCGCTGACATGGTACTCGCAGGCCGCATGACGCCCTTGCGGTTCGGCCATGATCACCAGCGATTCGATGGTCTCGCGATAACAATGCAGTTGCCGCTCGATATACCCGGCAAACGCGTCTCGGCCGTGCTCGGCGAACCCCTGGTTGGGCTCCAGGGTCAGCTCATCGCTGACCAGAGCCAGGCAGGCGCGAATGTCCCGATCATTGAGGGCTTGAAAGTAACGTTGCAGCAGGTCGCGAACGTCGACAGGCATGGCGCAGGCTCCGGATCGGCAAAACGCCGAGGATACCTTGCGGCCCGCGGATGAAAGGCGGCTAGGGTCGCAGTTTGGCGCAGTGATCCTGCTCCGGCTGCGCGGCGGTAAACCAGACGTAATCGGCCATGGACGCATCCACCACACGCCCGACCTCGGCCAGGATCAGCACCTGGGTGTCCGCCTGCACGCCAAGATCAGCGAGGTGCAGCGGTACACCGAGGTCCTTGCGGACGTGAAAGGCACCGGCCAACAGCAGGCCGGGCTGCGGCGCCGCCAGCAAAGCCTCGGCCATGCGCCGGTCACGCTGCTGTTGCACGGCGAGCAACGCCGGCAACTGGTTTTCCGGCAGCAGGCCGCAGTGCGACTCGCGGATGTCATCCAGCAGACGTGCCTGTACCTTCGTGGCGCCGGAGCGCTCGCCTTCCAGCGTCGGACGCTGGCGATAGATCTGCATGATCTCGGCGCGGTCCAGGTTGGCCGCAAGCAGGGGATAGGGCTGGCGAAGCTGATGAAGTACCAGCGGCCCATAGAACGACCAGTCCCAGCCCGATTGCCAGGCCAGAGCATCGAACGGATCGCCGAGGGAGCGCCCCCCACGTGCCGTCACCCGGGCCTGATCGACCTTGCCCTGTTGCTCCGGATTGAGCATCTCCATCAACACACTACCCTGCGGCCGCTGCCTGTTCAGCTCGCGCAACAGCCAGAGCTGCAGGGCATGATGGTCGGGGTTGTCGTGCTGCTCGCCGACCAGCACCCGCTCGACCCGCGCCAGACGTTCGAGCAACTGCCCGGGGCTGATCGTCTGCCCGCTGGCCAGATCGACGATACGCCCCAGATCGGCATGTTCATGCCCCAACGGGGAGAGTGGCGCTGGTGGCGGCATCACCGCTCGCCCCTGGCAGGCGCTCAGCAGCACCAGACAACTCAGCAACAGGATTCGCATCAAGGGCTCCGGCATTCAGCGCGCGACGATCAATGGATGGCCGCGCTCGGGATGGGCCTGCACCAACACTTCCAGACCGAACACGGCCTGCAGAGGCTCGGCACGCAATACGTCGACAGGCGCGCCCAGTGCATGCGCCCTGCCCCGCTCCAGCAGCAACAGGCGATCACAGTAACGCGCAGCCAGGTTGAGATCGTGGAGAATCACCAGCACCGCAACGCCGGTTTCAGCCAGGCGACGCACCGCCTGCAGGCAGGTGTGCTGATGCAGCGGATCGAGCATCGAGGTCGGCTCGTCGAGCAGCAGAATCCGCCCCTCACCGCCTGGCCATAACTGCGCCAGCACACGTGCCAGGTGCACGCGCTGACGTTCGCCTCCGGACAATGCCAGATAGCTGCGCCCCGCCAGATGCGCGGCATCGGCCGCATGCAGCGCCTCCCCGACGATCTGTGCATCACGCACGCGACCGCTGCCATGGGGCAGCCGGCCCATGGCGACGACCTCCTCAACGCGGAAGGCGAAATTCAGACTCGAGCTCTGCGGCAACACGGCCAGGCGTCTGGCGCGCTCCGGCCCCGGCCAGTCATCGAGCGCACGCTGATCCAGCGTCACCTGCCCGGCACTGGCCGGCAGCTCGCCGGTCATCGCCGCCAGCAAGGTGCTCTTGCCCGCACCGTTCGGCCCCAGCACGCCGAGCACCTCACCGGATAGCAGCTGCAGGTCGATGCCACTGAGCACAACCTGCTGCCCGCGGCGGATTTCCAGCTGGTCGACCCGCAACATCAGCTTCGCCCCCGTACCAGCAGATAGAGAAAGAACGGCGCGCCGATCAGCGCCGTGACGATGCCGATCGGCAACTCGGCAGGGGCCAGCGCCAGACGTGCGACCAGATCGGCCAGCAGCAACAGGCTTGCGCCAGCCAATGCCGATGCCGGTAGCAGCAGGCGATGATCAGGACCTAGCAGCAGACGCATCAGGTGCGGTACCACCAGGCCGATAAAACCGATCAGGCCGGCAGCCGCCACCGCTGCGCCGACACCCAGCGCCGTGCAGAACACCAGCTCGCGCTTGAGTCGCTCGACATCGAAACCCAGGTGGCGAGCCTCCGACTCGCCCAGCAGCAGGGCATTGAGCGCCCGGGCCCGCCGCGGTAGCCACAGCGCCACGGCCAGGGTGGCCAGCAACAGCGGCCAGAGCCGAGCATAGCTGGCACCGTTGAGACTGCCGAGGTTCCAGAAGGTCAGGGTGCGCAGGGTGGCGTCGTCGGCCAGATAGGTGAACAGGCCGATGGCCGCACCGGCCAGTGCGGTCAGCGCGATACCGGCCAGCAGCATGGTAGCCACATTGGTCTGTCCGTCACGCCGGCCCAGACGGTAGACCAGCCCCGTGACCAGCAAGCCGCCAACGAAGGCGCACACCGACAACAGATAGGGCGCGAAGGTTTCGGGCAAGCCGCCTAGAGCGGCGCCACCAACGATGGCCACCGCCGCCCCCAGCGCGGCGCCGCTGGACACCCCGACCAGGCCTGGATCGGCCAGCGGGTTGCGAAACAGGCCCTGCATCGCCACACCGCACAGCGCCAGCACCATGCCCACAGTCAACCCGAGCACGGTGCGCGGCAGGCGAATCTGCGCCAGGATCAGTTCGGCCTGCTGCACCGCAGCATCCGCTGCCAGCGGAAGGCCGAGCAGACGCAACGCCGCACGCAGAGTATCGGCCAGGGGCAGGCTGACCGGCCCGAGCGCCAGCGACAGCCACAATGCGAGCACAAGCAACAGACCCAGTGCGATGAACAATGGGCGCGTCGGAAATGATGGGGTCATGGCTTGCGCTTGGCTTCGGCTGTCAGGGGTTGGCTGGCAGGATAAAAGCCTGCGGCGAGCATCGCCAGCCCATCCGGCACTCGCGGTCCGAGCCCGCCGACCAGCAGGGTCGGATCCAGCGCCAGCAAACGTCCTTCACGGGCGGCCGGGGTAGAGGCCAGGGCGGGGTTCTGCCGCAACAGTGCCTGCTTCGCGGCATCACCGTCCAGGGCGCGGTCGGCGACCACCACAACCTGTGGATCGAGCGCCAGCAGCGCTTCACTGGAAAGCGCCTTGTAACCGCCGTGGCTGACCAGGTTGCGTCCTCCTGCGCGCCTGATCATCCAGTCGGCCGCCGTGCCACTGCCTCCTGCCAGCGGACTCCCTCCGGCATGTCCGAGCAGCAGCACCACGCCGGGCGCTTGCTGACGGCGCTGAGCCTGCTCGACCCACTGCTGCTGAGTCTGCAGACGCGCCTGATAATCGGTGAAAGCGCGCTCCGCCGCTGCCTCATCACCGAGCAACTGCCCCAGACGCTGCAGATTGGCCTGCAGGCTATCCAGTTCGGCCCGTGCGCTCAGACGCTCGATGCGCACGCCGGCCACCGCCAGTTGCTCGAGCACTGGCGGTGGGCCCATCTCTTCGCTACCGAGCAGCAGATCCGGGCGCAGGGCGAGTAGCCCCTCGGCCGCCAGTTGCCGCTGATAGCCCACGCTGGGCAGCCTGGTCAGCGAGGCCGGATGACGACTGGTGGTGTCGACCCCCACCAGCCTGCTCTCGCCCCCCAGCAATATCACCCACTCACTCAGCGCCCCGCCGGCACTGACCCATCGCTGCGGCAGCGGCTCGCCGGCCCATATCAGATTGGGAAACAGAAGGACGGCCGCCAGACCGCCCAGAATATTTGCAAGACGCATGGTTTCGACTCCTCGAAAGTGACATCGACCGGCCCCTGGTGGAGCCGGCACGGATCAGGCCAGTACCGGCAGCGACTCGGCCAGTTCGCGCCAGTCGTCGCGCTCGGCCATGCCGGGCTTGCGCGCGCCGAACAGCTGGATCACCAGCTCGCCATCGGCGTCGAAGGCCTCCAGACTGGTGATCACACCGTCGACACTGGGCTTGCGCACACGCCACAGCTCGACCACGCCGCGGGTCTGCAGATGCAGGTTGAAATCGGGGTCGAGCACATTGAACCAGCTATCCATCCAGCGCAGGTTGTTCACCGGGCCGGTGTGAATCTGGATGCAGTGGCGGTTGCCAACGAACACCATGACCGGCACTTCGCGGGCGGCTGCCTGCTCCATCATTACCGTCAGCTCGCAGGTCGCCAGTGGCTGCGCCCACGGCTCCCCCGCCAGGCGCAACGCCTGGGTGCGGGCGACCTGGTGCTTCTTCAGCAGAGCGAAGAAATGGTGGGTGTCCTGCAGCCTCGCCCACCCGTCACGCAGCGCCTGACAGTCAATCTCGGCGTCGTCCCTGCGCGCGGGCGCAGCGGGAGGTGGCAGCAATTGCAGCGCGGCGCTCTGCTCACCGGAAAAGCGTTCGATCAGCGGCTGCCAGGCATCCAGCTCGCTATGTTCGGTCAGGTAGACCTTGTGCACCGCAACGCCCTGCTGGTCGAACACCTGGATGCTGCGCTGGACACCTTTGGCGCTTTCCTCGGCGACGGCGAACACGCTGGCCCAGCCACCGAGAAACAGGCGCAGATCGATATCGGCAGACACCACCAGGCCCATCTGCCCGGATGCCGAAACACTCACCTCGCGATACACCCCCTTGCGCTCATGGACGCAGTGCTCGTTGCGGGTCAGCACCATCACACGGCCGAGCGCGGCGAGTGCCGGCAACAGTCCGGCCCAGTCCGGGCGCAGGCGCCGCGTATCGACACCCAAGCGACTGGCGGTCAGCTCGGCTTCGCTGATACCCAGCTGCGCCGCTGCTTCACGGGCGCGCAGGCGTGGTTGCTCATGCCGCAGCGCCTGCCAGGCTTGATAGGTGTTGGCAGCCGGTGCGACGGCGATGGTCGGGGTACTCATCGGGATAGTCCTCTCTTACGGGCGGTTATCAGCCGCGTCGCCGACACGGGCGTAGCGACACGGCAGCGAAATTCGAGAGGACTTTAATCTACATGATAATTATTTGCATCTGATAAATAATCTGGTTAACGTCTTGCGCCGTCGCCAACCAGGCAGTCGTAGAGCTGCCAAGTGCAATGGAGTGTCACCATGCCCGTTCGCCCCCCCTACCCCCACCAATCCTGGCTCGCGTTGATGCTGCTGTGCCCGTCACTGGCCCTGGCCGATGCGCCTGCCACACTGCCGGACATTGAAATCACCGCTACCGTCAAACAGTCACTGCCGACCACGACCCAGACCGATGCTCGAACGCTGGAGCGCCGCCAGATTCGCAACTTCGATGACCTGTCGCGACGTGCCGAACCCGGGTTGAACTACAACCGCAGCAACAACAGCATCAACATCCGCGGCCTGGATCGCGACCGTGTTCTGACCACTGTCGACGGTATTCGCATGCCGTGGCTGAACGACGCCGTGCGCGGAGTGAGCGGCGGCCTGGACAGCATCGACTTCCAAGGCCTGTCCGCCATCGATGTGGTACGCGGCGCCAACTCCAGTCAGCTCGGCTCAGGCGCTCTCGGCGGAACCATGCAACTGCGTACGCTGAACCCGGATGACCTGCTGGGCGATCAGGAGGAGTTCGCTGGCCTGATCAGGAGCGACTACGACAGCGCCGACCACAGCAGGGGGCTCAATGCCGCCCTGGCCGGCCGCGCCAACGACACCTCCTGGCTGGTGCAGGTCGGCGGACGCAAGGGCCACGAACTCGACAACCAGGGCAATCACAATGTACTCGGCACGCTGCGCAGCGAAGCCAACCCCAGCGACACCGATCAGCACAGCCTGCTGCTCAAGGTTCAGCAAAAGCTCGACAACGAGCATCGCATCGGGATGACCGCCGAACTGTTCCAACGCACCGAGGACATGGACAGCCGCATCAACCAGGGCACCGCCAACTACCCTCGGCACTACGACACACGCGAGAACAACGAGCGCAAGCGCCTGTCCTTCGATCACCAGTACCGCGCCGATAACGCGGACAGCCTGCTCGACTGGGCCGACACCATCGTTTACTGGCAGAAGCTGCACCGTGAGGACGAGGTGGATGCGACCCGCGCCGGGACGCTGGCCGGCCCCTTCGGCCGCAGCAACGAGATCGAGAAGACCCAGTACGGTGTCACCAGTAGCCTGGGCAAACAGCTGGGCCAGCATAATCTGACCCTGGGCGCGGAGTGGAGCCGCATCGAGGCCGAGCAGTACAGCAGCGGCTACGATGCCTGCCCCAGCGTGCTGGTACCGCCCTTCCCGCCACGCCCGGACAGCACGCCAACCGGCATCTACTTTGCCTGCGTCAACCTGCACACCAACCAGGCCGAGATGCCGAAAACGCCGGGCAACCTGTATGGCGTTTATCTGAAAGACGACATCGCCCTCAGCGATACCCTGACCCTGACGCCGGGCGTGCGCTATGACCGCTACGAGTACAAGCCCAAAAGCAGCACCAACGGCTATGTACTAGCCGGCGACAGCGTGATGCTCACCGAGAACAAGGACTCCAACTGGGCCGGCAGCCTGCTGCTGACCTGGCAGGCGCACGAGCTGGCCACTCTTTATGCGCAGTGGGCACAGGGCTTCAGGGCACCGGACGTCAACGAGCTGTACAGCACCTTCACCAACTCCGGCATGGGCTACGCGCGAGTCGGCAACCCCAACCTCAAGCCCGAGGAAAGCACCGGCTACGAGGTCGGCGCGCGCCTCGGCGACAGCCATCTGGGCGGCTCCGTCAGCCTGTTCGACAACCGTTACAGGAACTTCATCGACAGCATCACCGCCAATGAAGCGGACTACGGCTTCCAGCCCGGCGAATTCCCGACCTTCTTCGAGGTGATGGAAAACCGCGACAAGGTGCGCATCTATGGCGCCGAAGGCACCGCGCACTGGCAGTTGGCGCCCTCCTGGAAGGTCTGGAGCTCGGTCGCCTGGGCCGTGGGCAAGGACCGCGAAACCAAGCAACACCTGAACTCGGTCGCGCCGCTGACCGGCACCCTCGGCCTCAGCTACACCCAGCAACACTACGGCGCGGACCTGATGCTGACCGCCGCGCGCCGCCGCGACAAGGTCGAGAACGACGGCGACTTCCAGGCGCCCGGCTACGGCGTGGTCGACCTCACCGGCTACTGGCAGCCGGCAGTACTGGACGGTGTGAGGCTGCAGGCCGGCCTGTTCAACCTGCTCGACAAGAAGTACTGGAATGCCCTCAACGTGCCCAGCGCTGGCGGCCGCACCACCCCGCAACCAGTCGACTACTACAGCGAGCCCGGGCGCAGCTTCCGCGTGTCCGCCTCCTGGCAGTTCTGAGTTCCACTTGGCGCAAGGATGCGCCCTCCTGCTTCCTGCGGGATAATCGCGCCATCTGAAACGGAGACCGCGATGATCCGCCTATGCGCCCCGAACGAGCTGACCGAAGGTCAGAGCCGGGGCTTTCTGATCGACCAGATGAGCCTGTTCGCCGTGCGCAGAGGCGGCCAGGTATACGCCTACCTCAACCGCTGCCCGCACCGCGGCATCGCCCTGGAGTGGCAGAAGGACCGCTTTCTCGACGACAGCGGCAGCCTGATCCGCTGCTCGACGCACGGCGCGCTGTTTCTCATCGAGAGCGGCGAATGCGTGGCCGGCCCCTGCGAAGGGCAGGCGCTGCAGGCACTGGAATGCAGGGAAGACGCGTACGGGATCTGGATCGAAGGCGCTGCAGCCAGGTAGCCCGGATGCAATCCGGGGATGGGCGAAAACCGGATTCCCGGATTGCATCCGGGCTACGCCAACATCGCGCCCACCGTGCTACCGAAACAGAAGCTGGTGCGCGCAGCACGCGCTACGTCAATACCTCCAGCCGGCGAACCAGGGCGATGCCCTCGGGACTCAGCTCGGCGCCGTAGGCCAGCACCTCGACCCCGGCAGCCTTGGCATCACGCAATCCCGCCGCGTATGCCGGGTCGATCTCCTCCGCCGCCCGCACGGCGCGAATACCGGAGAGGTTCACGCAGTACAGCTGCACGGTACGTACACCGACGCGTGACAACGCGGCCAGCTCGCGCAGGTGCCTGGCGCCGCGCTGCGTCACCGCATCGGGAAAGGCCGCCACATCAGTGCCGTCGAAGCCCAGCGTCACGCTCTTGACCTCGACAAAGACCGGCCCTTGCGGGTAATCCAGACGAAAGTCGGCGCGACTGTTCTCCACACCGTAAGCCACCTCGCGTCTGAGCCCGGTAAAGCCGGCCAGCTCGGGGATCAGCCCGGCACGCAGCGCTTCTTCCACCAGCGCATTGGCCCGTGCGGTATTGATGCAGGCCAGACGCCCCTGCGGCGTTTCGCTGATCTCCCAGCTGCCCGGCAGCTTGCGCCTGGGATCCTTGCTGCGGCTGAACCACACCCGGCAACCTTCGCTCATGCAGTTGAGCATCGAACCGGTGTTGGCACAGTGGATGGTCAGCAGCTCACCGCTGATCGTCTCGATATCGGCGAGAAAACGCTTGTAGCGGCGCAGCAGGCGACCTTCTTCCAGTGGCGGATCAAAGCGCATCAGGCGTCCAGCTCTTCAGGCCGCGGGCGATACGCTCGACTGCCTGCTGCAGGCGCTCGACATTCTGCGTATAGGCAAAACGCACATGGTGCCCGGCCTGATGGCGGCCGAAATCCAGACCCGGGGTGAACGCCACGTGCTCGGTTTCGATGAAATGGCGGCAGAAGGCGAAGGCGTCGCCACCGAAGGCGCTGATGTCTGCATATAGATAGAAAGCGCCTTCCGGCTCCACCGCGATACCGAAGCCCAGCTCGCGCAGGGCCGGCAATAAATAGTCGCGACGACGCTGGAACTCGTGGCGGCGCTCCTCGAGGATTTCCAGCGTGGCCGGCTCGAAGCAGGCCAGGGCGGCATGCTGGGCCATGCTCGGTGCGCTGATGTAGAGGTTCTGCGCCAGCTTCTCCAGCTCCGGCACGGCCGCCTCGGGCGCCACGAGCCAGCCCAGGCGCCAGCCGGTCATGCCGAAATATTTGGAGAAACTATTGAGCACGAAGGCTTCGTCATCCACTTCCAGCACGCTCGGCGCGTCACAACCGTAGGTCAGGCCATGGTAGATCTCGTCCACCACCAGATGGCCGCCACGCTGCTTGAGGCAGGCCGACAACGCCGCCAGTTCATCCTTGTGCAGTAAGGTGCCGGTCGGGTTGGCCGGCGACGCCAGCAGCGCGCCGACGCTGTCCGCATCCCAATGGCGCTCCACCAGTTGCGGGGTCAGTTGATAACGCACATCGGGGCCGACCGGTACCAGCTGCGCGGCGCCTTCGACCAGGCGCAGAAAGTGACGGTTGCACGGGTAGCCGGGGTCGGCCAGCAGCCAGTGCTTGCCCGGATCGACCAGCAGGCTGGCAGCCAGCAACAGCGCGCCGGAGCCGCCTGGTGTGACCAGAATGCGCTGCGGGTCGACGCTCAGGCGGTAACGCTCGGCATAGAAGCCGGCGATCGCCTCGCGCAGTTGCGGCAGGCCGCGGGCTGCGGTGTAGCGGGTGTGCCCGGCGGCCAGGGCAGCCTGGCCGGCGCGAATGATCGGTTCGGCAGTGGTGAAGTCCGGCTCGCCGATCTCCAGATGGATGACATCGTGACCAGCAGCCTGCAACTCGTTGGCACGCGCCAGCAAGGCCATTACATGAAAGGGTTCGATGGCGCGACTGCGCCCGCTGTAGAGCTGAGCCATGGGTCTGTCTTCAGGGTTGCGAGGCGCGGATTCTAGCAGGGCAGCTCAAGGCCGCGGCAAGGGCGCCGAGGCGCCGCTGCGCTTGCCGGCCTGCGACATGCATATTTCGTTCACATCCCGGCCGAGACGGAGACAACCGGGAGTAGCGCGCCCCGATTCGATCTGGTAAGTTCGCCGGCTTGCAGTCGCAGGGCCGGACAAATGTCTGGCAATGGAATAACCTGCGCGATGGATTCGAAAGAGTGAGAGGCGCTATCCATGCCCACAAAAGAAAAAGCAAAAAGCACCAGCCAGCTGATTCGTGGTTTCGAGCCTTATCCTGAGAAGAAAGGCGAGGAATACATGAGCGAGCCGATGCGCGCTCACTTCACCAGCATCCTCAACAAGTGGAAGCTGGAGCTGATGCAGGAAGTCGACCGCACCGTGCACCACATGCAGGACGAAGCGGCCAACTTCCCTGACCCGGCCGACCGCGCCAGCCAGGAAGAAGAATTCAGCCTGGAACTGCGCGCCCGTGATCGCGAGCGCAAGCTGATCAAGAAGATCGACGAAACCCTGCAGCTGATCGAAGACAACGAGTACGGCTGGTGCGATTCCTGCGGCGTCGAAATCGGCATTCGCCGTCTCGAAGCCCGTCCGACCGCGACCCTTTGCATCGACTGCAAGACGCTGGCGGAAATCAAGGAAAAGCAGATCGGTTCCTGATCTGACGACGGGGCGCTTAGGCGCCCCGCTCTGTTTCTGGCCTTCGCTTCATGCACACAACCTACATCGGGCGCTTCGCCCCCACCCCCAGCGGTTACCTGCATTTTGGTTCGCTGATCGCCGCGCTCGCCTCCTATCTCGATGCCCGCGCCGTGGGCGGCCGCTGGCTGCTGCGCATGGAGGACCTTGACCCGCCACGGGAAGTGCCCGGTGCCCAGGATGCGATCCTGCGCACTCTGGAGTGCTACGGGTTCGAGTGGGATGGCGAACTGGTCCGCCAGAGCGAGCGCCACGCCGAATACGCCGCGGTGATCGCCCGCCTGTTCCGCCAGGGACTGGCCTACGCCTGCATCTGTTCTCGCAAGCAGCTGGAAGGCTACGCCGGCATCTATCCGGGATTCTGCCGTAACGCCAGCCACCCTGATCACGACGCAGCCATCCGCCTGCGCGTGCCGGAGCTGGACTATCACTTCGTTGATCGCGTACAGGGCGAATTTCATCAGCATCTGGGCCGGGAAGTGGGCGACTTCGTGATTCGCCGGCGCGACGGCCTGTTCGCCTACCAGCTCGCGGTGGTACTCGATGATGCCTGGCAGGGCGTAACCGACGTGGTACGAGGCGCCGACCTGCTGGACTCGACACCGCGCCAGCTCTATCTGCAGGAGCTGCTCGGGCTGCCGCAACCGCGTTACCTGCACCTGCCGCTGATCATCCAGCCGGATGGCCACAAACTGGGCAAGAGCTACCGCTCACCTCCCCTGCCTGCCGACCAGGCCGGACCACTGCTGCTGCGCGCCCTGCGTGCGCTGGGTCAGCAGCCCCCTGCCGAACTGCAAGGCGCCGCACCTGCCGAGCTGCTGGCCTGGGGCGTCGCGAACTGGGACGCCACGCGCATTCCGCGCAGCCGTACCCTGGCAGAGGCGCAGCTGCGCTGAAAGCAGCGCCATACGGCTCCCCTGGATTCTCCGGCTTCAAGTTTGTGGCTTGAAGAGCGCGGCATCCTTTACCATCGCGGCATCGTTCGACGAGATGCCACATGTATATCTATCGACTGGTTCTGATCCTGGTAGTGGGAATCTACCTGTTTTCACCGGCCATCATGGACTGGTGGATCGACCCCAATGGTGCCTGGTACCGGCCCTATCTGCTGTGGCTGATCCTGATCGTCGTCACCTTCATTCTTCAGAGCCAACGCGATGCTGACGAGCTTTAGCCTGAGCGAACTGATCCTGATCAGCGCCGGCTATCTGCTGATGCTGTTCGGCGTCGCCTGGGTCAGTGAAAAGGGCCTTGTTCCCCGCTGGATCATCCGCCACCCGCTGACCTACACCCTGTCGCTGGGCGTCTACGCCAGCGCCTGGGCCTTCTACGGCACGGTGGGCCTTGCCTACCAGTACGGCTATGGCTTTCTTGCCAGCTACCTCGGGGTTTCCGGGGCCTTCCTGCTGGCACCGGTACTGCTCTATCCGATCCTGCGCATCACCCGCACCTATCAGTTGTCATCGCTGGCCGACCTGTTCGCCTTCCGTTTTCGCAGCACCTGGGCCGGCGCGCTGACCACCCTGTTCATGCTGATCGGCGTGCTGCCATTGCTGGCCCTGCAGATCCAGGCGGTAGCCGATTCCATCGGCATCCTCAGCCGCGAGCCGCTGCAGGAAAAGGTGGCACTGAGCTACTGCGGCCTGATCATCCTCTTCACCATCCTGTTCGGCGCACGCCACATCGCTACGCGTGAGAAGCATGAAGGTCTGGTGTTCGCCATCGCCTTCGAATCGCTGGTCAAACTGACCGCTCTCGGCGCCATCGGCCTGTACGCACTGTATGGCGTGTTCGGTGGCCCGCGTGAGCTGGAACTGTGGCTGGTGCAGAACCAGGCGGCGCTGACCACGCTGCACACCCCATTGCAGGAAGGCCCGTGGCGCACCCTGTTGCTGGTGTTCTTCGCCTCGGCCATCGTCATGCCGCACATGTACCACATGACCTTTACCGAGAATCTCAATCCGCGCGCCATGGTCAGCGCCAGCTGGGGCCTGCCGCTGTTCCTGCTGCTGATGAGCCTGGCCGTACCGCTGATCCTCTGGGCCGGGCTCAAGCTCGGGGCAACCACCAATCCCGAATACTTCACCCTGGGTCTGGGCATCGCGGTCAACAGCGAAACCCTGGCCCTGCTCGCCTATGTCGGCGGACTTTCGGCGTCCAGCGGTCTGATCATCGTCTCGACCCTGGCCCTGTCGGGCATGGCCCTGAACCACCTGGTGCTGCCGCTGTACCAGCCGCCAGCCGAAGGCAACATCTACCGCTGGCTGAAATGGACGCGCCGCGCACTGATCGCCTTCATCATCATGGCCGGCTACGGCTTCTACCTGCTGCTCGGCGCCCAGCAGGATCTGGCCAACCTGGGCATCGTCGCCTTCGTCGCCACCCTGCAATTCCTGCCCGGCGTGCTGTCGGTACTGTACTGGCAAACGGCCAATCGCCGCGGTTTCCTCGCCGGCTTGCTGGCCGGCATCAGCGTCTGGGCACTGACCATGCTGCTGCCGCTGCTGGGCAACCTGGAAGGCTTCTACGTGCCGCTGCTCAACGTCGTCTATGTGCTCGACGATGCCAGCTGGCACCTGGCAGCAATCGCCTCGCTGGCGGCCAACGTAATGGTGTTCACCCTGGTCTCGCTGTTCACCGAGGCCAGCCCCGAGGAAAAGAGCGCCGCCGAGGCCTGCGCGGTGGACAACGTGCGCCGCCCGCAGCGACGCGAACTGGTCGCCGTGTCGCCGCAGGACTTTGCCGCACAGCTGGCCAAGCCGCTCGGCGCCAAGACCGCACAACGGGAAGTGGAACAGGCGCTGCGCGACCTGCACCTGCCCTTCGACGAGAGCCGCCCCTATGCCCTGCGTCGTCTGCGTGACCGCATCGAAGCCAACCTGTCCGGCCTGATGGGGCCGAGCGTGGCGCAAGACATCGTGGAGACCTTCCTGCCCTACAAATCCGGCAGCGAGGGCTATGTCACCGAGGACATCCACTTCATCGAGAGCCGCCTGGAAGACTACCAGTCGCGCCTGACCGGCCTGGCCGCCGAACTCGATGCCCTGCGCCGTTACCACCGCCAGACCCTGCAGGAACTGCCGATGGGCGTGTGCTCGCTGGCCAAGGATCAGGAGATCCTGATGTGGAACCGGGCCATGGAGGAACTCACCGAAATTCCCGCACAGCGCATCGTCGGCTCGCGCCTGAGTACGCTGAGCGAGCCCTGGCAGAGCCTGTTGCAGGACTTCATCGAACGTCCGGACCAGCACCTGCACAAGCAGCACCTGGCGCTCGACGGCCAGATCCGCTGGCTGAACCTGCACAAGGCGGCGATCAACGAACCCCTGGCGCCCGGCAACAGTGGCCTGGTACTGCTGGTCGAGGACCAGACCGAAACCCAGTTGCTCGAAGACAAGCTGGTGCACTCCGAGCGCCTGGCCAGCATCGGCCGCCTCGCCGCAGGTGTTGCCCACGAGATCGGCAACCCGATCACCGGCATCGCCTGCCTGGCGCAGAACCTGCGCGAAGAGCGCGAGAACGACAGCGAGCTGACCGAGATCAGCGGGCAGATCCTCGAGCAGACCAAACGTGTCTCGCGCATCGTGCAGTCATTGATGAGCTTCGCCCACTCCGGCAGCCACCAGCGTGCCGACGAACCGGTGTGCCTGGCCGACGTCGCGCAGGACGCCATCGGCCTGCTGTCGCTGAACAAGCGCAACTTCGATATCCAGTTCTACAACCTGTGCGATCCGCAGCACTGGGCCTGCGGCGACCCGCAGCGCCTGGCCCAGGTCCTGATCAACCTGCTGTCCAACGCCCGTGATGCCTCGCCCCCCGGCGGAGCCATCCGCGTGCGCAGCGAGGCCAGCGAACATACCGTCGACCTGATCGTCGAGGATGAAGGCAGCGGCATTCCCAAGGCGATCGTCGACCGCCTGTTCGAACCCTTCTTCACCACCAAGGACCCCGGCGAGGGGACCGGCCTGGGCCTCGCGCTGGTCTATTCGATCGTGGAAGAGCATTATGGACAGATAACAATCGACAGCCCGGCCGACCCCGAGCGCCAACTTGGCACTCGAATTCGGGTCACCCTGCCGAGACATGTCGAAGCGACGTCCGTAGCGATGTAAACAGCGAGAGTGGGTGCCGATGGCACCTCCGTGACCGTCGAGAGACCGTATTGATGCCACATATTCTTATCGTCGAAGACGAAACCATTATCCGCTCTGCCTTGCGCCGCCTGCTCGAACGCAATCAGTACCAGGTCAGTGAAGCCGGCTCGGTACAGGAAGCCCAGGAGCGTTACAGCATTCCGACCTTCGACCTGATCGTAAGCGACCTGCGCCTGCCCGGCGCACCGGGCACCGAACTGATCAAGCTGGCCGAAGGTACTCCGGTGCTGATCATGACCAGCTATGCCAGCCTGCGTTCGGCGGTGGATTCGATGAAGATGGGCGCGGTCGATTACATCGCCAAGCCCTTCGACCACGACGAGATGCTGCAGGCTGTCGCGCGCATTCTGCGTGACCGTCAGGAAGCCAGGAGCGCACCGGCGCCAGCTGCCACCAGCAGCGCGCGTGGTACCACTGCCGAGAAAGCCGCGGACAACGCCAACGGCGAGATCGGCATCATCGGTTCCTGCGCGGCCATGCAGGAGCTCTACAGCAAGATTCGCAAGGTCGCCCCCACCGATTCCAATGTTCTGGTGCAGGGTGAGTCCGGCACCGGCAAGGAACTGGTCGCGCGCGCCCTGCACAACCTGTCCAAGCGCGCTAAGGCGCCGCTGATCTCGGTGAACTGCGCGGCCATTCCGGAGACCCTGATCGAGTCCGAGCTGTTCGGCCACGAGAAAGGCGCCTTCACCGGCGCAAGCGCCGGGCGTGCCGGCCTGGTGGAAGCAGCCGATGGCGGTACGCTGTTCCTCGACGAGATCGGCGAACTGCCTCTGGAAGCCCAGGCACGGCTGCTGCGCGTGCTGCAGGAAGGCGAGATTCGCCGGGTCGGCTCGGTGCAGTCGCAGAAGGTGGACGTGCGCCTGATCGCCGCGACCCACCGCGACCTGAAAACGCTGGCCAAGACCGGACAGTTCCGCGAAGACCTTTATTACCGTCTGCACGTCATCGCGCTGAAGCTGCCAGCGCTGCGCGAGCGCGGTAACGACGTGATCGAGATCGCCCAGGCCTTCCTGGTCCGCCAGTACACCCGCATGGGCCGTGAACCGCTGCGTTTCGCCCACGACGCCGAGCAGGCTATCCGCCACTATTCCTGGCCGGGTAACGTACGCGAACTGGAAAATGCCATCGAGCGCGCGGTGATTCTCTGCGAGGGACCGGAGATTTCCGCCGATCTGCTGGGCATCGACATCGAGCTGGACGATCTGGATGACGAGAATTTCGGCCTGCCAGCCAGCAACGGGCAGAGTACCGGCAACAGCCACGAACCCACCGAGGACCTGTCACTGGAGGACTACTTCCAGCACTTCGTTCTCGAACACCAGGACCACATGACCGAAACCGAGCTGGCCCGCAAACTGGGTATCAGCCGCAAATGCCTGTGGGAACGTCGTCAGCGTCTGGGCATCCCGCGTCGCAAATCCGGTGTGACCAGCGGCCCTTGACTTCACCGCTTCGGTGACAACCTGCGCGCACACAGGTTCCACAGGTTGTTACCGCTTCAATATCTCGTAACAAAAGCCGGGTCTAACGGTAACGAAAGCCCGGCTTTTTCATACCCCACCGAATACCCAGCATTGCCTCAAGCCCTTGATTCACAAGGAATCTCAAAAACTGGCACGGCATCTGCTTTATCTCTGGCACAACAACAATAACAAGCAATGCCCTACACAATAAGAACAAGACGTAACGACTCCAGAACAACAAGAACAACAAGGTACGGAGGCGCAGCTAACTGATTCTTTTGGAGAGGAGTTGCCGCAAGGGGTTCGCCCCAGCGACCAGGCTGAGAACAATAAAACTGCCCTGAGGCAGCGCCGGAACTGGTTGATTAAGGCAGCATCAGCGTCCAAAGAAATCCGTTTGCTATTGGCTCCCCTTTCTAGGGAGCACCCGGTAGGCCACGGCGAGCCGGGAAGGGCCGAACAACAAAAACAACAGGCCCTCAATAACAATAAAAACAGAGCACGCACCAACTTGGGGGGGAGCTTCGGCTCCCCCAGTAGCTTCCGGTCCCCAGAATCCCCCGCCTGCCGCCCTTCTACACACCTTCTCCCGACACGATGCTAGAATCCGCAGCAATCATGCGGTCATCATTCCGTATGCCGTCGAAACCAGTGACGAAGCAGATGCCCGAACGGCGTTCATGATTCGTGGGCGAATCCGGGCTTGCAGCCCTGAGCGCCGCGCTACCATCCAGGCAGTACCTCGACAGCATATGGCGCAGACCGGCCACTACTCCAAACAGTGCATCCCATGCTGAAAAAGCTGTTCAAGTCTTTCCGCTCCCCTCTGCGCCGTGCTCCACGGCCACGCAGCACTCCCGAAGTGCTGGGCAGTCTCCAACACCCTCTCAATCGCAACGAGATCAGTCGTCACGCCATCAGCGTGGTCGAACGCCTGCAGAGGGCCGGTTACCAGGCCTATCTGGTCGGCGGCTGCGTACGCGACCTGCTGCTGGATATCGACCCCAAGGATTTCGACGTGGCCACCAGCGCCACGCCCGAGCAGGTACGTGCCGAGTTCCGCAATGCGCGGGTGATCGGTCGCCGCTTCAAGCTGGTCCACGTGCACTTCGGTCGCGAGATCATCGAGGTGGCAACCTTCCGTGCCAACCACCCGCAAGGTGAGCAAGAGGAAAACAGCAACCTGGCGGCCCGCAACGAAAGCGGCCGCATCCTTCGCGACAACGTCTACGGCACGCTGGAAGACGATGCCCAGCGCCGCGACTTCACCATCAACGCGCTCTACTACGACCCGACCCAGGAACACATCCTCGACTACGCCCGGGGCATGCACGACGTGCGCAACCATCTGGTACGCCTGATTGGCGACCCGGAACAGCGTTACCTGGAAGATCCGGTACGCATGCTGCGCGCGGTACGCTTCGCCGCCAAGCTGGACTTCGAGATCGAGAAACACAGCGCCGCACCGATCCGCCGCCTGGCGCCGATGCTGCGCGACATTCCCTCGGCGCGTCTGTTCGATGAAGTGCTCAAGCTGTTCCTCGCCGGTTACGCCGAGTACACCTTCGACCTGCTGCTCGAGCATGATCTGTTCGCCCAGCTGTTCCCGGCCAGCGGCGAGGCGCTCAAGCGCAACCCCGAGTACACCGAGAAGCTGATCCGCCAGGCTCTGATCAACACCGACGACCGCATCCACGACGGCAGGTCGGTCACTCCGGCGTTCCTCTTCGCGGCGCTGCTCTGGCCTGCGCTGCCGGCACGCGTGCTGCATCTGCAGAACACGGGCATGCCGCCGATTCCGGCGATGCAGGAAGCCGCCCATGAGCTGATCGTCGAGCAGTGTCAACGCATCGCCGTACCCAAGCGCTTCACCATCC